>JBQTJH010000242.1:0-8999 GCA_052387335.1 Panacagrimonas sp. | reverse complement strand
GCCATGATTGCTCCGTCCGCTCGGTCCCTCGATACGCACTGTTCCTTTGCTGTCGCTGCGCGCCACCGAAGGAACAGAGGCTACTCGGGATGAACGGGCTGGAGCAGGTTCTAGCGAATGAATGACGGACGTTATCGCGCGCGCCCAACAACTCAGCGACGGCCGAAAAACCCCTCCTCGGCTGTCGCCGGACCAGGCTACTTCTTCACATGCCCGCCCAGCGCCGCGAGCAGATCGGCCAGGAGCTTGGATAACTCGCCGCACATCAGGGCGAAGTCAGCATCGAAACGCTCATCGGCGTTGCCGGAGGCATCGTGCTCGGCGCGATCTTGTTCGATCATCTCGAAGCGCACCCGCTTGACCACGCGGGGATCCGCCAGCACTAGGCGCATGCGATCGCTCCAGGTGAGGCCCAGTTGCGTCACCGACTTGCCTTTCTTCACGTGTTGCCGCACGTCTTCGCCTTCCAGACCGTGGCGGGCAAAACGTACCGCGGCTGGATCGTCGCCACCGCTCTTCATTTCGCAATCCTGATCCAGCGCGAAATAACCCGGAACCTTGCCCGTGGCGAGCCAGGCGGTCATGCACGCCAGCGGTGACTGCGCGGTGTTCATCGGCTCGATGGCCAACTCGCCCAGCGTCTCGCGCAGGAAGGCGGTGAGTTCATCCCCACGCTTGAGGCTGGCGGTATCCACCAGCAGCCAACCGGCTTCTGCATCGATCCAGGCGCGCGTGCTGCGCCGCTTGGCGAAGGCGCGCGGCAGCAGCTCTGCGGTGATCTGTTCCTTGATCTCGCGCAGCTGTTTTTTGCCGGGCTTGAAGCCCATGCGCTTTTCGATTTCAGTCGCCTTGTCCTGCGCCGCATCCTTGACCACAGACGCCGGCAGGATCTTGGTCTCTGTCCCAAAGGCGATCAGTGATTGACGGCCTTGTCCGTACACCAGCTGCTGATCACCACGCGGCGACACCCAACCCTGGCTTTGCGCGGCAAGTCCGGTGCAGGGCTGCAAGCGGCGCGCACTCAGGCGTTCTTCCAGCGCCCCCGGGGCCAGTGTCCATGGGGTGTTTAGGCGATAAGGCAGCAGATTGCGAAACCACACGGGCATAACACTCGGCGATTGACGGAGGGCCGCGATCATACCGACGCAGAACTCGAACTTGGGAGGAACGTTGATCGCTGATGGCGATCACATCGGCCATTTGTTAGCTTCTGTAGCTGCGTCCAACCTATAGGCTGCCCATGCGAGTTCTACATCGTCATCCACTTTTCGCTGCCGTCGGCACTCGCGGCCTTGTTCCACTCGCGCTTTTGTTGCTTTCCGCATGCAGTTCTGGCGGCAGCGGCAGCGTCCCCAATCCCCGTGACCCCGGCGTATTGTTGGATCCTTCCCAGTTCACGCAAACAGCACCTGAGACTTTTGTCGCGCGCTTTGACACCTCACAGGGCGTCGTTCGAGTGGAGGTGATTCGGTCCTCGGCCCCGTTAGGAGCGGATCGGTTTTTTAATCTGGTGCGCAATGGTTTTTATGATGAGGTACGGTTTTTCCGCGTTCTGCCAGGATTTGTGACTCAGTTTGGCTTGAATGGTGATCCGTCTGTGAGTGCCGTTTGGACGAATCAGCGTATTGCCGACGACCCCGTCACGCAAAGCAACGCGATGGGCGCTGTGAGTTTCGCAACAGCAGGCCCCGGCACTCGCACCACGCAGGTCTTCATCAACTTGGCAAACAACTCGGGCCTGGATGGCTCCGGGTTCGCGCCATTCGGCCGAGTCATTGAAGGAATGGATGTCGTGCAGGCCTTCTTCGCTGGCTACGGCGACGGCCCGCCGTCTGGCTCAGGCCCAAGCCAGGGAAGAATCGTGAATGAGGGCAACGATTATCTCGCTGCGGAATTTCCGGATCTCGATTTCATTCTCAGCGGCGAGATCGAGTAAGCACAAAAAACCCCTCCACCTTGCGGGGGAGGGGTTGATCTCAACGAAGTTGCGATCAGCCGCGCATACCGACCTGATCCCAACCGGGCGACAGGCTGGCGGTGGCGCTGGGGCGCGCGTCCATGCGCTGGAACCAAGCGTTGATGTTCTTCAGTTCCGGGTTGATCGGCTGGCCAACACCCTTGGCAAACTCCAGGCAGCAGTACAGCACCAGATCGACCAGGCGCAGTTCGTTGCCGGCAATGAAATTGCGGCCGGCAATCAAACCATCCAGCCACTTCAGATTCTTCTGCGCGCCCGCCTTGAGTCCTGCGGCAGCCTCCGGGATGCAATGCAGGCGATCCTTGAACAGGTCGAAGCCTTCGGCAAAACGGAAGCCGTTGTAGATGGCCTCGGGGATGTTGAGTTCCACGCGACGCTGCCACATGCGCGCGATGGCTTTTTCCTCGGCGTTCTTTCCGACCAGGGTGTTGCCCGGGTTGATCTCGTCCAGGTATTCGCAGATCACCACGGTCTCGCCGAGTACGGTGCCGTTGTCGAGTTCCAGCGCGGGCGTCTGGCCAGCGGGGTTTTTGTCGGTGTACGGCGGCTTGCGGTTTTCGCCGGCCAGCAGATCAAACTGCTGCATCGGCAGGTCGATGCCCTTTTCCAGCAGGAACATGCGGACCATGCGCGGGTTGGGACCAAAGGTATTCAGCAGCTTCATAAAAATTCTCCTCGATCAAACAGGGGTAAGGGTTAGCAACAGCCGCATCGGACGCAGGCGCGGACACGGATGTTCACTTATCGCCACTCAGGCTGCCATAAGGAATTGCCCTAGTTCGGTTACGAATCGCCGCGGTTGCTCGAAGGGAACGGCGTGTCCGCAGTTTTCCAGGCGCACCACGCGTGCGTGCGGGACCAGGTTCTGGATCGCGAGCTGGCCCGCCGCCGGATACATGGTGGACTGCATACCGACCAACGCGGTCATCGGCACCTTGATACCCGGCAGAGTGTCGCGCCAGTCGTAATCGTCGTCGAGATAGGAGCGCAGGCAGTCCATGTAGATCGGCCAGTTGGCCGTGGGTGCCAAGCGACGGATCAGGAATTCATACCGCGCCAGACCGACGAAGCTGCGCCAGTGCGACTGGTGAAACGCGTGACCGTAGAAGGTGGCGAGCTTCTGCCACAGCTCACGCTTGAGCCGCTTGGGCAGGCGCGCGTAATGCTGCTGCCGATAGGGCTCCAGCTGGCGCATAAGGCCGCTCATGGCGGCGAAGCTCTGATCCTGCTCCGCTCCGAGCAGACCATGTGGCCAGTCGGGTGAATTGATCACACGCGCGGATTGGTCGATATGCAGATAGGCGCGTATGCGATCAAATCCGTACAGGCGGTGGTACTGCATGGACGTGCAGGCGCCCATGGACAATCCGCCCAGATAGACGCGGTGCAGCTGCAGCTGATCGAACAGATCGGCAATATCATCCGCATGCTGCGTCAGCAGCGTGGGTTGCGACAGCTGCAGTTGGTGCGAACCGCCGAAGCCACGCAAGTCCGGCAGCACAAATCGACACCGATGCAGCAGCGGCGTCACGAACGGCAACCACAGCGCGGCTGGCATAGCAAAGCCATGCAGCAGCACGCAGACCTTGGGCCCACGTCCGATATCGAAGTAATGCAGACGCGCGCCGTCGCGCATCGTGGCGTAAGGCATTCGGGTGCTCCCTCTTTTTATTTGGCAGCCAGAGGATGGCGAGAATCGCGATTGTTGCAAGCGCAGCGCGCGCTCACGCAGTGCGCCTTGGCCGCGACACCTCCAGCAAAGCGAGGTGTCACGAATCTTCAGGCTTCTCGATGCACCGCCACCGGCGCGAATCCCTGACACACCGGTGTGATCGACAGCGTGTTGACATTCACATGCGCCGGTCGCGAAGCCACCCAGTGCACGGCGTCGGCGACGTCGTCTGCGCTGAGCGGCTGCGTGTTCTGATACACCGTGGCGGCGCGAGCGTCGTCGCCGTTGAAGCGCACATTCGAAAACTCGGTGCCGCCGGCCAGACCCGGTTCGACATCCGTGACGCGGACCGCGGTCTGGTATAGATCGGCGCGCAGATTGAGCGAGAACTGTCGTACGAAGGCCTTGGTGGCGCCGTACACATTGGCGCCTGGATACGGCCATTCGCCGGCGGTGGAGCCAATATTGATCACGTGTCCGCGCGCGCGTTGCACCATGCCCGGCAAGAGGGCGCGCGTCAGCGTCATCAGACCCTTGATGTTGGTGTCCACCATCTGCTCCCACTGATCCAGCGAGGCGCGGTGCGCCGGTTCCAGGCCCAGCGCGAGCCCTGCGTTGTTGACCAGCACATCGACCTGCTGGAACTCCGCCGGCAGAGTGTTGATCGCGTCTTCCACTGCGGCACGATCGCGTACGTCCAGCGGCAGGCACAGCGTCGGCACCTTGAGTTCCGCGGCCATCTTTTGCAGGCGGTCAAGGCGTCGACCCGCGATCACCAGATGAGCGCCGTCGCGCGCAAACCGGCGCGCAATGGCCGCACCAAAGCCCGAACTGGCACCGCTGACAAACACAATCACCGTGATCACTCCTCAATAAAACTCGTCAGATCGGGACCCTAGCAAGGCGCTGCCACGAGCGCACGCACGGCGGCTGCGGTAGCTTAGAAATCGGCGAAGCAGGAGCGATGACGCGGCATGGCTGCACAGTTCGAGCACACGGGTAACGAGCGCGTCTTCATTGGCCTGGGGACCAACCTGGGTGCCCGCGAGGAAAACTTGCGCGCCACCGTGCGCGGTCTGGCTGCGCTGCCGGACACGCAGGTGCTGCAATCCTCGACGTTTTTGGCCAACGCCGCCTGGGGTGTAGAAGATCAGCCGGAGTTTCTCAACGCCATGGTCGAGATCAGGACCCGGCTGACACCATCCGATCTACTCACCGCGCTCAAGCAGCTGGAGCGCAAACTGGGACGTACCGAGACCTATCGCTGGGGTCCGCGCGTGATCGACATCGATCTGATTCTGTACGGCCGTCGTTGTATCGATCTGCCGGATCTGGTGGTGCCTCATCCACAATGCTTGCAGCGCAGCTTTGTGATTGATCCGCTGCGCGAGATTGCGCCGGAGGTTGTAGAAGAATTGCGCGCTGGCACCTGGGCGACCCCGCCTGTGGACCCGGCGCGGTAGTCGCCTCGACGAAAAACCGGAATAGATGGGAGAGACCATGCAGATCGCAGGTTTCTCACGGTGCGCTATCGCAAGGCGCATTTCGATGCGCAGGCAGCGAAAGATTTCGGCGCGCTATACCGCGCGACCCTGCTTGGTAAATCCTGAACAACGGAGCGCACACATGATGGGTATTCCGCTCGGCCTGCTCACCGCGAACGCGGCAGAGTGGGTCATCCACAAGCACGTGCTGCACGGCTGGGGCGGCAAGCGCGGCAAATTCTGGTCGTTTCACTTTCACGAGCACCACCGCGAGGTGCGGCAGAACCACTACCACGATCCGAACTACCGGCGCTTTCCCCTGGGACTGCACGCGCAAGGCAAGGAGGCCTGGGGGCTGATCGGCATGAGCGCGGCGGTGGCGCCGCTGTTCCCGGTGGCGCCGTTCTTCGTCGGTACCTTGTGGTATTCGGCTGCGAACTACTACCGCATCCACAAGCGCTCGCATCTCGATCCGGCCTGGGGCCAGGCGCGCATCCCCTGGCATTACGACCACCACATGGGCCGCAATCCCAGCGCCAACTGGTGTGTGACGCGACCCTGGTTTGATTACGTAATGGGCACGCGTGAATTCACTCAAGGCAGCCCGCGCGAAAGCAATGTGCTGGGCCTGCCGAACCTGCCCTCGTGGCTTGCCCAGCTTCTTCCTCAACCGGAATCGCTCGCGAAGGAACATGCGTCACCTCCCGCGCGTTCCATGCCCAGGGCGGCGTAGACGATTCAACGGCATAACGAAAAACGCCCCGGATTCCGGGGCGTTTTTCTTGAAGCGGCGCTCCGCTTACATCGAGTAGTACATATCAAACTCGATCGGATGCGTGGTCATGCGGAAGCGCGTGACCTCCTGCATCTTGAGTTCGATGTAGGCATCGATCAGCTCGTCGGTGAACACACCGCCCTTGGTCAGGAATGCACGGCCCTTGTCCAGCGCATCGAGCGCCATGTCCAGGCTGTGGCAGACGCGCGGGATCTTCGCGTCCTCTTCCGGCGGCAGATGGTAGAGATCCTTGTCCGACGGATCGCCGGGGTGAATCTTGTTCTGAATGCCGTCGAGGCCGGCCATCATCATCGCGGCGAACGCGAGATAAGGGTTGGCGGTGGAGTCAGGGAAACGCACTTCGATGCGGCGACCCTTGGGGTTGGCCACATACGGAATGCGGATCGAGGCCGAACGGTTGCGCGCCGAGTACGCGAGCATCACCGGCGCTTCAAAACCAGGGACCAGGCGCTTGTAGCTGTTGGTACCCGGGTTGGTGAAGGCGTTCAGTGCCTTGGCGTGCTTGAGGATGCCGCCGATGTAGTACAGCGCGGTTTCAGACAGACCACCGTAGCCATCACCCGAGAACAGGTTCTTGCCGTTGAGCGACAGCGACTGGTGCACGTGCATGCCGCTGCCGTTGTCACCGACGATGGGCTTGGGCATGAACGTCGCGGTCTTGCCGAACTGGTGGGCGATGTTCTGCACCACGTACTTGAGCTTGAGCACTTCGTCGGCCTTGCCCACGAGCGTGCCGAACTTCACACCAATTTCGCACTGGCCGGCGGTGGCCACTTCATGGTGATGCACTTCGACTTCCATGCCGACTTCTTCCAAGGTCGTGCACATGGCCGAACGGATGTCCTGCAGCGCATCGACCGGCGGCACCGGGAAGTAGCCCCCCTTCACGCCCGGGCGATGGCCGGTGTTACCGGACTCATAGACCTTGCCCGAGTTCCAGGCGGCGTTCTCGGCGTCGATCTCGACGAAGCAGCCCTTCATGCCGGCGTCCCAGCGGACGGAGTCGAACACGAAGAATTCGTTTTCCGGGCCGAAGTAGGCGGTGTCGGCGATGCCGGTGCTCTTCAGATAGGCCTCGGCGCGCTTGGCCAGGCTGCGCGGGTCACGCGAGTAGCCCTGCATGCTGGACGGCTCAATGACATCGCAGGTGATGACCAGAGTCGGCTCTTCAAAGAACGGGTCCATGAAGGCGGTGCTGGGATCCGGCATCAGGATCATGTCGGACTCGTTGATGCCCTTCCAGCCGGCGATCGAAGAGCCGTCAAACATCTTGCCGTCAGAGAACACGCTGTCGTCGACGGTCTTGGCCGGCACTGTGACGTGCTGTTCCTTGCCCTTGGTGTCACAGAAGCGGAAGTCGACGAACTTGGCGTTCTTCTCGCTGATCATCTTCATTACATCTTTGCCCGAAGCCATGGGGTCTCCTGGAGGGGTTCGTGGGATAGGTGGGTGCTGTGCAGATGGAGCCTTCGGCCGACCGGGGTCCCGATCGCCGACGGTGCGCCGATTTAACGCAGAATCCGTGCCACGCTGCCGCGCGGCGGGGCGTAGCCTAGCCCATTTTGGGGCGTCGCCGCGTCCGGGAAAGCCGCACCCCCGCCGGTATACTCGCGCCCTCACCCCTGTTTTTGACGCCCTTTGGCGGTTCCATGACCTTTCAGGACCTTATCCTCAAGCTCCAGGCCTTCTGGGCCGGCCACGGTTGCACCATCGTCCAGCCTATGGACATGGAAATGGGTGCCGGCACCTTCCACTGGGCCACCTTCCTGCGCGCCCTGGGGCCCGAGCCCTGGAACACGGCCTACGTGCAACCCAGCCGCCGCCCCACCGACGGCCGCTACGGCGAAAACCCGAATCGACTGCAGCACTACTACCAGTTCCAGGTGCTGATGAAGCCCAGCCCGCCGGATATCCAGAAGCTCTACCTGGCCTCGCTGGAGATGCTCGGCTTCGACCCGCTGACCCACGACATCCGCTTTGTGGAGGACAACTGGGAGTCACCGACCCTGGGCGCCTGGGGTCTGGGCTGGGAGGTCTGGCTCAACGGCATGGAGGTCACACAGTTCACCTACTTCCAGCAGGTGGGCGGTATCGAGTGCAAACCGGTGGCCGGTGAGATCACCTACGGGCTGGAACGCCTGGCCATGTACATCCAGAAGAAGGAGAGCGTCTACGACCTGGTGTGGTCGCGCGATCCCCGGACCGGCCGCGAAGTCACCTACGGCGACGTCTACCACCAGAACGAGGTGGAACAGAGCACCTACAACTTCGAGCACGCCGACGTCGCCAACCTGTTCGAGCGCTTCAACAAGGCCGAGGCCGAATGCCAGCACGTGCTGGGACTGGCAGTACCGCTGCCGCTGCCGGCCTACGAGCGCACCATCCAGGCCAGCCATGCGTTCAACCTGCTGGACGCGCGCGGCGCCATCAGCGTGACGGAACGCCAAGCCTACATCCTGCGTGTGCGCACGCTCGCACGCGGTTGTGCGGAGGCGTATTTCAAGGCGCGCGAAGCGCTGGGGTTTCCGATGCTGGGGCAGGCGAAGCAGGCGACTTGAGGTATGGCAATCCCGGATTTCCAGACTTGCATGCTGCCGTTCCTGAGGTTCCTGGGAGACGGGCAGGAGCGACAACTCAAGGATGCGGTCAAGGCGCTAGCTGCAGAGTTCAAGCTGACCACCGAACAGTTGAGCGAGCTGCTGCCAAGCGGATCGCAACCGGTCTTCATCAACCGCGTGGGCTGGGCGAAGTCTTATCTACGCAAGGCTGGGTTGATCGAATATCCGCGCAGGAGTTTCTGCCGAATCACTCCGGCGGGCCAGAAAGTGCTTGTAGCACCGCCGGACCGCATCACGATGAAGTTCCTGGAGCAATTCCCGGGATATCAGGTGTTCAAACGAAAACGCCAAGACGAGGAAATCGATTCTCCTCAGGCAATGGATGAAACGGCTCCGGTCGCGACTCCTCTCGAAACTCTTGAACTGGCCTACCAGCAACTTCGGGCAGAGCTGGCCAGCGAAATCGCGCAGGCCTTGCAGAGCGCGGAGCCAGACAAGTTCGAACGCATCG
>JBQTJH010000241.1:0-10529 GCA_052387335.1 Panacagrimonas sp. | reverse complement strand
GGCGAGGTTGTTGATGTTCAGGCGCAGGTCGAGGTTGCGGCCGGCGCGGTAGCCGAGCAGCGCGTTCTGGATCGTGGCGTCGGGCACCGTGGTGGTCAGCGCATTGGCCTCGGTCTTGTACTCGCCGATGTAGGTCAGGCCGTAGCCCACTTCGAAGCCGGCCGGCAGCACGTAGCTGGTCCACAGGCTGCCCGAGGCTTCCGGCGTGTTGGGAATGTCCTCGCCGGCCTGCGCGTCGAGCACGTTTGCCGCGCGCTGCGCATCCGACACGCTTTGCCCGACCTCGCTGTCCAGCCAGGCGAAGCCCGCCGAGACCGACCACTTGTCCGTGATCTGACCGCTGGCGCCGAGTTCCACGCCTTCCACCTTGGACTCGCCATCCAGCACCTGCACCGGATCCACCGGGTCGCCGCTGTTGACGCGCGTGTTGGTGCGGTCGTTGCGGAACAGCGCGGCAGTGGCAAGCAGGCGGCGCTCGAACAGCTCCCACTTGGTGCCGACCTCGTAGCTGACGGTTTCTTCCGGATCGACGTTGCAGTTGTTGACGGTCGCGGACGCGGTGCAGGACGTGGTCACCGACGCCGCGGACGGCGCTTCGGAATTGCCGTAGACCGCATAGACGCTGCTGATCGCGCTCGGCTTGTAGACCACGCCGACGCGACCGGAGACCAGGGTGTCGTTGGAATCCAGATCGGTGGACGTGGTGGTGCCGACGCCGAAGTTGCGGTAGTTCGCCTCGTTGCGTTCCACACGCAAGCCGGCATTGACCTGCCACTGCTCGTTGAACTTGAGCGTGTCGAAGGCGTAGATCGCCTGGTTGTTGAGTTCGTTGTCGAGGCGCGTGGTGGTGACCCAGTTCAGCTCGCGCGTCCACACCCGATTCGGGTTATCCAGGTCGACCGTCGCGGCGGCGGCCAGGCCGTCGAGGTCGGTGGCGGTGGTATCAAAGGCTGTGCCGTCGATCTTGCGAGCCTGCTTCTGGTCGCGACCGAATTCCTCGCGCGTGATCGAGAAGCCGACCACCACCGTGTGCTCGATGCCGCCGGTTTGGAAGTCCCAGGTCAGATCGGTGACGTTGGTGCTGAGCTTGGTTTCATCCACGCGCAGATTGCCCGGGATCAGCGAATTGCCGGACGGGGTGTAGGTGTTGACCGCGCCGGCCGGCGGCGTCGGGCAGGTGCCCGTGGCGTTGAATGGCACGCCGCCGATGCACACCAGGCCGTTGAGCGTGGCGATGGTGGAATCGTTGTCCACCGACCCGATGCGCGTGGTGTTGCGCAGCTTGAGCGTGGCGCTGATGTCCTTCTCGATTGCCGCCGTGAATACGTCCACGGTCGTATCCTCGCGATCGACAGTGCGCAGGCCGAAGAACGTGCTGCGATCCACCGGCACCGGCTCGCCCGCGCCGGGGCTGACCGCGCGACGCCAAAGCACGCCGCGATCCGGCACGCGCTCGTTTTCCTGATGCACATAGCTGAGCGTGGTGCGCAGGTCGGTGCCGAGGCCGAAGGTCACCGTGGGCGCCACGCCCCAGCGCTCGTTGAACACCTCGTCGCGTTCGGGCGAATCGTTGCGGTGCGTCATCAGGTTGATGCGCGCGGCGGTGGTGTCCGACAGCTTGCGATTCGCATCGGCGGTGACGCGGAAATACTCATCAGTGCCCAGGCCGAAGCTGGTGCGGGTGAAGTCGTCGGCCTGCGCCGTCTTGCTGACCAGATTGATGGTGCCCGTCACCGCGCCGCTGCCGGAATACACGGACGCGGCGCCCTTGGTCACTTCGAGCTGCTCAAGGTTGTACGGATCGGTGCGCGCGGTCTGCGCGCTGTCGCGGATGCCGTCGACCTGGATGTCGTTCTCGATGCGCGAGCCGCGCAAGGTGATGTTGTCGCCAAAACCATTGCCGCCCTCGGCCGCGCCGAAGGTGATGCCCGGCACATTGCTCAGCATCTGGCGCAGGGACAGCTGGTTCTGGTCCTCGATCACCTTGGACGTGATGATCTGCACGGTCTGCGGCGTGTCGAGCAAGGGCTCGGTGTATTTCGCGGAGGCCGGCTTCTCTGCCTTGTACTCGTTGACGGTCTCGGCGCTGTCGCGCACCTGCACCTCCGGCAAGGGGGTTGCCGTGGTCGGAGTGGGTTCCTGCGCGGTGGCCGTCATGGGAAGGCTGAACGTGGCAATCAGGGCCGCAGCGAGCGGCGTCAAACGGAACGATGAGGACATGACTAGAAAGCTCCCTGTTTTTTGGCAATGCGAGCGCCCTGTGTTCGCCGATGGCGACGGGCTTGGGGTCTCGTTGATTGCTAAAGCCGCGCGAAGCGGCGGGGGCTGTCTGGAAACGTGGCGCAGTTTAGATGAGAAATATTCGCGTTTGCAAAACATTCGCGACAAGTCGCGATGGGTTCCGCTTCAATAGCTGCCGTCCACGCCAATCAGTTGACCATGCCGGTTCGTCCCATCACCGCCGCCGAGGCCTATCCCAGGATCTGGGCGGTGGTCCGCAAGATTCCACGCGGTCGCGTGGCCAGTTACGCCCAGGTCGCTACTGCCGCCGGCCTGCCGGGCCGGGCGCGCCTGGTGGGACGTGCGCTGGCGGACGCCGGGGCGGCGGCGACCCTGCCCTGGCATCGGGTGATCAATGCGCAGGGACGTCTGGCCCTGCCGAAATCCAGCGAGGGCCACATCGAACAGAAGGCGCGGCTGGTGGCGGAAGGCGTGATCTTCGACGACGACTGTGTGAGTTTTGCGCGCTACGGCTGGAAGCGTGGGCTGGCGCCGGTGGTGGATTGAGGCCGGGCTCTTTGCGTACGGGACGGATCGCCGGGGCTCGCTACCTTGGCCCAGCGGCTCCCGACATCCGCGCAATGGGGACTGGAGGCGACCTTGGATCGCTTTCCGCGTACAGCCCGGATCGCCGGGGCTCGCTACGCTGGCCCAGCGGCTCCCGGGCTTACCAAATCTTGATCTGCGTTTCGGATGTGGAGTGCAGGGCGTCGCCGGGTTGTAGCGCAAACGCGTCCTGAAACGCCGGCACGTTCACCACCACGCCGTTGGCGCGGTATTCGCTCGGGGCGTGCGGATCGGTCTTGAGGCGGTTGAGCAGATTCTCTTCGCGGTACAGGCGTCGCCAGATCTGCGCCCAGCCCATGAACAGGCGCTGGTCGGCGCTCAGACCATCCAAGACCGGTGGCGGCTGTCCGTCCAGCGACAGGTGATACGCGCGATGCGCGATGCTCAGTCCGCCTAGGTCCGCAATGTTCTCACCCAGGGTGAATTTGCCGTTCACGTGATATCCGGCAACCGGTTCGTAGGCGTCGTACTGCGCCGCCAGACGCTGACCCAGGGCTTCGAAACGCGCGCGGTCCTCGGCCGTCCACCACATGCGCAGGCGGCCGTCGCCGTCGTACTGCGAGCCCTTGTCGTCGAAGCCGTGGCTGATTTCATGACCGATCACCGCGCCGATACCGCCATAGTTCACCGCGTCCTCGGCGCTGATATCAAAAAACGGCGGCTGCAGGATGGCGGCAGGAAACACGATCTCGTTTTTTTCCGCGCTGTAGTAGGCGTTGACGGTCTGCGGCGTCATGCCCCACTCCTCGCGATCAATCGGCTGGCCGAGCTTGGCGATCTGTCTGGCGTATTCGAACTGCGCAGCGCGTCGCGCATTGCCCACCACATCGCCCGCCACCACTTCGAGCTTGGAATAATCGCGCCAGCGATTGGGATAGCCGATCTTGTAGCTGAACTTGCCCAGCTTCTCCTGCGCCGCCTGCTTGGTTTGTGCGCCCATCCAGTCCAGTTCATCGATAGCCAGACCGTAGGCGCGGATCAGGTTCTGCACCAGGATCTCCATGCGCTGCTTGTTCTGCGGCGGGAAATGGCGCGCCACGTACAGCTGACCCACGGCTTCGCCCAGGGCGTCTTCAACCATCCCGATGCCGCGCTTCCAGCGCGGTTGGATGTCCTGAATACCGTTGAGCTTGCGGCCGAAGAAGGCGAAGTTCTCGTCAACCAGAGGCTGCGTCAGCAGCGGCGCGCGGCTGTTGAGGACCTGCCAGCGCAAATAGGTTTTCCAGGTGCTCAGCGCTTCGCGCCGCAACAGCCGGCCCACGCCGGTGACATAGCTCGGTTGGCTGACCAGGATCTGATCGAGCGCGCCGTAGCCGACCGCGTGCAGATACGCCTGCCAGTCCATCGAAGGCGCAAGCCCTGCGAGTTCGGAAACGGCGTAGGCGTTGTAGCGCTTGACCGGGTCGCGCAATTCCACCTTGTCCCACTGCAGCCGTGCCAGCTGCGTCTCAAACGCGAGCACACGGCGCGCCGCGGCCTTGCCCTCGCTCCATCCAGCCAAGGTCCACATGCGTTCCACATGCTGCTCGAACGCCTGGCGGATGCCGCGAAACTTCGCGTCCTCGATCAAATAGAAATCGCGATTGGGCAGCGACAGGCCGCCCTGATACAGATCGCCTGCATAACGTGTGGGGTCCTTGGCATCCTGATGCACGTAGGGCAGCAGCGGCACGCGGACATCGCGACGCGCCAGCTCCGCCATCAGCACCGGTAGGTGGCGTCTCTGGCGCAGCGCGTCAATCAGCGCCAGGTCTGGCTCTATCGGGGTGATCCCCTGAGCCTCGATATGCGCCGCGTCCATGAAGCTGGCGTAGGTATCGCCAATCTTCTGTTCGATGCTATTCGGCGCAGGCTGGGTTTGCGCGGCCAGTTCCTCCACGATCACGCGCAGCTGCTGCTCGGCCTGATCCGCCAGCAGGCTGAACGCGCCGTAGTTGGATTTGTCGGCCGGGATCTGTGTCTGCTTGAGCCAGGTGCCGTTGACCGCGCGATACAGATCGTCCTGCGCCCGCACCTGCGGGTCGAAGTGCGCGCGGGTGATGCCGGAGTGCAGTGACGGCGTTGCTTGGGCATCGTCTGCCGCCAGAGGCTTGCGCGACTCGGTGGTGCAGGCGCCGAGCAGCGACACGCTGAGCGTCAACAGCAGGGCAGGTTTCACAAGTGGACTCCGGATCGGTGTTGAAGCTGGACTCAGGCGGACCGCGGCACCGTGCCGGAGGTTCAGTCCGGGCTGCGGGACAGGAAGTGCAGGGCGATGTAAATGCGCGGATCAATCAGAACGCCGCGCACCGCCTGCTCGGCCAGCCAGGCGTCCAGATGCGCCAGCGCCACCACGTGCACGCGGATGTCCTCACCGTCGACGCCGCCACCCGGGCCGACGCGTTGCAGCCCCAATACCCGGGTGAAATAGCCGATCTCGTCGGTCATGCCTGCGGCTACCGGGCCGCTGCACAGGATGCGCGCCTCTTGCCCGCGAAAGCCCGTTTCTTCTTCCAGCTCGCGCATCGCCGAGGCTTCCACTGTTTCGTCCTGCGTTGCGAGACTGTCGGCAATGATGCCGGCGGGGAGTTCAATTACGCGCCGCTGCAGCGGGATGCGGAACTGTTCGACCAGTACCAGCTCGTTGGCGTCGGTCAGCGCGACGATGAAGCCAGCGCCGGTGGAGCGCTGGCGCCGCACGTATTCCCAGTGCTGGTTGCGCAGGAGCTGGAGAAATTCTCCGTCGTGCAGGGTGCGGACGTTCAAGGCAAGGTCAGGGGGCAAAGATCCAGTAGCCCAACCCTAGCATCAGCGTGTACTTGAGCGCGTAGTACAGGCGGCGGTTTTCGCGCTTGATGCGCTTGCCGACCAGGCGCAGCGAGTACACGTACTTGAACAGATGATTGAGCAATCCCAGCGGTTCGCCCGGCTGGTTGCGCGAGGCCGAGGCCGCCGCCAGGGTGCGTCCGATCAGACGATTGAAGCCGCGCGCGATGGGCGTGCGCAGGGGACGCTCCACATCACAGAACAAAATGATGCGGGTCTGGTCGGTGTGGTTCTCGGCGGCATGGATATACGTTTCGTCGAACATCAGATCCTCGCCATCGCGCCAGCTGCGCAGTTGCCCATCCACAAAGATGCGGCATTGCTCGGAGTTGGGCGTGGTCAGACCCAGGTGGTAGCGCAACGAGCCGGCGTAAGGGTCACGGTGGCGCGGCAGTCGGCTGCCCGGCGCGAGCAGGGTGAACCTGGCGGCCTTCACGCTCGGGGTCTGCTTGAGCAGGGCGCTGGTCATGGGACATTGACTCAAGGCCGAGGGCAGAAAGGCGCCGTACCAGTGAAAGTAGAAGCGGCGCCATCCGGCCTTGAAGAAGGAATTGAAGCCCAGGTCATTGAGACCGTCGGACTGGCCAATGGCGCCGATGCCGTATAACGCGCGCGCCTCGTCGCGGATGGTTTCCCAGTTGTCGCGCAGCAGGCTCAATTCAGGAAACTGTCGCGCATCCAGAATGGGCTGACGTGGCGTGGCGGAAAACAAATAGATCAGCGCGTTGAGCGGCGCCATCAAGGTGGAGTGATCCGACAGTTGCCGCAGGAAGCCGTGACGGACCTGTCCGCGAAAATGCACGTAAGCCACGCAGGCCAGCCAGGCAACGGCCAGTAGCCACTTCGACGTGAATAGAGGCAGCGGCAAGGTATTCCACGCGGCCGTCATGCAGCACCCGCGGCGGTCGCGCCGGGCATGGACAGGTATTGGTACATCGGGAACCCAGCCTCCTCATTCAAAGCGGCACTTTTCGAAGTGCTCTCAGGGCTGGAATTTTAGCGCTGCGGCATACCGCGCACCACAGGTCAGGGCATTGCGATTCAGCCGCCGGAGCGTGTGACCGACCAGCTCGGACGGGGCCCCTGTGCGAGCCGCGGTGTTAGCCAGGCCAGCGCGCCACGCGCCTGTTCCTCGAAGCCGAACGGCGGGTTGATGACGAGCAGGCCGCAGGCGCGCATCTGGCCCTCGCCCGGTGCGCCGTTCTCCAGGGTGCAGACCAGTGCCTCGCGATCCTTAGCGCCGCGACGTTCGAAACGCGCGGCGTCGTGGCGGTTTTTGATCGGGTACCACAGCGCCTGCACGCCGTTGGCGAAGCGCTCGCCGGCGTGCTCCATGAAAGCCAGGGCCTGATCGAATTCAGTCCGTGATTCAAACGGCGGGTCCACCAGCACCAGGCCGCGTTTCTCTCGCGGGGGCAACAGGCCATGCGCCTCGTAGCCGTTGCGCACATGCACCTCGGCCAGCGGCAGATGGGCGCGCAACTGCGCGGCGATGTCGGCGACGCTTTCGCAGCAGACGATGCGATCACCCGGCCGGGCAAGGCGCGCGGCAAATGCCGGCGAACCGGGATAGACGCGGCTGTGACGCAGTGCGTTGCCGGCGCTGTTCTCTTCGGGCCAGCCGATCAAGTCGAGGTAGCGGGCGACCAGCGCCGGCGTACTCGCATCCGCTTTCAGGCGGCCCACGCCCTGGCGCCACTCGCCGGTGCGATCGGCATCGTTTGAAGCCAGGTTGTAGAGCCCAGCCCCTGCGTGCGTATCGAGATAGCACCAGGGCTTGTCCTTGCGCGACAAGGCCTCGATCAGCCCGATCAACAGCACGTGCTTGAACACGTCGGCGAAGTTTCCAGCGTGAAACAGGTGGCGATAGTGCATGCCGCAGCGTGATCCTGAGTGAGTGCGCGCAGGATGACACGCGCTCCGGCGGGTGTGCAGCGCGTGCCCTGCGGGCGAGGCCGTATTCCCTGAATCCTGACGATCCCGCACAGTAGTGACCACCAGACAAGAACAGGGGCGCACCGGGATGAAGGATGCAGCGATGGGGGCGGCGGGCGATATGACGCCGGTATCCAGATCAGAAGAGCGACGCGTGATCTTCGCGTCCTCACTCGGCACCGTGTTCGAGTGGTACGACTTCTTTCTCTACGCCACGCTGGCGCCGTTCTTCGCCGCACTGTTCTTTCCGCCCGGCAACGAAACCGCGGCGCTGCTGTCGGCTTTTGCGACCTATGCCGCCGGGTTTTTGGTGCGGCCCTTTGGCGCGCTGGTGTTCGGGCGCTTGGGCGATATCGTCGGCCGCAAGTACACCTTCCTGGTCACGATCATCGTTATGGGCGTGGCCACCGCTGCGGTGGGATTCCTGCCGACCTACGAGGCCATCGGGATTGCGGCGCCCATCATCCTGGTCAGCCTGCGTCTGCTGCAGGGTCTGGCGCTGGGCGGCGAGTACGGCGGCGCCGCGACCTACGTCGCCGAGCACGCGCCGGATCATCGGCGCGGTTATGCCACCAGCTGGATTCAGCTGACCGCGACCATCGGCTTCTTCCTGTCACTACTCATCATCGGCGCCTGCCGCGTGATGATGGACAAGGAGAGCTTCGCCGACTGGGGCTGGCGTATTCCCTTCCTGGTTTCGATTGCGCTGCTGGTGATCTCGGTCTACATCCGCCTGAAGCTCAACGAATCACCGGCGTTCCAGAAAATGAAGGCCGAGGGACGCGGATCGAAGAGCCCGCTGACCGACAGCTTCCTGCGCTACCCCAACAACAAGTACGTGCTGCTATCGCTGTTCGGCGGCGTCGCCGGGCAGGGGGTGGTCTGGTATACCGGACAGTTCTACGTGCTGTTTTTCCTCTCGATCACGCTCAAGCTGGATTACCTGACCACCTACATCCTGCTGGCGGTATCGCTGTTGATTGCCTCGCCATTCTTTGTCGTGTTCGGCGCGCTATCGGATCGCATCGGTCGGCTGAAAATCATCCTGGCGGGGTGTCTGCTCGCGGCGCTGACCTACATGCCGATCTTCCAGATGCTGACGCACAGCGTGAATCCGGCACTGGAGGAATATCTGGAACGCACGCCGATCAGCGTGGCGGCCAGTGATTGCAGCTTTCATATTTTCGTTCTGCCCAATACCCGCTTCAGCGACTGCGACAAGGCCAAGGATTTCCTGACCAAGTCGGGTCTGTCGTTCGAGTCGCGGCCGGCTGAAGGCACCGCCACTGTGGTGACACGCATCGGCGAGGCCGAGCTCATCGGCTGGGACGAGACCGCCTACAAGGCCGTGCTGGCGCAAAGCGGGTATCCAACCGCTGCAGATCCGGAGCGAGTCAATTACCCGATCACCTTGCTGCTGATCACGATCCTGGTGCTGTACGCGACCATGGTCTACGGGCCAATCGCCGCCTGGTTGGTGGAATTGTTCCCCACCCAGATTCGCTACACCTCGATGAGCCTGCCGTACCACATCGGCAACGGCTGGTTCGGTGGCATGCTGCCCTTGCTGGCCACGGCGATGGTGGCGGCCTCGGGCAATATTTATTTTGGACTGTGGTACCCGATTGGCGTAGCGCTGATGACGGTCGTGGTCGGAGTGCTGTTTCTGCGCAATACCGACCGGCGCTCACTAGTGTCGTGTATCAGAAGTTAATGGCACTAAATATGTTCTCTGCTGTCCCAGTAAGATTGGGACGACGGGGTACAGCACATGAAACGTGGCAGACCTTTGCCGAAGCTGACAGTCACGGTCGAGGAAAGTGATCGATTGATCGAATGGACGCGTCGGCGCAAGACCAGCCAAGCGCTGGCTTTGCGAGCGCGCATCGTGCTGGCGTGTTCCCGGACCACGTCCAATGCCGAAGTGGCCGAGCAGCTTGGCGTGTCGCGGCACACCGTAGGCAAATGGCGCCGCCGGTTCTGCGAGAAGCGTTTGGATGGGCTGCTCGACGAGCCGCGGCCGGGTGCCCCACGACAGATCGGGGATGGGGTCGTGGAGGCCCTGATCGCCAAGACGCTGCAGGAGAAGCCCACCGACGCCACGCACTGGAGCACACGCGGCATGGCACAGGCGCAGGGCTTGTCGCATTCGACCGTGGCGCGGATCTGGAAGGCGTTCCGACTTCAGCCGCATCGCCAAGAGACTTTCAAGTTGTCCACCGATGCGCTGTTGGTCGACAAGGTGCGGGACATCATCGGTCTCTACATGAGCCCACCCGTCAATGCGGTGGTGCTTTGCGTCGACGAAAAAAGTCAGATCCAGGCGCTTGATCGCACGCAGCCCATTCTGCCAATGACGCCGGGACTGCCCGAGCGGCGCACCCACGATTACATGCGTCATGGAACAACCACGCTGTTCGCAGCGCTGGACATCGCCACCGGCAAGGTCATCGGCCAACTGCATCGCCGTCATCGCTCCACCGAATTCCTCAAATTCCTGGCGCACCTGGAAACCTGCGTTCCCGACGATACCGACGTCCATGTCGTGATGGGTAACTACGGCACGCACAACACCGCTTCGGTAAAGAGATGGTTTTTGCGCCATCCGCATTTCCATCCTCACTTCACGCCAACCTCGTCGTCCTGGATCAACCAGGTCGAGCGCTGGTTTGCAGAGATCACGCGTAAGCAGATTCGCCGGGGCACCCATCGCAGCACGTGGGAACTCGAGAAATCCATCCGCGATTACCTCGCTTCCTACAATCAAAACCCGCGTCCTTTCATCTGGACCAAGTCCGCAGACGACATCCTCGATTCAATTAAAAGATTTTGCCTGCGAATTTCTGAGACAGGACACTAGTGTGGTGTCCCACTGATTTGTGATGTAAGTCGTTCGATTTTTGCCAGGATCGATTCTGCCGTTGCGGTCCAGACGAAGGGCG
>JBQTJH010000240.1:0-7738 GCA_052387335.1 Panacagrimonas sp. | reverse complement strand
GGCGTTGCGCCCGGCTCGCTTGGAATCACCAAGCTTCGCCGGCCGCGCCTTGCCTGGCGGAATTTTGGACTCGCAACGCAGCGACCATTCATATGTCAACAGACCCTAGTCTGGTCAATGGACGAGTATCGAGAGCGCGGTCGCACCGCTGAATCGGGCAGCGGCCCGCCTCTCGCTCCCTCACATCGGAAACGACGTTCTGCGGCAGGCGTCCAGGGCTCATGTCCAGGGCTCATCAGGTCGTCGATTCTCGTTCACCAATATCCGAAGGCTCGAGTCTTCCGCACCTTGGAGCAATCACCCATTCGGGTAGCCCCTCGGTGACGCAACGAGCGACGAACGATGATGGGTCGGGCGCCCGGGCATGCGCCGCGCGCTGCACGCGCTGTGTGCGAGTCGATAGGTCTCGCGATATTGGTAAGGTACCGTATCGGACCAGGGAGGCAGCGCTTGCAGTACGCGATTCCAAGTACAGCAAGGCGGCGCAGGCCACCGCGAGATCGTACGCTAGGTATCGTACTCAGTTCGCAAACGTCCTATTCGTCGGTAAGATAACGTTGTAACCGTATTTTGCGCGTCGCCACCGTCGCGCCAAATCTAAGCACTTGATGGAGTCTCATGGCAACGCGAAGGACCAAGGCGGCGGATGTTGCGCGCGTCACCAAGGCGATCACCGCGCGCCGTCCAAAAGCGGCTGCCACCTCATCTGTTAAGTCCGGAAATGGCGCGCTTGAAGATGATCTGATGGGCGACATCAACATCAGCAACGACGATGCGCGCGATGGCATTAGCTTGGGCTTTCTGATCCACGATGTGTCGCGCATGCGTCGCAGCTCGTACGACCAATTCATGAAGCCGCTGGGCATCACGCGCGCGCAGTGGTGGGTGCTGGCGCACTTGTCGCGTCACGACGGCATGATGCAGACCCAGCTCGCGGACGTGCTCGAAGTGGGTAAGGCCAGCCTCGGCGATGTGATCGAGGGCCTGGAATCAGCGGGCTGGGTCGACCGTCGCCCAGATCCATCGGACAAGCGCGCCAAGCGCGTGTACCTGACCAAGCCGGCGCAGACCCTGATCAAGCGCATGACCAAGATGGAGCACGAGTTCAACAGTCAGATTCTGATGGACCTGAGCCCGACCGAGCGCGCCGACATGATGCGCAACCTGCTCAAGATCAAGCATGCCATTGCGCGGCTCAGCCCAAGCACCACCAATGGCACCGGTGAGCGCTGAGCGGCTCAGTTATCGAGCTGGTGGAAACTCCGCGGGTCGAAGTTGCGGGCGGATAACTTGCCGTCCACGCGCACGCCGCGCAGGGCGAGTGTGACCGTGCTGCGATGGATGCGGTCTTCCACCGTCGCCAGAGAGGCATAGCGGTATCTGCCCGACTGCGTCAGGCTGGCCGGATCGACCTGGTAACGCTTGAGGGTATGCTGACCGTCCTGAAAATCCGCACGCAGGATCACGCAGTGCTCGCGATCCACCGTGGCCATGATCCGACGGTAAGGCGAATCGGCGACCGCCGGCACAAAGCGCAGGATGTCTGCGCTGCGGCCCATCCAGTCGACCGGCTTGTCCAGGGTAATGGACGCCGCGCTCAAGGCCTGACTGATCAGACGCAGATCGGCGTAGTTGAGCGTGGTACCGGCAATCTCGGCATCGGGCCCCGCTCCGCTGACTCTGCGTACTTTTCCCAGCGCGGGCAGATACAGGTACAGCGCGTCCTCAGGCGCCTCCTCGATCAGCAGGTAGCGCATGCCCGCAAGGTCGGCGGGCGCGGTGATCTGCAGCATGGCGCGCAAGCCTCCCGCGTCGCGCCGGCTGACAAACCGTCCGCTGAGCTGGCGCGTCGAGACCATCGGCCCCTGTGCTTCGATGCGCAATTCGTCGACACGCAGCTGCTTCGGCGCATTGGCACGCAGGCATTCCAAGGTCTTGATCACCGGGGTCTGGGTGCTGACGCGCATCTCCGCGGCGCACAAAGTGGCCAGCGGCAACACCAGCAGGAATGCCAGACGCTTCACAGGGCCGCCGCCAGCCGACTGCCCTGATTGATGGCGCGCTTGGCATCCAGCTCGCTGGCCTTGTCGGCGCCACCAATCAGATGGACCTTGGCGCCCACAGCAAGCAGCCCCTGCTGCAGCTCACGCAGGGGCTCCTGGCCGGCGCAGATCACGATGTGATCGACCTCGAGTAGCTCCGGCTTTTCGCGCTTTTCGCCATAGCTGATGAGCAGGCCGCGCTCATCGATGGATTCGTAATTGACGCCGCTGCGCGTCTGCACCTTCTTGGCCTGCAGCGATGCGCGATGAATCCAGCCCGTGGTCTTGCCCAGGCCCGCGCCCGGCTTACCGGCTTTGCGCTGCAACAGAACGATCTCGCGCGCCGGCGGTGTCGGCTGCGGGCGGATGACGCCGCCTCTGACCTTGGACGGATCTCCGACCCCCCATTCCTTCATCCACTCGGCCAGATCCAGCGTTGGCGAATGTCCTTCATGTACGAGGTATTCGGCCACATCAAAGCCGATGCCACCGGCACCGATCAGCGCCACGCGCTTACCGACCGTGGCCTTGCGCGCCAGCACGTCGATATAGCTCAGCACCTTGCCGGCGCGCTGTTGTTCGTCCAAGCCGGGAATCGACACGCGGCGCGGCGTGACACCGGTTGCGAGCAGGATGTCGTCGTAGCCACGGGCAAGCAGCGCGTCTACCGTGACGGCGGTGTTCAGATGTAGTTGTACGCCGGTGCTGTCAAGCTTGTGGGTGTAGTAGCGCAAGGTCTCGTAAAACTCTTCCTTGCCCGGAATCTGCTTGGCCATGTTGAACTGGCCACCGATCTCGCTGGCGGCGTCAAACAGATCAACCTGATGTCCGCGCTCGGCTGCAACCGTGGACGCGGCAAGGCCCGCAGGCCCGGCGCCGACCACTGCAATCTTTTTCTTCCGCGATGCCGGCAGATAGTTCAGCTCGGTCTCATGGCAGGCACGCGGATTGACCAGACAACTCGCGATCTTGAGCTTGAACGTGTGATCCAGGCAGGCCTGATTGCAGCCGATGCAGGTGTTGATCTCGTGCGCACGATTGGCCGCGGCCTTATTGACGAATTCGGCGTCAGCCAGAAACGGCCGCGCCATACTGATCATGTCGGCCTGGCCATCGGCGAGAATTTTTTCGGCGACCTCGGGGGCATTGATGCGGTTGGTGGTGCACAGCGGAATTCTCACCTCGCCCTTGAGTTTCTGCGTGATCCAGGCGAAAGCGCCGCGTGGCACCGAGGTGGCGATGGTTGGCACACGCGCCTCATGCCAGCCGATGCCGGTATTCAAGATGCTGGCGCCGGCGCGCTCCACGCCCTTGGCCAGCATGACGATTTCGTCCCAGGTCTGTCCGTCCGGAATCAGGTCCAACAGGGAAATGCGATAGATGATGATGAAGTCGCGGCCGACCGCTTCGCGAATGCGCGACACGATCTCCACCGGCAGACGCATGCGATTGACGTAATCACCACCCCACTCGTCCTTGCGCTTGTTGACGTGCGTGACCAGGAACTGATTGATGAAATATCCCTCGGAGCCCATCACCTCGACACCGTCGTAGCCGGCCTCGCGTGACAACTGCGCGCAGCGCACATAGGCACGAATCTGCTGTTCGACACCGCGGCTCGACAAGGCACGCGGCGGAAACGGCGAGATCGGACTTTTGATGCGCGAGGCGCTCACCGCCAGCGGGTGATAGCCGTAGCGACCCGAGTGCAGGATTTGCAGCGCAATCTTGCCGCCTTCGGCGTGCGTGGCGTCGGTGATGATGCGGTGATCGCGCGCAGCAGAACGGGTGGTGAGTTTGCCCGCGAAGGGCGACACCCAGCCGGCAACATTCGGCGCAAAGCCACCGGTGACCATCAGCCCGGCACCGCCACGCGCGCGTTCGGCGAAATAGGCCGCCAGGCGCGGGAAATTATTGCGCCGGTCTTCCAGGCCGGTGTGCATGGACCCCATCAGCACGCGGTTCTTGAGGCGCGTGAATCCAAGATCCAGCGGCGCGAGTAAATGCGGATATGGCGCAGGCGACGATGCAGGCTGATTCATTGAAGCTCCCCGTTTTTCACCAGCCTAGCGGTCGCGCTCCGGCGCGGTCATGCGCAAACCGCCAGCGCCGACTGGCGCTGCGGCCCCACCATACCGATCGTCGGCCCAGCGCACTCGGTAAAGTCCCCTGAATGACAGTTCATTCCTTGCAATGGCAGTCTTGAACCTATGAACAAGCGCGTCTATCCGGTCGAGCAGAGCTACTACTTCCACGGCCACTACCGCCTGGGGTATGAAATCTACGGTCCCGCCAACGGCACGCCGGTCTTGCTGGTACACGGCATCCTGCTGGATGCCTACTGCAATCGGGACATCGCCGGCAGCCTCGCCGACCAGGGCTATCGCGTCATCCTGCTGGATTTGCTGGGCCATGGACGCAGCGACAAGCCGACCAAGGCGGCCGAACACCGCGTCGACTTCTACGCCGAACAGGTACTGGGGCTGATGGATCACCTCGGTCTGGAGCGCGCCATTCTCGGTGGCGTCTCGCTCGGCGCCATCACCACGCTCACCGCCGCCTGCCTGGCACCGCATCGCGTGCGTGCGCTGCTGCTGGAAATGCCGGTGATGGAAAACGCCGTGCCGGCCGCGGCGCTGATGCTGGTGCCGTTGATGGTGGCGGTGCACTACGCCAAGCCGCTGTACCGCGTGTTCGCGCGTTTGCTGCGCAAGCTGCCGGAACCCAGACGTGCGGTGCTCAACAGCGTGCGCAACGCGCTCGCCGCCGAACCAGAGGTGATCCGCGCCATTTTGCACGGCGTCTTGGTTGGTCCGGTGGTGCCCTCAATGCGGCGACGCAAGCATATCCAAGCGCCGACCTTGGTGATCGGCCATGCACGCGACCCACTGCACGACATGGGCGACGCCAAGGCGCTCAAACGTCAGCTGCCGAACGGGCAAATCCTGGTGGCGCGCTCATTGCTGGAACTGCGCACCAAGCCGGAACGGCTGATGCCGCAGATTCTGGAATTCCTGCAGGGTCTGCCAGCGGAGATGGATCGCACCGGAATCGTGCCACGCAAGCTTAGAGCCGCTAACGGCTGAGCCCGGCGCCGTCCTTGAGACGGCCCGCTGCTGCGATAAACTCGCGCGCCCCGCCGCCCGAGTTCGCGTCATGGCTGTCAATCTTGTGGTTCCCGAATTCCTGCACGCCGTGCCCGGCGTGCGTCTGGGCGTGGCCGAAGCCGCCATCAAGAAGGCCGGGCGCAAGGATCTGCTGGTGATCGCGCTCGATCCCGACGCGCGGGTTGCCGGCGTGTTCACGCGCAACGCGTTCTGCGCCGCGCCGGTACAGGTCTGCCGCGAACGTCTGGCTGCGGGATCGGATATCCGCGCCCTGCTGATCAATGCCGGCAACGCCAACGCCGCCACCGGTCAGGGCGGAATTGACGACGCCAGGCTCACGACCGCGGCCGTCGCCGAGGTGTTGGGTTGTGCGGTCGATGCGGTGCTGCCGTTCTCCACCGGCGTCATCGGCCAACGCCTGCCGGTGGATCGCATGAGCGCGGCGGTGCCCAACGCGGTGAACGCTGCGACGCCGGCGGGTTGGCTGGACGCGATGCGCGCGATCATGACCACCGACACCGTGCCCAAGGGCGCGACGCGAAAAGTCGCGACCTCGCAGGGCGAGATCACCGTGACCGGCATCGCCAAGGGCGTGGGTATGATCTGCCCGGATATGGCCACGATGCTGGCGTTCATCGCCACCGACGCGCGGCTGACGCCGGCTGCTACACAGGCTGCGCTGCGCAGCGCGGTGAACCTCTCGTTCAATTGCGTGACGGTTGACGGCGATACCTCGACCAATGATTCCTGCGTACTGATCGCCAGCGGCAAGACCGGCACGCGCGACATCGGAGTGGAAGACGCCGACTACACGCTCGTACTTGGCGCCATCACCGAGGTCTGCACGCAGCTCGCACAGGCGGTGGTGCGCGATGGCGAGGGCGCAACCAAGTTCATCTCGATTGAAGTCGACGGCGCCAAGACCGACGCCGAGGCGCGGCAGGTTGCGTATTCGGTCGCGCACTCGCCGCTGGTAAAGACCGCGATGTTTGCCTCCGACGCCAACTGGGGACGTATCGCCATGGCCATCGGCAAGGCTGGCGTCGAGCACCTGGACCAAGGCTCGGTAAGTATCGCGCTCGATGACGTACAGCTGATCGTCGGCGGTCAGCCGCATCCTGCGTACCGAGAAGAGCACGGTTCCGCCGTAGTGGCAAAAGACGAATTCAGCATCCGCATCGGCCTGGGCCGCGGCGTGGCCCGCGCACGCGTGTGGACCTGCGACTTCAGCTACGACTACGTCAAGATCAACGCCGAATATCGCACGTGAAGCCGCGCATCCAGGTCGCCTGCGGCGTTGTGCAAGACGCCGCAGGATGCGTGCTGATCGCACAAAGACCGGCGGGCAAGATCGCCGCTGGCAAATGGGAATTTCCGGGCGGCAAGATTGAAGCGGGAGAGTCTGCACACGACGCGTTGAAGCGCGAATTGCACGAAGAACTCGGCGTTGAGCTGCGCGAGGCGCGGCCGCTGATTCGCTTCACGCATGCGTATGCGGATCGTGTGGTCACCCTCTCGACCTGGTTGGTCACGCGATGGGATGGCGAGTTGCACGGCCGCGAATCGCAGCGCTTCGAATGGCACCGACCGGATGCCGCAATCACGCTGGACGTCTTGCCCACCGTCGCGCCGATCCTGCGCGCGTTGCTCTTGCCGGAAGACTACGTGTTTACGCCGCCCGATTTGGCTCCGGATCAGCTTGTGTTGCAGATGCAACAGCTGCCGCGCGGGGCGCTGCTGCGTCTGCGTCGGCCCGGGCTGGCGCACGCGGCCTACCAGGATCTTGCCCGCCGCGTGATCGATGCCGCACCAGCACGCGCGCTGCGGATCGTGCTGGACCGCGGCGAACCGATGGCGCGCTGGCTGGGCGCGGCCGGTGTGCACTTCACCCAAGGCGACTTGATGCAGCTGGAAGCCGCGGATATGCCGCCGCTACCCCAGACAGAACTGCTGCGCTTCGCCTCGTGCCATGACCGTCAGTCCTTGCAGCACGCGGCGCAGCTGGGACTGGATGCGGTAGTGATCGGCAATGTGCAGGCGACATCCACGCACCCGGATCGCGCAGGCACCGGATGGAGCGGGTTTTCCACGTTAACGGAAGACATAGCCCTGCCCGCCTACGCCATCGGTGGCCTGGGCCCGGCGGACAAGCCGATGGCGTTTGCGCAGTACGCGCAAGGGGTGGCCGGGATTTCCGCCTACTGGAGCCGATCCGGATCCTGAGCGCGCGGCACGGCGCCTTCGATCTCAGAATCGGAGTCCGCAACCGGGATCGAATGCTTTTCGGCAAACCATTCGCCCAAGTCCAGCAGCTTGCAGCGTTCGCTGCAGAACGGGCGGAAACGGTTGCCGGTCTCCAGCGAAGAGATCTGGCGACATTGCGGACAACGGGCGGTCTTGATGGCGTTCATCGTGTCGAATTATCGCTGTCATTCTTTGTTTCGCTCAGAATGACAGCCCTTTCTCTCATCCCGCCCCACATCTCATGTCCCAGTTCGACAACGTCTCTGTCCTGAAAAAAGCCAACGTCTATTTCGATGGTAAGTGTGTGAGCCACACCGTGCTGCTGGCCGACGGCACGCGCAAGAG
>JBQTJH010000239.1:0-4538 GCA_052387335.1 Panacagrimonas sp. | reverse complement strand
CAACAAGCTGTTCAAGTTGCCAGACGATACGACCTTGTATCCGGGCCACGACTACAGGGGTTGGATGGCGTCCAGCATCGGCGAGGAGAAGCGCTGCAATCCGCGTCTGGCCGGCAAGTCGGAAGCGGAGTACGTCGCCATCATGAAAGGCTTGAATCTGCCCAATCCCAAGCTGATGGATATTGCGGTGCCGGCGAATCTGGCCTGTGGACAGAGCTGATGTTGAAGCTCCTGCAGCGGTCCATGCCGCTGCTAGACGACTTGCGTCGCACACAGGGCCAGACCCTGGCGCAGGACGTTCTGGCCGGCACCATCACGGCAATTCTGCTGATCCCGCAGGCCTTGGCGTACGCATTGCTCGCGGGCCTTCCGCCACAGATCGGGCTGTATTCCAGCGTGCTGCCGCCGATCATCTACGCATTGTTCGGCGGCAGTCGCACCCTCGCTGTGGGTCCGGTCGCGGTGGCCGCAGTGATGGTGTCATCCGCGTTAGTCACGTTTGCGGGTGATGATCCCGCGTTGTATCTGAGCGGTGCGCTGATCCTGTCAGCCAGCACCGGCGCCATCCTGTTGGTGCTGGCCGCCTTGCGTCTCGGTTGGCTCACCAACTTCATCAGTCATCCGGTGCTGTCGGGTTTCACGACGGGTGCCGCGATCTACATCATTGGTACCCAGCTCGCACCGCTGACCGGTATCAAGGTACCTCGTGAAGCGGGTTTCGCTGGCACTGTGCACCATGTGGCGCTGCATCTCGCGAGCTTGAACATTCCAAGCTTTGTACTCGGCATGACGACGGTGTTGGCACTGGTGCTGGCACGCCGGCCGCTGGTCAGCCTGCTGACTCGTGTCGGTATGTGCAAAGAGATCGCCGGTATCGTGGGGCGTACGGCGCCGCTGGTTCTGGTGATTCTTGCAACCGCGATCTCGGCCGTATTTGCTCTTGCTGAAACCGCGAATGTCGCGATAGTCGGCGATATACCGCGAGGACTGCCCGGTCTCGATTTCAGATTTCTGAGCGCATCGGGCTGGCTGGAGCTGTTGCCCGCTGCAGGCATGATTGCGCTGATCGCCTACGTCGAAAGCATCTCGGTCGCCAAGGCGCTGGCCTTCCGCCGACGCGAAAAGATTGATCCGGACCGCGAACTGTTGGCGCTGGGGCTGACCAATATGGCTGGCGCTTGCGTCGGTGCCATGCCGGTGGCGGGTGGCTTTGCGCGCTCGATGGTGAACTTCGAAGCAGGTGCCAAGACGCAGGCCGCCGCCATCGTTACCGGGATCTGGGTCGCGCTTGGGGCCTTGTTCTTCACGGGTCTGCTGCGCGATCTGCCCAAGGCGGTACTGGCGGCGATCATCATCGTTGCGGTATTCCAGCTCATCGATTTTTCCAAGCTGCGGCGCACCTGGTCTTACGACCGTGGCGATGGTTTGGCCCAGGGAGCCACCGTTGTCGGCGTGCTGGTACTTGGAGTGGAGGAGGGAGTAATGGTGGGTGCTGCACTTGCTGCGGCGTTTTTCCTCTACACCACCAGTCGACCGCACATCGCCGTGGTTGGGCGCGTTGCCGGCACCGAGCACTACCGCAATATTCACCGGCATACGGTGGACACCTGGCTGCATCTGCTGCTGGTGAGGGTCGACGAGAATCTTTATTTTGCGAACACCCCGCGCGTCGAAACCCAGCTGATGCATCTGGTGGTTGAACGGGAAGGCTTGAAAGATGTGGTGCTGATTCTCTCCGGTGTCGGCCGCATCGACACCAGTGGCCTTGAGATGCTCGAAGCCTTCGAGCGCTCGCTGTCGGAGAAAGGAATCCACCTGCACGTCGCGGAAGTGAAGGGGCCGGTGATGGATAGGCTGTCAGGCACTGACTTCATGGGCTCGCTGGGCGATTCCCGGGTTCATCTTTCGACGGACGCGGCGGTCAGGAAATTAAGCGGTGACTGAGCGTGCCGTCCGCGCATCGAATCGGGCGCGACGCAGCTGCGAGAAACTATCCAAGTCGCGCAACTGCGCGGCAGTGCGCTCAATCCGGATCTTCCACATCTGATCGCCGCGCTCGATGGGGTTGCATTTACAACCGCCATGCCAAGCGCGAGCTGGTTGAAGCAGCGCAGTTGCCGGGCGTATCGGTGGCACGGCTGGCGATGGATCATGCGGTCAATGCCAATCTGCTACGCAAGTGGGTGACGGCCTATCAGGCCGAGACGAGATCAGCAACGGGCCGGACTACTCCATCTGACCCAGATCGGAAAGACGGTAATGACCGGACGAAATATCCATGTTTAGCGGGCCGATACGGGGCCTGGCACGCGGCGCGAAAAAGGCACGATTTACATGTCGGTATTTTTGCGCGCATCCATACGATACCGCACGGAGAGCGGGTTCTGACGAGCTAGGTGTCGTCACGGACACCGGGACCGGCGCCGACTCTGGGGTTTTGACAGGGCGCTCCTGGTGGCCAGCGCCCACGACAAACGGCGCAGATTACGCTCGATGTTGGCCACCGATGCGGGGACGTGCGAAAAAGGTGCCATACAGTCGTTGGCCTCACGCCGCAGGAGTTCACGGTCTTGAATCCGTGATTCTTTCTCAAGGCTCGTGAACTCAGCCAGATCCGCCGTGACCGCCCTTGCAGAGGCACTTATTAGATCGGCGGTAGAATTGCCATGCGATTGAAGCTGCGTAATCGAGTTCTGCAGGCCGGCCAGTACCGCGGAGAGTCGCTCCCATCTGTGGTCACTACGCTCTCGCTCATTTATTAGGGCGGCCTCAGCTGCAGCACGCAGCTCCTCGCAACGATCCCGCTGCGCACGCAAATCTGCGATGACTGCCACCGATCGCTCTACCTCTTTAGTACGGTCCGCGAGGCGAGTATCGGCAAGGCTCTGGGCAGCGTTCGCCTCGGCAACGGCCACTCGCATTGTTTGGAACCGGACGTCCAAGTCGTCCGAAAGGCTTCGCAACGCCGCGCGGTCATTTTCCAATTCGGCGTCAGCAGCTCGTCTGGCTTCCGCCCACAGAGACTCGAGCTGGGCTGGAACCGGGCTCGCTGCAGGCGGCGAATCGCTGGCCTCCAATCGCGCCAAATGCTTCTTCACCGTGGTGAAGCTTCCTCGGCCAAGCTTGTCGCGGATCGCCAGAATCGTGATCTTTCGACCCGCTGACCGGAGTTCTGCGGCTGCGTTGGCAACGTCCTCGAGGGTGATCGGTGTGCTGGTGCTCATGTGGTTCTCAGTCTGACATGTAATTGGCATATAATAATAGTCGTTTACCGTGTAATATAAGAAGTCCGATAATTACACTTATCGGTCATCTTATAGTAGTATCAATTGATGGAAAGCCAGATCGCGGACCCTAGAGGAAAAGCTGTCGCCGAGCTGCTCAGTCAGACACCGGAAGCCGTCGTCGAGCGCCTCAGGGCCCTCGCCGATGATTTGGCTCTGGCATATGCCGCAAACACGCTGCGTGGCTGGAGAGCTGATTGGCGGATTTGGTCCGAGTTTTGTGCGCGCGCGCAAGCGGCACCGCTGCCAGTCACGCTCCCGCTGCTGCGGGAATTCCTAATGGACCGCGTCGCCGCGGGTCGTAAACGCGCGACGCTTGATCGTTGCCTCTCCACGCTGGCGATCGTGCATCGCCTGGTCGGACTGCCGTCTCCGATGGATTCGATGGAGTTCAAGTTGATGTGGCGCGGCCTACGCCGCGAGTACCTCACGGCGCGTCAGCGCCAAGCCAAGGGTCTGACCATGGCGGACCTGCAGACCATTCTCGCCACCCTCAATCCGGACGAACCTCGCGACGTTCGCGACGCCGCCATGCTGTGTACGGCGTTCGAGACGATGTTCCGGCGCTCTGAGCTGATCTCCCTTCAGGTACAAAACCTGTCCATCGAAACGGACGGTTCCGGGCGCCTGTTCCTCGCGCACAGCAAAACCGACCAGGAAGGCGTCGGCGTGTTGCAGTACGTCACGCCGAGCACGGTAGACCTCCTCAAGAACTGGATGTCGATGGCCAACATCAAGGAGGGTCCGATTTTTCGGTCTGGAGCTCACAACCGCGAGCACTTCGAAAATCCGCTGTCGGATCGCGACGTGGCGCGCATCTTCAAGAGCCGCGCCCTCGCCGCCGGCCTCGATGCCGAGCGCGTCTCGGGCCACAGCACGCGCGTGGGTGCAACCCAGGACCTCATCGCTAACAACTTCAGTGCAGCGGAAATCATGCGTCAAGGCCGCTGGAAGTCAGAGCGCATGATCGTTCGCTACAGCGAGAGCCTTAACGCAGGACGTAGCGCTATGGCGAGGATGGCGACCGGGATTCAATTGAAACCGAAACCGAAGTAGATGACCTGACGTGCCCTACTCCAAGGCAAAAAAACAGATCAGATGATTCTGGTTCCGAATTGCTCGTCGGACGGGTTCTACCCCGTTTTTACGGACACTTCAGAGAAGGCCGATGATGGCCACAAGGAGTGTTTATGTCGAAGCGAAGGAAGTACAACGTTGAGTTCAAGCGTGGCGCGGTGGAGCAGGTTCGGCGGG
>JBQTJH010000238.1:0-9395 GCA_052387335.1 Panacagrimonas sp. | reverse complement strand
CGCCCGGCAAAGCCGGGCGTTCTGATCAACTATTTCGCACAGCCCTAAGCTTTCAGCCTGCCGGAGCCGCCGCGACCTTCGCCGCATCCAGCTCCTTCTTGAGGTCGTGCGCACGCTTGATTACGTACTGGTGGATCGCTTCCACGTCCGCCGGCGTGAGCTTGTCCATCACGCCGGGCATACCCTTGCCCGCGTAAGCACCGGCGAGGATGCCGGTGAATAGCTGGTGGGTTTCCGGCGTCATGTAGCGCAGGTCGGGCAGCACGCTGCCGCTGATCGCGTTGGGACCGTGGCACATGCCGCAGTGCGCGTTGTACAGCTCGCGCCCCGAGGCGATGGTCTTCTCGTCGCCCTTCAACTCCGGCGGTTCGGGCTGCACCAGCGCGAGGTTCTGCGGCGGCGGCAGGCTCGCGGTGCCACCAATCTTGTAGGTGAGCACGCGCGCCTCAGGGCGTACCTTGGCCGGCTCGGAAAGGCCACCGAGCGCAAGCGGAAACGCACCGCCCCAGCCTGCAGCAACGGTCACGTATTGCTCGCCGTTGATCTCGTAGGTGACGGGGCCGGCCATCACGCCGGTGTTCGCAGGCGTCTCCCACAGCTTCTCGCCCTTGTCGGCGGAGTAGGCCACGAAGCGCCCGTCCGCAGTGCCCTGGAACACGAGATTGCCGGCGGTGCTGAGCGTGCCGCCGTTCCACGCGGTCACATAGCTCTGCCGCCAGACTTCCTTCTTGGCTACAGGATCCCAGGCCACCAGATGGCCCTTGTGCGCGGCGGCGGCACCGGCGACTTCCTTCGGGTCTTCCGGCAGCGCGAGCGGCTGTGAACCCAGATGCCAAGTGCCCTTGCCCGTGAATTCCTGCTGCGCCGGCGCCAGGTACGCCACCGCTTCCTGCATCGGGATGTAGACCAGCCCGGTGCTGGGGTTGAACGACATCGGCTGCCAGTTGTGCGCACCCAGCGGACCCGGCGACACCAGCTTGCCTGACCGGGACCAGTCGCCCTCCGGCGTTTCCACCGGGCGGCCGGTCTTCATGTCCACATGCGAGGCCCAATTGGCCGGCGCGAACTTGTCTGCACTAAGCAGTTCGCCCGTGGCGCGATCCAGCACGTAAAAGAAGCCGTTCTTCGGCGCCTGCATCAGCACCTTGCGCGTCCCTTCGCCGATCTTCAGATCCGCCAGGATCATGTGCTGCGTGGCGGTGTAGTCCCAGTTGTCGCCGGGCGTGGTCTGGTAATGCCAGACGTAGTCGCCGCTGTCCGGCTTGAGCGCGACGACCGACGAGAGAAACAGGTTGTCGCCGCCGCCGGGCGAGCGCACGTTGCGATTCCACACGCTGCCGTTGCCCACGCCGATGTACAGCAGATCGAGTTCCGGGTCGTAGGCCATGGCGTCCCACACCGTGCCGCCGCCGCCGAGCTTCCAGTACGCGTCGCCCTTCCACGTCGCCTTGGCCATCTCGATGGCCTTGCTCTCCGCCGGCTTGGCGGGATCGCCCGGCACGGTGAAGAAGCGCCACAGCTCCTTGCCGGACTCGGTGTCGTACGCGGTGATGTAGCCGCGCACGCCGAGTTCTGCGCCGCCGTTACCGATGATGACCTTGTCCTTGATCACTCTCGGCGCGCCGGTGATGGTGTAGCTCCGGTTGGCGTCGAGCACGGTGTTCACTTCCCACGCGACCTTGCCGGTCTTCGCATCGAGTGCGATCAGGCGGCCGTCATACGCGCCCACGTAGACCTTGCCCTTCCACACCGCGACGCCGCGATTGGCCACGTCACAGCAGCCGTCGCGGCCTTTGTCGCGCGGCACCTTGGGGTCGTACTTCCACAGCTCCTTGCCGCTGACCGGGTCGAGCGCGGACACAATCGAGAACGCGCCGGTCACGTACATCACGCCATCGACGACGATGGGCGTGGCCTCGGTCGCGCGATCTACATCCAGCCGGTACTGCCAGGCCAGGCCCAGCTTGCCGACGTTCTCCGTGCTGACCTTCTTCAGCGGGCTGTAGCGCTGCTCATCGTAAGTGCGGCCATGGCTGAGCCAGGAACCGGGCTCGCTGTCCGCCGCGATGATGCGTGCGCCGTCGACATTCGCGGTCACGGCATTGGTCGCCTGAGTTGCGGCCGTGTCCCCTGTCGGCTTGGGCCCGCAGGCAACGGCGACGGCGGCGCCTGCAAGCAGCAGCAAGGCGTTTCGAATCTTCATGATCTACATCCTCCGGAGCTGTGTATGCACGTCTTGTGCGCCCCGATGGGGCGTCGGCCTTGGTCGGCGCGCGCAAAGTGTAAACGCAGTCAGCACACCCCCGGCCCACCCCGCAGACCTACCCGGCCGAACGCAAGCGTTCAGATGCCGTAGATCAGCTTGGACAGACGCGTGCTGGGCTTGAAGTCGTCGCGCAGATGGACGCCGAGCAGCGACTCGGCCTTGCGAACACTGCGCTCGTCCGTTGTTGGCGAGCGTCACGCGCCAGCCGAAGGCAAGCGAGTACGCCTTGTCCTTGACCACCTTGCGCCAGTTGTCGATCGACCCGGTCGGGCACGGCGAGATGCAGGCATTGCAGGCATTGCACTTGTCCGGATCGACGACGTAGTTGCGCGAGTCGTGCGTGATCGCGTCGACCGGACAGGTCTCTTCGCAGGTGTTGCAGCGAATGCAGATGACCGGGTCGATCAGGGGCTGGTTGAGGATTTCAGATGGCGCGTTCATGGGGAGAAACAACAACGGCTAACGCAAAGGCGCAAAGGAAAAGAAAGGACGCAGAGATTTTTTTGGGGACGCGGGGTTAGGGCCTGATAATGCTCGCCCCTGTCCACGCAGCGCCTGCCCCGCATGAGCCAAGCCAGCTTTGTTCCCGGCGTCTATCGCCATTACAAGGGTCAGTTCTATCTGGCGCTGGGCCTTGCGCGCCAGGATGAAACCGACGAAACCGTGGTGGTGTACACGCGCCTGTACCCACGAGACGGACTGCCCATGAGCACGCGCCTGCTGCGCGTCTGGAATGAGCGTGTCCAGGTTGATCCGCACTCCCCGCCGCGGGCGCGATTCGAGTACGTGGGTCAGGTCTCACCCGCAGCGGCGGGGAGTGCATGAACACGATCCACTTCGACTTGCACGGCGAGTACGTTGAGCTGAATCAGCTGCTCAAGCTGGTCGGCGCCTGCGATAGCGGCGGCGCCGGCAAGATGCTGGTCGCCGAAGGGCGTGTCCGCGTCGACGGCCAGCTCGAACAGCGCAAGACCGCCAAGATCCGCGACGGCCAGACCGTGGTCTGCGAGGGCATGAAGATCATTGTCCGCCTTGCCTCATGACTCTGCTCCCCTACGCCCACGGCGGCCCGCCGCTGCAAGCGCGCCTGCGCAGTACGCCGGAAGATTTTCAGGTGGACGAGTTGCAGGACATCCAGCCCGACGGCAGCGGTGATCACGTCTGGCTGCGCGTGCGCAAACGCGGCGCCAATACTGACTGGGTGGCCAAGGAACTGGCGCGATTTGCCGGCGTGGCGCCCGTCGATGTCGGCTACGCCGGGCTCAAGGATCGCGACGCGCTGACCACGCAGGTGTTCACGATCCACCTGCCGGGCAAGCCGGACCCGGATTGGGCGACGTTTCCGCACGCCGAAGTGCAGGTCATCGAGCAGCAGCGCCATCGACGCAAGCTCAAGCGCGGCGCGCTGCGGGGCAATCGCTTCTGCATCGTGCTGCGCGAAATCCAGGGCGATCACGCGCAGGCCGAACAGCGCTTGCAGGCCATTGCCGCGCAGGGTGTGCCGAATTATTTCGGCGAGCAGCGCTTTGGCCTGGGCGGCGCCAATGTGGAGCGTGCTCTGGCCATGTTTGCCGGCAAGCGGGTGGACCGGCAGCTGCGATCCATGCTGCTGTCCTCCGCGCGCTCTCATCTGTTCAACGCGGTGCTGGCACAGCGCGTGCGCAGCGCCAACTGGGATCAGGCAATGCCGGGCGAAATCTGGAGCCTGTCCGGCTCGCGCTCCTGGTTCGGACCCGAACCGATCACCGAGCTATTGCTGTCACGGTTGGCTGCGGCCGATATCCATCCCTCCGGTCCGCTATGGGGACGCGGCGCGCTGCCCACTACCGACGCCGCGCTGGCGCTGGAACAGGCCGCGCTGCAGGACGATGCCGCGCTTAAAGCAGGGTTGGAACGCGAAGGCCTGGAGCAGGACCGACGTGCGCTGCGCCTGATGACTCGCGCGCTGCGCTGGCATTGGTTGGAGCCAGAGGCACTGCAGCTCGAGTTCGAACTACCGCCCGGCAGCTATGCCACGGTGGTGCTGCGCGAGCTGGCGCTGATGATCTAGCGCGGCGCCGGCCGGCAGACCGGCCCCGGCATCAAAGGCAGCTGCAAGGCCGCGCGAATCACCGCTTGCGCGCGTGCCTTGCGCGATTTGTCTGCTGGATGAGCCTGGAGCCAGTCGAACAGCGCCGCGATGTCCACCGTATTGGATCGCAGCCAGTCGCCGGCCGCGCGCAGCGCGACTTCGTCCTGTTCCTCGTCGAGATAGGCGCTGAGCCGCTCGATCAATTCGCCAGGCAGATCGTTCATGACAACTCGATGATCTGCTCATCGGCCACGCGTACGTACAGACGCTCGACCCATTCAGCGCGCCGCGTCAACACCGCGCGCGGGTTGATATAGCCCTTGTCGGTGATCTCGCCGCCGTCGATGTTCGGCGGCTCTTCCAGCGGCAGCGCACGCGTCGCGTACATGGAGCTGCCGCCGCCCTGCGCGTGCAGCGTGCGCAGGCCGGCGCGCACCGCCTCGCGGACGGCTGGATGCGCGAGCACATCGTGTGTTGGCTTTTCCGGTGACAGGCCCGCGAGCTGGCGACAGGCCGCGAAATTCGGGAACACGAGGAAGGCGATGTGGTCGCGGTCGTGCCCTGCGACAACGATGTCCTGCGCGATCAGCGCCAAGGATTCCACCGCCCGCACACGCAGGCCGCCCACGTTCACCCAGGTTCCGGCGGAGAGCTTGAACTCCTCCGACAGCCGTCCGCCAAACATGAGCCCGGCCTGCGGCCGCGCCGGATCGGCAAAGCGCACCGCGTCGCCGGTGATGTAGCAGCCTTCCTCATCGAAGGCCTTCGCGGTCTGCTCGGATCGCTTGAAGTAACCGGGCGTGATGTTGGGACCCCGCACGCGGATCTCGAAACTCGTGTCACTCGCCGGGATCAGCTTGAGCTGCACTCCCGGCATCGGTACGCCGATAGTCCCGGAGCGCGCGGCCTGGAAATGACAATCGGTGGCCAGCGGCGCAGTTTCCGTCGTGCCCCAGGCCGACACCATCGGCACCGGATATCCGACTCATTTGCCGCCGGTGACGAAGATCGGATTGGAGTAGAACCACAAGTCCTGCCAAGGATCCTCGCCGTCCACGTCAGGCGCCGGTTCAAGCTCAGCGGTATTGGTACCGCGTACGCGCAGATACAGAGGCTTGCGCACGTTCTTGAGCGTGTGCCGGATCACCCGGTAGGGCCCTTCGCGCGTCCATTCCGATTGGCTGAAGCGCGCGTCCACGCGCACGCCGGCATGCGTATCGGTGCTGCGATCACGCACACGCTTGCCGACCTGACCGAGTATCAGATCGACGCGCTGGACTGCCGGGTTGTCGCCATGAGCATTGCGTGTCTCAGGGTCCAGAAAGCGGATCTCAACCACCACGTCAGTCTGCCGGTCCAGCTTGAGCGTGCCGCCGATGCCGGCTTCGCGATCCTGAGCGCGCGCGCTCACCCAGAGTTCCGACACCAGATCGCCGGTGCTGACAAATACTCGTCCCGCGCGCAGCGAGGCCAGAATCGCATCGTGGCTTTTTTCGGCCAGCACGTACGTCTTGGAATATTCGCCCGGCCAGAAGTCGATGCCGCCGTCGGTCCAATGGATGTGACTGTCCGAGGTTGCGGTGATCCACCAGCGCCGACCTTCACCCAGCATGGAATCCCAGAAGCCGCCGACGCGCGCCGTCATCTGATCGTAACCACCCATGGTCGGGTAGTTGCGATACGCGCCGCGCGGGCGTCGCTCGCCAAAATGCTTCGCGTGATTGGACGGGCCGAAACGCGGTCGCATCTGCATCGCGGCCTGGTGGCCGGGTGCGCCTTCCATCGCCACGGCAATACCCGGCGCGGTGTCATTCCAGGCACGCAGTTCTGCCGGACCGGTCTTGCCGTACTCGCCTAAGCCGGTGGCCGAGCGCGAGGGATGATGGGCGATGAGCACCGGCGGCAGCGGCAGGGTCTTGATGAATTCCAGGGCCTCGATCATGCGCGGCTCGGTATCCCAGCTCGTGTCTTCGGGCCAGGGTTCACGCTTGTTGTAGCGGCTCTCGATCTGGTGCAGATGCGTGGCCTCGTCATGCGAGTGCGGCATGATGATGCTGGAGTGATCGGCGCCTGGCGTGTCGAACTCCATGCCGTAGAACTGCACCAGGTCCGGCACCGCGGCGCGTGATTCCAGCAGTTCCGGATAGGCGTGTTCCAGATGAATGCGCGAATGATTCGGGCCGCCATGATCGGTGGTTACCATCCAGTCCAGTCCATGGCGCCGCCCCATGACCGCATTCATCGGGATGGGATAGATCGCGTCGCCGCCCATGATCGGCGTCGGCGGACTGGTGTCCTTGTTCCAGTCCACGCTGTACCGGCTGTGGACGTGATGATCCCCGGCCAGCCAGCGCTCGCCTTGCTTGGCGACCACCGCGCCAGATGGGAGCACCTGATGCGCCAGCGCCTGGGTCGCCGACACGCAGGCGATCAACAGGACGTACGGCAAAATTAGGACGTGCGCCAAAATTCGAGTCTTCAGCCGCATACGGATCCCCACCGATCGGAGCAAGGCTGAAGATTGTCGCGCTTTGATGGCACCGGCGTGTCACCCGCAGATGCAAGCAAGGTCCATCCGCAGATGGGCTGGGTGGCTCGATCAACTCAAGCTAGGGTCCGTTGACACATGAATGGTCGCTGCGGCGCAGATCGCTTTTGTTGCGGAAGCGACGCCGATTTTCTGGCGCCAGAATCTGATCGACCGCGGGGGCGTCCTCGATTCAAGCGCGGTAGACCTGGGGCTATGATCGGCCTCCGCTCTCCGCGCGCACGCCGAATATCCAAGCCTCCATGGGCCTAGCCAAGCTCGATTCGCAGCCACCACTTCCAGCCGCGGACCGGGATCGGCTGATCTACGAGCAGGTGTTTGATAACGCCCTGGTCGGTATCTGCTTAATGCAGCGACGGCGATGTCTACGCGTGAACGCACGCATGGAAGAAATGCTCGGCTATGGCCCGGGCGAGCTGCTCGGCCAGTCAGTGCGTGCGGTGTGCGCACGGCAGGAAGATTTCGAGGAAGTGGGCAAGGTCATGCAGTCCTTCCCCAGCGGCAATCGCTATGTTCACGAACGCCGATTCGGGCTTGTCCTGGTGCACACCGTGGTGGGCAGCACCGCCAAGCGGGGCGACGCCAAGGTGTGCGAACAACTGCTGCACGGCGACGAGCAGATCGTGCTCGGCGACCGGGGGTACAGCAGCAATGCGAGGCGTATCGACGCCCCGCGCGAAGAAGGACAACCGCTGTACGCGATGCCCTTCACCCGAAAACCGCGTCAGGAGCTGCCGCATGACCCACGCCAGACCAACCGGCTGCTCGCGAGTCTCAGGGCCAAGGTCGAGCATCCGTTCCGGGTGCTCAAGCGGCAGTTCGGCTATACCCAGGTGCGCTATCGCGGCCTGGAGAAGAACACCGCGCATCTGCACATGCTGTTTGCCTGCGTGAATCTCTGGATGGCCCGCAAACATCTGCTCTGTGCAGGATAGGTGTCGATTCGATTCGGGATTGACCCCCCGAATCGCAGGCAAAACACCCCGATCAGGGTTCGATGGGTCCAAAATCCGTCTTCAGCACTCACAGCTTCAGCTTCGTCAGCTCAACTTGAGCCTGTGCAGGGTTTCCTTAGGGGCCTGAGCTTCATGATCAACGAGCAGCGCACGCCGCAGGGGCGCTCGGCCGGCAGTCTGTCCTGGGCCGGACTGGCCAACAGCTATTACTGGATAGACCCGATCAAAAAAAGTAACCAGGGCGCTGTCCACGCAGATCCTGCCGTTCTGCGACAGCCCGGTGGTGAAGCTGTTTCAAGATGTGGAGTCAGCGCTGTACCGGACGCGCGGCTGAGCCGGTAGCGGCGGCGGCGACAAGGCCAGACACGGGGGAGCCCGCCAGGGACGCCCGGTGCCAAAAATCGGCGGCACAAAAAAAGACGCCACCTTGCGGTGGCGTTGAGTGCGGTCCCGCATGAGGCGGGACTGGAGGAGATCATACTTGGCATTGTTCTTGAAGGCGTTTATCGCGATTTCAAGAGCCCTGCCCTGCCTTATCGAAAGCCCGTTGAGGCTGCAGTTTCGGAGGTGTTCTCACCGCCGTTCCCGCTTCGATGGTTGTACTGTACGCTCCATGTTGCAGTGCATCAATTGATTTGTTTTGGTGGTCATGTTTAGAAAATATAACCTTTAGCCATGCGCCTGCCTCCGCTCAATGCTCTGCGCGCCTTCGAGTGCGCTGCCCGCAACCTCAGCCTGCGAAAAGCCGCTGCCGAATTGCACGTGACGCCGGCCGCCATCAGTCACCAGATCAAATCGCTGGAGCAATCCCTGGGCGTGCTGGTGTTCAAGCGTTTGCCCCATCACGTGGAACTCACTGCCGCTGGCGAAGCCTTGTTGCCGCGCCTGAGTCACGCCTTCGAGGAAATCGCGGCAGCGATATCCGCTGTCACCCGTTTGCAGCACAGCGGCCGGGTCACGGTGGCGGTGGCACCCGCGCTCGCCTCGAAATGGCTGGCACCGCGACTGCATCGCTTTGCCGCCCGCTATCCCGATATTGATCTGCACATCACCGCCGACGCCGCCCTGCTCGACAGCGTGCGCGAGGACAGCGGCGACAGCGGCAATCTGGCGGAAGACGCCGACCTTGCCATCCGCTCCGGTCATGGCGAATACGAGGGTTATGTGGTGGAGCGCCTGTTCGGGATGTACGCCACGCCCATGTGCAGCCCGAAATTACTCAGTGGCGAATATCCCCTCAGCACGCCGGACGACTTGCGCCATTTCACGTTGCTGCATCACGCCACCGGCATGGACCAGACCGACACCGAGCGCCCGAACTGGACCGTTTGGCTCAAGGCCGCGGGGGTCGAGGGCGTCAACGCCAAGCGCGGGCCGCGCTTCAATCAGGTTGCGATGGCCATGGAAGCAGCAGCCGATGGCCTGGGTGTGGTGCTCGGCATTCCGGTGGTGGCCTCGGCCGATCTGGATTCGGGTCGACTGGTGATTCCGTTTTCGCTGAGTCTGCCGATTGCCGCGGCCTATCATTTGGTGCACACGCCACAGGCTGCGCGC
>JBQTJH010000237.1:0-2903 GCA_052387335.1 Panacagrimonas sp. | reverse complement strand
ACAGGTAGGTGACGCTGAACACGATGCCGCAGAACATCGACACCCACTCGAAATTCGGCGACACGAACTTGATGCCCCACCACGAGGCCACGTCGGTGAAGCTCGCGGCGAGACCTGCCGGGAACACCCACTGATAAGTCTTGATGTGATTGAACTGCAGCGAGAACGGAATACCGACGATGAAGAACGCGGTGGTGAAACCAAACAGGTGTGCATGCGTGAACGCGATCAGCTTGCCCAGCGACATCTGCGCGAAATAAGCCTCGGCGGTACCGTGGATGCGCAGCTGATACCAGATCTCGGCCGCGCCAAAACAGAACGCGACGCCGAACATGCCCACGGCCATGGCGATACCGCGCTTGGCCGCCGGCGGCAGCTGGCGAAGATTGAGATCGATGCTGTGCGGCTCGAACGGCACCAGCCACCAGATCTGGAACAACATGGCGAAGAACAGACCGATCAGCGCGAGCGGCCCGCCGACGGTGAGCCATTTCGGTTTCGAAGGCGGCAGCTCGACGATCTCGGCGCTTTCGACCGGGGCGTCGCTGAAGAAGTCGAACGATTCTTCGCTGGCTGCTGCAGGCGCGGCCTCAGCCGTCACCGCTTCGCTAGAGATGTCCGCATCGGCCGCAGCAACCGCCAGTTCGCGCGCACCGAGCAGACCGACGACAAACAACAGCGCCAGCCCAATTCCCAGCGCAGGATTACGCATTCTTCAACCTCACGAATACCAGGGTGCCGGCCTTCTTCACCGCCGCCGTGATCGCTGCGTCTACACCGCTACCTTTGGCGACCGGCAGTTGGTCTAACGACAGACCCTTGAAGCTCGCGTAAACGGCACTCTTGGCCGCCTCGGGAACCTGCGCGGTGTTGAGCGGCTCGACTTGGGTAATTTTGAGCTGACGATCCGTAGCCAGCAGCAGGAAGAACGCCTTCTTGTTGAACTCCGCAGCAAAGATGATCGCTGTACCCGCCGGACGCTGATCGACCAGCGGGATGTAGATGGTGTTTTCGTCCTGCTTGCCCAAGCTCGCGCCGAGCGACTTGGCGCGCTCGATATCGGCATCGGTCAGCAAGGCGTCCTTGGGCAGATAGGCGCGCACGCCGGGAAACAGCGCCTGCACCTCGCGCGGAATCAGACTCGCAGTGTCCAGCCAGTCGCCCTTGGCCTGCGGCGTGGATTTCGGCGAGCCGGGATTGGCCTTTGCGCTGGCCTCGACACCATTGGGTGCACCGTCGCCATCGGCGTCGAGTCCCGCGATCTTGCCGAACGCAGCAAGATTCAAACCTGCATCCTTGAACTGCTCCCCGTAGGCATTCGCCGGCGTACCGCCACCGTCCTTGTGGCAGGCGTTGCACGAAGGCGGGTAGCCGAACTGCTGCTTGTACAAACGCGCGAAGGCCGGCTCAGCCTGGGCAGTCGCCGCCACGCTCATCGTCAGACACGCGAACAGCAGCTGCGACCAAGACGCCCAGACACCGGGAACGGCAGAAGGATTTTTGTCCTTGGATGTGTGCGTCTTGGGCTGCGACATTTTATTTCTCAGAAGTCGAACATACCGGGCACCACGTCGCGCATCTGATCCAGTAGCTGTGGATTCTGCGCCAGCTCGGCCTGCATCGCTGCGTGCTGACTGGACTCGACCGGCGGCATCAGCTTGCTGGCCTGGTCGGTGCCGCGATACCGCTCCCAGTCCAGCGCATCGCGGATGCTGGCGGTAGCGCGGATCGATTCGAGCACGGCCGATTCGGAGTCACCCGCCATGAAATTGAGGCGCTGGGCCGGGTTGCCGCGGTGGCAGGCAAAGCAATACGCCTCGAAGGGTTTGAGCGCCGAATCTGCCGCCAGCTTGAGTGCCGGCACGCCGATGGCGATTGGCGGTGACATCTCAGTGGTGTCGATACAGCAGTAGTCGCGCGCGGCAACCTCCGGCATGAGTGCAAGCAGCGCTTGCAGAGTTCGCACTCGCGAAAATGCCTGTGCCGCAAACAGGGCGTCGGGCGCATGTTCCACCGCCTCCATGACGCGCGCGGCAGAACCCGTCGATTCAAACAGCAGGCGTCGATCAGCCGCCGTGAACAACTGCGCCAGACCGAACACGCCGTCCAGATCCTGTGCCTGCAACACGCGCTTCGGCGCGCGCGCGCTCAGCGGATCCAGCGCGGCCGGCAGCGGCGGCAGCGAGGAGAAGGCGTCGAGATCTTCGTTGTCGCGCACGGTCCGGGTCGAGGCGGGCAGCAGCAGCGCCTTGATGCGCTGGCCCAGCGGCGGGCGCTCCTGCAAGGGGTCTCGATTGGCCAGATCATTATTCGGGATCGGGATGCCTTGCTGCGGCCAGGCGAGCGCCTGTAGCTGGCGCAAGCGCTGCGCGTCCGCGCTTTGTGCGTCGAAGGCAGAGGGGTCATTCAGAAACCGTAGCGCCAGCTTGAGCATCTGCCGGCGGCACGCGACACCCTGCGCGCCGCAGCCATCCAGCCAGATGCGCTGGGTGACATTGATGAAGTTGCCGACATCGGTCAGCTCGTCGATGCGCTCGGGCACCGACAGCGGCTGCACCGGCGCCACCGCCAGATACGGCGCGTCGCCGCGCGCGTCCACGATGCGCCGCGCAATCTCGGGCTGACCATTGGTTTCCTGCCAGGGGCGCACGGAAAAAATCGGCGAGCCGCCTTGATGACAGGTCTGGCAGATGGCACGGCGCGCATAGACGATACGCGGCACGCAGCCGGCGCAATAGTTCTGTACCAGCTGAAATTCGAAGCGACCTGCGAGCTCGTTGTAGCTGATGACCTCGATTTCGTCAGCGTCTTCAGTGAAGCCCAGAAACAACTGGCCGCGCGGCGCAATGCCCAGCGCCGCGGCGGTGTTGTCGCCGTGATAGTCCGCGGCATACACCACGCGC
>JBQTJH010000236.1:0-7368 GCA_052387335.1 Panacagrimonas sp. | reverse complement strand
GCGCCCGGCTCGCTTGGAATCACCAAGCTTCGCCGGCCGCGCCTTGCCTGGCGGGATTTTGGACTCGCAACGCAGCGACCATTCATATGTCAACAGACCCTAGAGCAGACGACGGGCGCTAACCAGGCGCTTGTTCCAGTCCGGGTTGAGTGTTGTCACCACCACCTCGCGACGGCTGGTGGACGCGTGCAGGATTTGATCGCCGGGTAGATACACCGCTACATGCAGCCCGCGCTTGCCCCAGCGATAGAACAGTAGATCGCCGGGTTCGATATCCGCCGCTTTGACCGCCACGCCAACGACCGCCTGTTCGCGCGCGGTGCGCGGCAGGTTCAGGCCGACCCGGCGAAAGATGCGTTGCATCAGGGATGAACAGTCAACCGCCTGGGCGTCGTTGGCGCCGAGGACGTAGTCGGTGCCCAGCAAGGACTGACCCGCGGACAAGACAATCTTCTCGATCAGGCTGGCTCGCACTTCCGGGTCCAGCTTCAATTCCACCGCCTGCGGTGACGGCGTCTGTGGCGCCGGGGTCAGGCGGTGCACGTCGATCTGCTCGGTGAGGTTCAGTTGCAGGGGCGCATCGCTCGCCGCGGCCGTGGTGCCAAGACACAGATTCAGGCCGAGCAGCAGGCAGGCAAGCAGGGTTCGAGTCATGCAGAAAATCCGAGCTGTCCGGGATGGAGAGACCGCCCTTGCGTGCTCTCGCTGACGCCATCCTGTGCGGCTTGCTCGGCGCATGGTCCGGGGTTTCGACGGTCGGCAGCCGTATGCCGACGAGTCGGGCGCACGCGCCGCTGGACCGCGCAATTCCGACGCTGATCGGCGGCGGATAGGACTTCGACTCGACTCGCGCGCACTCCGATAGCGCGGCAGCGGATATTGGCGGTATGCCCGTATCGACCGATCTGGCGTCTTCGCCAGCCACACCCCTGCGCGCGGCCTATCTGAGCGGTCTGGTTTCGGCCGCGACCGGCGCCGTGGCTTTTTCCGCCAAGGCGGTTGTGGCCAAGCTTCGGTGCTGGCAACGCCGCACAGGCCGGCATGATCGGACCGGTGTCCACCCTGTTTCTGGCCTGGTGGCTGCTGGCCGAGCCCATCACCGGGCTGCAGTTGGCGGGAACCGCGCTGGTGATGACCGGCTTCTTTCTGCTGTCGACGCGACGTCTGCCGACGCCATCAGTCGCCGAGGCGGCATAGATCGCGTTAAGGTCAAGCTGCTCGTCATTGACACCGCATCGCATGCGCAAACCTGCCGCGACTCCCGACACCGCACGCTTCGATCGCGTGATCGCCGACGCCCGCCGCGCTGCGGACGCGCGCAGCCTGGGCTATCGCGAGCAGGCGCTGAAACTCTATCCCTGGGTCTGCGGGCGCTGCGCGCGTGAATTCGTGCGCGCCAATCTGCACGAGCTGACCGTGCACCATCGCAACCACAATCACGACGACAATCCGGCTGATGGCAGCAACTGGGAGCTTCTGTGTTTGTACTGCCACGACAACGAACATCAGCGTCAGCTTGAAGCCGGCGGACGCATCGCCGGTCCGCAGACCCAGGCCGACATGGCCACCGCAAACCCATTTGCGGATCTCAAGGCGCGTCTGGCGCAGGCCAAGAATCGAACGTGACCCCCCATCAGGACCCATCGACATGACGGCTCAGGATTTAGAACCGCTGCACAAGACTGAAGATCAGTGGAGAGCGCTGCTCACGCCCGCGCAGTTCCGCGTGCTGCGCTCGGAAGGTACCGAGGTCTGCGGCACGCATCCGTTCAATCAGGAAAAGCGCGAGGGGTGTTTCGTCTGTGCTGGCTGCTTTCTGCCGCTGTTCGAATCGCGCAGCAAGTACGAGAGTGGCACCGGCTGGCCGAGCTTCTTCGATCCCATTCCCGGGCGTCTGGCCACCAAGATCGACCATCACATCGGCTATCCACGCACGGAATATCACTGCGCGCGCTGCGGCGGTCATCAGGGTCATGTGTTCGAGGACGGTCCGCGTCCGACCGGGTTGCGCTTCTGCAACAACGGCGAAGCGCTGCGCTTCGTACCCGCCGGCGAACCGCTGCCCGAATTACGTCGCTAAGGCTGGCCGCGGCAGGCGCGCCTCGCGAATCGGCAGGCAGCTCAGCGCAGCCAGTGCCGCCAGCAGCAGATCGGCGTACCACATCCAGCTGTAATCGCCGAAGCGCGACATGCTGAGTCCGCCCAGCCAGGCCCCGAAGAAGGCGCCGGTCTGGTGCGAAAACAGCGTCAAGCCGAACAGGGTGGCGAGGTAACGCGTGCCGAACAGCTTGCCGACCAGTCCGGCGGTGGGCGGCACCGTCGCCAGCCAGCTGAAGCCCAGGGCCGCGGCAAACACGTAGAAGGTCAGCGCCGTGCGTGGCGAAATCAGGTAGATCGCGATGATCAGGGCGCGGCTGGCGTACATCCAGAACAGGATATTTTTCATCCGCACGCGAGAGCCGAGCACGCCCGCGCTCAGGCTGCCGGCGATGTTGAACAGGCCGATCAGCGCCAGCGCGGTGGCCGAGACATTGGCCGGAAGCCCGCATAGCGCGACTTCGCCCGGCAGGTGCGTGACCAGGAATGCGATATGCACGCCGCAGGTGAAGAAGCTGGCGTGCAGCAGCAGGTAGCTGCGGTCGCGCAAGGCCAGGCGCAGTTGCTCACGCAAGCCAGGTCCCGAGGCGGGTGGCGGCGCCGGGTTGGCGGGCGTGGCCTTGTCACCGCGCAGCGCTGCGATCATCGGCAGGCTGAGCAGGGTTGAGGCGGCAAGCGCGAGCATCGCCGTCATCCAGCCGAAGGCGCCAATCAAGGCCTGCGCCAGCGGGGCGTAGACGAATTGCCCGAACGAGGCGCCCGCATTGATGAAGCCGCTGGCGAAGGCGCGCTTTTCAGCGGGCAGGCGCGCCGCCGTGGCGCCGATGAGAATGGAGAAGCTCGCAGCGCCAGCGCCGGCCGCAGACAGCAGCCCCAGACTCAGCAGCAGGCTCCATTCGCTATTCGCCAGCGGTACCAGCGCCGTGCCCACGGCGAGCATCAGAATCCCCAACAACAGGACCGGGACGGCGCCATGCTTGTCTGCCACCATGCCGAACAGGGGCTGCACCGCGCCCCAGACAAACTGACCGACCGCGAGCGTGAAACTGATCCCGACGATATCCATGCCGGTGGACTGTTCCAGCGGCGCCACAAACAGGCCCAGTGATTGCCGTGCGCCGGTCGTGATCATCAACACGCCGGCCGCGGCCAGCATCAGCACCCAGGCCGGCGAGAGCGATTTCAGAGGGCTTGACCCTGTGCCAGGTGACGAATCAAACAAGCTCAGACGCCGAGCAGCTCCACTTCGAACAGCAGGGTTGCGTTCGGGGGGATGGCGCCTCCCGCACCGTAGGCGCCGTAACCCAGTGCTGCCGGAATGATCAGTCGGCGAGTGCCGCCGACCTTCATGCCCTGAACGCCCTCGTCCCAGCCCTCGATCACCTGGCCGGCGCCGAGCGCGAAGATGAAGGGGTCGTTGCGATCCTTGCTCGAATCGAACTTCGCGCCGGCCTTGCCGTCCACATACAGCCAGCCGGTGTAGTGCACCTTGACGCGCTGCCCGGCGCAGGCAACGGCGCCGGCGCCGACCACGCTATCTTCATATTGCAGGCCGGAATCAGTGGTGATCATGGGTAGAGCTCAGGTCAAGAGGCGCGCCGTGCGCTGGGTCGATGCGCAAACTATCGCAGGGCCGGCCGGGCCTGTCATTCCGGTGCTTGCCAGCGGAGTCGCCAGCCAACAGCATGACGGCCCCGCGTGAGTTGCGCGGGGAGTGTGTCAACCAAACAGCAACCGAGGACGCGCGGCGACATGGGTCTTTCATTACGCGAACAACTGCTGCAGGCCGGTCTGATCGACGCCAACAAGGCCAGGCAGGCGAGCAAGTCGCAGCATCAGCAGCGCCGCGAGCAGGCCAAGAAACCGGCCGCGGCGCCCGATCCCAAGCAGTTGGCGCAGGAGCAGGCTGCCGCCGCCAAGGCCGCCCGCGATCTGGAACTGAACCGTCAGCTGCAGGACAAGCAGGATCAGAAGTCGCGCAAGGCGCAGGTGCGCCAACTGGTGGAACAACACCGTATTCAGCGCAAGGTTGAAAGCGAAGAGCTGTACAACTTTGTCGATGGCAAGAAGGTGCGGCGCATACCGGTGGACAAATCGTTGCGCGAACGCCTGATTGCCGGGCAACTCGCCATCGTGCGCCACGACGGGCGCTACGAGATCGTTCCGGCCGAGATCGGCGAACGCATTCGCGAGCGCGACGCCTATGCGCTGGTATCGCTACAAGCGGCTAAGTCTGAGGTGGACGAGAACGACCCGTACAAGGATTTTGTCGTCCCCGATGACCTGACCTGGTAGTGCTCAGCGCCGATCACGTAGCAGACGCTGGATCTCGTCTTCGCCCAGCGGGGGCGGATCCTTGATGCGCAGGCTGTCGTTCCATTCGAGGGCGAATTGCTCTGCCGGCGCGGGTTGATCGCTACAGTGACGAGCATGGCAATGTTCGCGCCGAAGCCCGCTAGATGCGGAATTGCAGCTTACGCGCTGCTTGTAGCGGACATAAAAAAGCCGCGGACTAGCCGCGGCTTTCTCACTGCAGAGCCGACCTTAGAGCGGGCGGATCTGCGTGGCCTGCATACCCTTCTGACCACGAGCGGCGACGTACTCAACCTTCTGGCCTTCGGTCAGGGACTTGAAGCCGGAGCCCTGGATTTCCTTGAAGTGGGCGAAGAGATCTTCGCCACCCTGAGCGGGCGTGATGAAGCCGAAGCCCTTGGCGTCATTGAACCACTTAACGGTACCGGTCGATTTCTCGGACATTGATGCTTTCCTCTAAACAAAAAACTACATGGATGAGCAGGCCCAGGGCCTGCGTAATGCAAGCGATCAAGAACGAACCGGGGGAACCATGCGAGGCCGCCGAGAGGCGGATCAGACGATACCGTGGAAATCAAGCTTGAAGCGACTGCCCCGGTAGAGTAATCGGCTTGGGCGCTGCTGTCGAACCGGAATCGCCGAGCGGGCATATTGAGGCCCACAGCGGTGTCGAACTTCGCATGTCGGAACTGTGGCTTTCCTCAACCATATCAATCCAGTGATGCCTTGGCCGACAATGCGCTCCCCAAACCAACGAATCGACTCGTATGAGCAAGATGTCTGGACTGGAATTGATGCAGGCCTTCTGCGACGGACAGCTCACCGGCGCCACCATCAGTGCGACCATGGGCATGAGACCTGTAGAGGTCTCTGCGGGCCGCGCGGTGTTCGAGGCCACGCCAGATCAGCGCCATCTCAATCCCATGGGAGGTGTGCACGGTGGGTTCGCCTGTACCGTGCTGGACTCGGTCACCGGGTGCGCCATCCACACCATGCTGGAGGCCGGGGTCGGCTACGGCACCATCGATTTGGCGGTGAAGATGCTGCGCCCGCTCAAGACCGGTCAGACCTATCGAGCCGAGGGCCGCGTGCTCAACATGTCGTCACGTCTGGGCGTGTCTGAGGGCTCGATCACCGACGGCGAGGGCAAGCTGGTGGCACACGCCACCTGCACCTGCGTGATCCTGCCGCCCTAAATACCGATCCGCGCCAGTTCCGCATTGGCCTTCGCCAGCCAGACTTTCACACGCTGGCGTTCAAGCAGGCCCAAACCGGTTAATTCCTTGTCGCCGCTGTGAGCCGCTGCCCAGAAACTGGTGCTGCGCGCGTCGATGCGCGTCATGGCCGCTTCGTGAAGACGCGGCAGGGTCGCGATACTCGCGCCCAAGGCCAGGGCACGTTCCTTCTGCCCGGACTGCTCGAAGATCTCGAAATCCTCGCCACGTAGCTGGTTGAGAACGAGGACATACGAAAGCTGCGGGCCGAAGCGATCCAACAGGCTTTCCAGCAGGTCAACCGAGTCCTTGCCTGAGTCCATGACGTGCCAATAGCGCACAGCGATTCCGAACTCGGCGGCGAGCTCCAGCATCCCGGATTCTTCCATCCATTTGACCAGCGGCCGGTGGGTTTGCGCCGCGAGGTCCACCAGGATCCGGCGATCCGGATCTTCGGTAGCGGCTTCGACCACCTTGTCCAGGCTCGCGTAGTCATCAATCACCACGGGCGAGGCGTACGCCGCGTAGAAGCGCATCAGTGCGCCGTGCGAGCGATCCGAATCAAAGCCGAGGAACAAATGCTGATGATCGATCAGATATTGCGCGATCAGGCGCGCGACCAGCGATTTGCCAACCCCGCCTTTTTCGCCACCGATGAAGTGAATCGTTGCCATGCGCAATGCTCCGGATACGGTGATGAGAGGAATCGATGCGTTCGACACGCACGGCCTGTGCCCACGGCGATCAGGAGTGCCGCAGGATGCCATTGTTCGAATTGCGAGGCCTACGCGCCGTTGAGATTGGGACGCGCAACGACATCGGTCGATAGGCGACGCACAGACGTTACGCGATCAATACCGACCAGGGCGAATGCGAGACCGCGACGGACAAGCCGCGAGGCGGGCATACTGCCTGAGCTTTAAGCCAGTCATCTAGGGTCTGTTGAGAACCTATCTCAAATTCGTTTGAGCAGAACTGACATAGCGGCGAGCTGGACGAAGCCGAGGAAGTTTTCGGCGTAGAACTCCCAGCGCACGAGCAGTCGGCGTTTCCATTGCATCCAGGCGAAGAAGCGTTCCACCAGCCAGCGACGGGCGTAGCGCCGTAGCCGCCGTCCGTCCTGTGTCTTGCGCTTGACGCGGTTCTTTCGGTGCGGCGCAATCAGATTGACGCCCTGCTCAGCCAGCTCGGCGTCGAGCGGATCGCTGTCGTAGGCCCGATCTCCGATCAGGTTCTCGGGCTTGGCTTCGAGCATGTAGAAGTCGAACCCCAACTGCACCAGCGTGACCTCGTGATGGTTGGCCGCGTGCGTGCTCACTGACAACGGCAGGCCCTGACTATCGACGATCGCAAGGATTTTCACGCCTTTTCCGCGCTTGGTCAGACCCACTTCGTCTCCACCACCTTTGGCGAAAGCGAACGTGGCATCAATGAAGCTCTCGCGCTCGTCGATCACGCCCTGCTCGCGCAGATCGTTGGCCAGTTGGGTGAGAACCCCGCGCAAGACTTCCTGTCGGCACCACTGCTGGAAGCGCCGGTGAACGGTCTTGTAATTGGGATAGCACTGCGGAAGCATCGCCCACTGTGCCCCGGTGTTGAGGATCCACAACACCGCGTCGAGTACCTCGCGTGCCGGTACCGGCTTGCGACCAGGCCGGTCATCGGGATACTGCTCCTCGGGAAAATGATCCCGAATCCGATCCCAATGCGCATCGCTCAATCGCTGCATGAACCCAGTTTATGA
>JBQTJH010000235.1:0-2877 GCA_052387335.1 Panacagrimonas sp. | reverse complement strand
TTCTTGTATTTCTGACCTGAGCCACAGGGGAAGGCATCGTTGCGACCGACATTGCGTCCGTCACGCACGAAAGTTTCGGCAGGTGCCGCCGGTTCCGGCGCACGCGCCGTCAGCGGACGCCCCTGGGCTGCAGGCGCGGGCGCCGCTGCGGCCTCGGCTTCTGGGGCGTGCAAGGCATCCGGTGCGCTGGCGTGCTGGAATTGCATGGGGCGTGCTTCGGCGGCGCGACGTTTTTCTTCGATCGCGCGCACCTCGTCCTCGGTCTGGATCTGCACGCGCGACAGCATCGCCGTCACCTCGTGCTTGAAGCGCGCCAGCATGTCGTTGAACATGGTGAAGGCTTCACGCTTGAACTCTTGCTTGGGATCTTTCTGCGCATAGCCGCGCAGATGAATGCCCTGACGCAGGTAGTCCATCGCCGCCAGATGTTCCTGCCAGAACTTGTCCAGCACCTGCAGGCTGATGGCTTTCTCGAAGTGCTCCAGCACCGGGGCGCCAACTTTTTCCTTCTTGCTGTCGTAGCTGCCGGTCAGCTCGTTGGCGATGCGCGCACGCAGGCCCTTCTCGTCCAGTTTCTGCTCTTCATCAAGCCATTGGCGCAAGGGCAGTTGCAGCGCGAAGTCCTTCTTCAGCGCGTCTTCCAGACCCTGCACGTTCCACATGTCTTCGATCGACTGCGGCGGGATGTAGGCGTCGATGACACTGCTGATGACGTCGCCGCGAATCTCCTCGATCAGCGGCGAGACGCGCTCGGCACCCATCAGTTCGTCGCGCAACTCGTAGATCGCCTTGCGCTGGTCGTTGGCGACGTTGTCGTACTCGAGCAGGTTCTTACGGATATCGAAATTGTGGCCCTCGACCTTGCGCTGCGCGGTCTCGATGGCGCGCGTGACCCAGCGATGCTCGATGGCCTCGCCCGGTTGCATCCCTAAGCCAGTGAGCATGGCGCGCATGCGCGGCGGGGTGAAGATGCGCATCAGCTGGTCGTCCAGCGACAGATAGAAGCGCGACGCACCGGGATCACCCTGACGTCCCGAACGACCACGCAGCTGATTATCGATGCGCCGCGATTCATGACGCTCGGAACCGATCACCAGCAGACCGCCGCTGGCGACCACAGCGTCGTGCCGCAGCTGCCACTCACGCTTGATGGCTTCACGCGCCGCCGAATCATCTTCTGGCACTTTCTGCAGTTCGGCTTCCAGCGATCCACCGAGCACGATGTCGGTGCCGCGGCCGGCCATGTTGGTGGCGATGGTCACGCCGTTCGGACGACCCGCCTGGGCCACGATCTCGGCCTCACGCTCGTGCTGCTTGGCGTTGAGCACCTCGTGCGTGATGCCTTCCTTCTTGAGCAGTTCCGACAGCAGCTCGGAGGTTTCAATGCTCGCGGTGCCGACCAGAATGGGTTGCTGCTTGGCGTGCGCGGTCTTGATATCTGCAATAACCGCTTCGAATTTTTCCTTGGCGGTGATGAAAACCTGATCACCGCGGTCGTCGCGGATCATCGGGCGATTGGTGGGAATCACCACCACCTCCAGGCCATAGATGCTCTGGAACTCGAAGGCCTCGGTATCGGCGGTACCGGTCATGCCGGACAGCTTCTTGTAGAGCCGGAAATAATTTTGGAACGTGATGCTGGCCAGCGTCTGGTTTTCCTGCTGGATCTTGACGCCTTCCTTGGCCTCGATCGCCTGATGCAGACCATCGCTCCAACGCCGGCCGGCCATCATGCGGCCGGTGAATTCGTCAATGATGACGACCTGGTTGTTGCGGACGATGTACTCCACGTCCTTGCGGTACAGATTGTGCGCACGCAGCAGCGCGTTGGTGTGATGCATCAGGATGATGTTGGCCGCGTCGTAGAGGCTATCGTCCTCGCCGAGCAGACCATTGGCCCGCATCAGGTCTTCCAGCTTCTCGTGTCCGGCTTCCGACAGGATCACCTGGCGAGATTTTTCATCCCCCCAGAAATCGCCCTCAGCATCCTCGGTCTGCTGGCGCACCAGCTTCGGGATGAAGGCGTTGATCTTGCGGTACAGCTCCGGATCGTCGTCCGTCGGACCGCTGATGATCAGCGGCGTACGCGCCTCGTCAATCAGGATCGAATCGACTTCGTCGATGATGGCGTAGTGCTGGCCGCGTTGAACCTTGTCGGCGAGCGCGAACGCCATGTTGTCGCGCAGATAATCGAAGCCCAGTTCGTTGTTGGTGGCGTAGGTGATGTCACAGGCATAGGCCTCGCGCTTCTCGGCCTGCGATTGGCCGGACACGATCACGCCGACGGTCAGACCCAGGAAACGGAAGATGCGCCCCATCCAGTCGGCGTCGCGGCGGGCCAGATAATCGTTGACGGTGACAACATGAACGCCCTTGCCTTCTAGGGCATTGAGATATGCACCCAAGGTGGCCACCAGGGTTTTGCCCTCACCAGTGCGCATTTCAGCGATCTTGCCTTCGTTGAGCACGGCGCCGCCAATCAGCTGCACGTCGAAGTGCCGCATGCCCAGCACGCGCTTGCCGGCTTCACGCACGCAGGCGAAGGCTTCTGATTGGATCTGCTTGAGCGTCACGCCCTTGGACAGGCGCTCGCGAAAGACGGTCGTCTGCTGGGTCAGCTCGGTCTCGCTCATGGCGGCGAACCGGGCTTCGAGGTCTCCGACCGACTTCACGAGCCCGCGGAAGCCGCGGACGATACGCTGGTTGCGGCTGCCGAATAGGCGAGCGAGCCAGTTGTTGAGCATGATGAGCTTAGGGCCTGTTAACCATCATTTGGCCGCTGCGTTGCCCCCCGATTTTTCGCCAGGCAAGGCGCGACCGACGCGGTGTGCTTATTGCACATGAGGAGGGAGCAACGCGGCATGGCGAAAAATCGGG
>JBQTJH010000234.1:0-7339 GCA_052387335.1 Panacagrimonas sp. | reverse complement strand
GCAGGGACGCCGACCGCGGCCGGCTCGGAGTTCACCGACACGCGCGTGTCGCGCCTGTGCAATACCGACGGTTCTGCGCCGACGCGCGATGACGCCGACGGCGACGGCTTCCCCGATAGCGACGGCTACCTCTACAAGGGTCAGTGCGTGCGTCTGTATCGCAGGCTCGATACCTGGAGCGCCAACCCGACCGTGGCCAGCATTGGTCTGGGTGGCCCGCCGCTACCCGACACGGTTGAGCGCTATGTAACTAACCCGGCCTGATCATAGCTTCGTCAAGCGGGCAACGACGCACTCTAGCACGCAATGCCGCGGGCAATCCCGAATCTGAGGAGCCTGAAATGTTGCCTGCAAGAATGCGTAACGCGCTACGCCTGACCATGGCCAGCGGCCTGTTGATGAGTAGTGCGCTGGCGCTCGGCGCCGATGGCATGGGCGGTGCGCCGACCGCAACCAAGCCACCCTCGGGCCCGCATGAGGTCTCGATTGGTTTCAACGTGTTCGTGCCGGTCTTGCTGACGGTGCCGGTGGGCACCACGGTGACCTGGGTCAACAACGACGGCTCCAATCACAACGTCGTGTTCGCCGACCAGATCAAGAGTGGACGGCTACGCCATGACGCGACCTATACGCGCACGTTCACCGTTGCGGGTACCTATCCGTATCAGTGCGCCATCCATGGCGACCTGATGAAGGGCACGATCATGGTGCAGTAGCGCGGTCCCCGCCGCCTCCGGCGGGCTCAAGCGGCAGGCCCTACAGCCGCATCATCGGCATCGGATTCCACGGCGTCTTCAGCAGCTGTCGACCCGACAGCTGCACCAGACGCTTGTGAAAGCCGACATTGGGAAAGCGCGTGCGGACCTCGGCGATGAAGGACTGCGGCAGCCCGAAGCGCAGCATGCCCAGTGACACATCGATCCAGTCGGCCTTGCGGAAGGGCTCCACCAGCGGCCCTGCACTGAGCCCCGCCGAACGCAGCTTGTGGTGTTCCACCACCATGGCCTCGATCTCGGCCGACCACTCGGGCTTGCCGATCTTGCGCAGGTGCTCGGCGGCAAATGCGCGCGAGGGTTCCAGATAGTCCAAGGTCTTGTGCGTCCACACGCCGAGGTCATGGAACGCGCAGGCAATGCCGATCTTGGTGATCTCTTCTTCGGTGGCACCGGCCAGCTCGATGCAGAAATTCGCCACCCGATAATTGTGGTTGCGGTATGCCGCCAGATCGGGCCCCAAGGCCGATGACCAGTGCTGCAGAAGTTCTTCTAGTGCGGGAATGTGATCGATGATGGCCATGCCGGTCCCCTGTCCATGTCTTGCTGTTCGAGCCTGTGCTTGGATCATACGGCCAGTCGCGGGCGTTCATGGCAGCAGCGGCGTCTGCAGTCGTCGCTGCTGCGTACAGTGGGCCAGAACCCGGAGCCGTCCATGCGTCTTGCCTGCTTGTTGCTTTGCACTACCCTGATCAGCGCCTGCGGCAGCCAGCATCTGGGCAAGCCGGAGCAGCCAGGCCCGCCGGCCGTGATTTCCGACTACCGCATCACGCGCGATGTGGTGGTGACGCCACCCGACTGGCCCAAGCGTCTGCTCGCCGATGTCTATCGGCCCGGCGGGACGGGTCCGTTTGCCAGCGTGCTGCTGATTCATGGTGGCGCCTGGAAGCGGGGCGATCGCGCGCAGGTTGAGGGCCTGGCCGAACGCATCGCCGCGCGCGGATACCTGGTGGTCAACACCACCTACCGTCTGGTACCGGACGCGATCTACCCGGCGCAGTTGCACGATGTGCAGCAGGCGCTGCGCTGGATGCGCGTCAGCGGGCCGGAGTACGGCGTGGATCCCCAGCGCATCGGCAGCTTCGGCTATTCCGCCGGCGCGCATCTGGCGGCGTTGCTGGGCCACGCCGCCAATACGCCCGGTCTGGGCGATCCGCTGACGCAGGTCCGGGCCATCGTCGCGGGCGGCACACCGGCAGATCTGACCTTGTACGAAGGTGGTCATCTGGTTCCAGCCTTTATGGGCGGCTCGCGCGAGGAAAAACTCGACGTCTTCCGCGAAGCCTCGCCGGTGACGCACATCGACGCGGCCGATCCGCCGGTATTCCAGTACCACGCCACTCTGGATGACTACGTGCCCTTCGAGCAGGCCACGCGTTACAAGGCGGCGCTGGACGGTGCAGGCATTGCCAATGAATTGTTCATCATCAAGGGCCACGGACATATCTCCGCGTTCTTTGCCGATGGTGATGCGGTGAACGCGGCGCTCGAATTCCTGGACCGCTATCTTCGGTAGGTCTGAAGGCCGACCTGCGGGGCCGACGCTTGTGTCCAGGTGGGACGAAGCAACAAGCTAGCGCCATTCTTCACGCAAGCGCGCTCCGCGCAGGTGCATTTCCATGGCCGCAAGCAGTCTCCTGACCCTGCTCGACGACATCGCCACGACCCTGGACGACGTCGCGGTCATGACCAAGGTCGCGGCCAAGAAAACCGCCGGGGTCCTGGGCGATGACTTGGCGCTCAACGCGCAGCAGGTCAGCGGCGTCAAGGCGGATCGCGAGCTGCCGGTGGTCTGGGCGGTGGCCAAGGGTTCTGCACTCAACAAGCTGATCCTGGTGCCGGCGGCGCTGGCCATCAGCGCGGTGATGCCCTGGGCCATTCTGCCGCTGCTGATGATTGGCGGTGCCTTCCTGTGCTACGAGGGCTTCCACAAGATTGCGCATAAATTCCTGCACAGCGCGGCCGAAGACGCGGCGCATCATGCAGAACACCTGAAGGCGCTGGCCGATCCGCAAGTCGATATCGCGACCTTTGAGCGCGACAAGATCAAGGGCGCGATTCGCACCGATTTCATTCTTTCTGCGGAGATCGTGGTGATCTCGCTCGGCACCATGGCGGACGCTGATTTCACGCGTCAGTTGTTGGTGCTCAGCTCGATCTCCATCGCCATGACCGTTGGCGTGTATGGCTTGGTCGCCGGCATCGTGAAGCTGGACGACGCCGGGCTGTATTTGAGTCAGGCGGTAGACCGCGCGCGACGCAGTCTGGGCCGGGCGATCCTGTGGTTCGCCCCTCGCTTGATGAAGACCTTGTCGGTGGTCGGCACCGCCGCGATGTTCATGGTCGGCGGCGGTATCGTGGTGCACGGGATCGCGCCGCTGCATCACGCGGTCGAGGATCTGGCCGCCGGTTCTGGCGCGCTGGCGGCGGCGATTCTGCCGACCTTGATCAGCGCGGGTGTCGGCGTGCTGACCGGGGGGCTGATCGTGCTGGTCCTGAGCCTGGGGCAGCGGGTCTGGCGACGCGCGGTCCCGGCCTGAAGGCTTTTGGCATCGTCTGCTTCATCCGTGATTCACCTGCGCCGCGCTATCGTGCGTGCACCTGTTCAAAACCCGCTGCCGGAGTCCGTCATGCCGCACTACCGCTCCATACTCGCACCCCTGGTGATCGCTGCCGGCCTGCTCGGCGTGACCGGACTTGCCGTCGCGCAGGACACCCCGCCCGAAGCGCCCGCCGCGGCCTTCTGCGCGCAGAACCCGGAGAAATGCCAGGAACTCAAGGCCAAGCGCGACGCCTTCTGCGCCGAAAATCCGCAGACCTGCGCCGCGCGCAAGGACGGCGGGGATGCGCGCAAGGCCTACTGCCTGGAAAATCCTGAGAAGTGTCAGGAGCTCAAGGAGCAGCGCAAGGAGAAGGTAGAGAAGCTCAAGGCCTATTGCGAAGAGAACCCGCAGGCCTGCGAAGAGAAAAAGGCGCAAATCAAGGAGCGTCGTGAAGAGCTGAAGGCCAAGTGCGCCGAAAACCCGGAGCTGTGCGAGCAGAAGAAGCAGGAACTGCGCGAGCGTCTGGAAAAGCGTCGCGCACAGTAAGGGCGTGAGCCGATCGGTTTCAGGATGTCTTCAGTGGAATGTATTCGAGCTGTTTGTCGTCAACAACCAACAGGGGGATTGAACATGCGCAAGTTCGTTTTGATGTCTGCGGCGCTGATGCTGCCGCTCGCGGCGGCAATGGCGGCCGACGGTGGCGCGGTGCTGGGCGGTGCGATTGGTGGCGGTGCCGGTGCAGCCATAGGGTCCGAGATCGGCGGCCGTGATGGCGCCATCATTGGCGGCGCCATTGGCGGTGCCACGGGCGCGGCCATCGGTTCCAGTGACTCGGACGACCGCCGCCGCGTGTACGTGGAGGATGATCACCACCATCACGACGGTCATCCCGGCAAGCACAAGGGTCATCACAAGAAGGGCAAGAACCACCATCACCACGATTAATCGGGTGGATCAAAAAAGCGCCTTCGGGCGCTTTTTTGTGCGCGAGATTCGCCTGTGTAGCGTGCGTATTGCGCACGCTACGCGATTCACTCGGAGTTCAGTGCATTTGCTCACACTGCGGCCACGCCTTACAGAGGAGTCGCGTGATGCCTGTGAAAACCTTGGTTCATTCAAGCGCAGTCTTTCTAACCTGCGTCGCGCTCGCGTTCGGCGCGGCGGCCACTCGCCTGACGGCGCAAGCTGGAGACGGTGTGCACATCGATCTGATCCTGCAGGCGCCGAACTACGAATCTAGGCGACACCTGCACCGCGAACGTCTTGCCGGGCGCCAGCGCTACAAGGACGGCAAGTCCGAGTACAAATACGACGACGGCGTAATCAAGATTGAGGAAAAAATTGATCGCCGCGCCGACAAGTATGAGTACAAGTACGAAGGCCCCGACGGCAAGTGCGAGGAAAAATACGATCAGGGCAAGTACGAGTACAAGTGCGATTGATCCGCGCAGCACGGCGATTGCCCATAACAGAGAAGGCCCGCGTGATCGGGCCTTCTCTTGACGCCTGAACGGACTCAGCTCGCGGGCGAGCATCAGCTTGCCCTCGATCCCACGGACAATGAAGCCGTCCATGGGATCCTCGCGGGTGCTTCAGCTCGCCATCTGCCGCAGCATGTACTGCAGCACGCCGCCGTGCTTGTAGTAGCTCCACTCCACCGGCGTGTTGATGCGCACCTTGGCGGTGAAGTTCACGGCCTTGCCGTCCGGTCTCGATGCGGTGACGTTGACCGACGAGGCGCCGTCCACCAGACCATCGAAATCGAAGGTCTCGCTGCCGTCCAGGCCCAGGCTCGCGGCGGTCTGGCCGTCGACGAAGTTCAGCGGCAGCACACCCATGCCGACCAGGTTGGCGCGGTGGATGCGCTCGAAGCTCTCGCTGATCACCGCCTTCACGCCGAGCAGGATGGTGCCCTTGGCCGCCCAGTCGCGCGACGAACCCGTGCCGTATTCCTTGCCCGCCAGCACGATCTGCGGCACGCCCTTGGCGACGTACTTCATCGCCACGTCGTAGATCGGCTCGACCGGACCGGCAGCGCCATTGATGTACTTAGACACGCCGCCTTCCACGCCCGGCGTCATCGCGTTCTTGATGCGCGTGTTGGCGAAGGTGCCGCGCATCATGATCTCGTGGTTGCCACGGCGTGAGCCGAAGGAGTTGAAGTCGGCCTTCGCTACGCCGCGCTCGGCGAGGTACTTGCCGGCCGGGCCGTCCTTCTTGATGTCACCGGCCGGGCTGATGTGGTCGGTCGTGATTGAGTCGCCCAGCACCGCGAGGCAGCGTGCGCCGCGGATCTCCGGGATACCCGGCGGCGTCATCGTCATGCCTTCGAAGTAGGGCGGGTTGGCGATGTAGGTGCTCTTGGAATCCCAGGGATAGGTCTCCGACTTGGTGACCTTGATGCTCTGCCAGCGCGCATCGCCCTTGAGCACGTCGGCATAGCTGGCCTTGAACAGGTCAGCGGTGACGGACGCGGTCACGGCATCCGAGATTTCCTTGTTGCTCGGCCAGATGTCCTTGAGGAAGACGTCCTTGCCGTCCTTGCCCTTGCCGATGGGCTCGGAGGTGAGATCGATGTCCGTGTTGCCAGCGATGGCGTAGGCCACGACCAGCGGCGGCGAGGCGAGGTAGTTCATGCGCACGTCCTGGTGCACTCTGCCCTCGAAATTGCGGTTGCCCGACAGCACCGCCGACACGCTCAGGGTGTTGTCGACGATGGCCTTGCCGATCGGCTCGTTGAGCGGACCCGAGTTGCCGATGCAGGTCGTGCAGCCGTAGGCGGTGACGTAGAAGCCCATCGCTTCGAGGTCCTCGATCAGGCCGGCCTTCTTCAGGTACTCGGTCACCGCGAGCGAACCTGGCGCGAGCGAGGTCTTGACCCAGGGCTGGCTCTTCAGGCCCAGCGCGCGTGCCTTGCGCGCGAGCAGGCCTGCGCCGATCAGCACGCTCGGATTCGAGGTGTTGGTGCAGGAGGTGATCGCGGCAATCACGACCGCGCCGTCCTTGAGCTGATAGGTCTGGCCATTGTCGGTCACGGTCGCGGGACCCTTGCTCGGACGTGCCTTCTGCTCGGCTTCAAACGCCTTGCGATAATTGGCCTTCACGTCGGACAGCAGCACGCGATCCTGCGGGCGCTTGGGGCCGGCGAGCGAGGGCTTGATCGAACCCAGGTCGAGCGAGAGCACGTCGGTGTACTCGGCTTCCGGTGCGTCCGGCGTCCACCACATGCCCTGCGCCTTGGCGTAGGCCTCGACCACCGCGATCTGCTCGTCGCTGCGGCCGGTCAGGCGCAGGTAGTTCAGGGTCTCGGCGTCGATGGGGAAGATGCCGCAGGTGGCGCCGTATTCCGGGCCCATGTTGGCGATGGTGTTGCGATCCGAAGCCGAAAGATTCGCGAGGCCCGGGCCGAAGAACTCGACGAACTTCTCGACCACGCCGCGCTTGCGCAGCATCTCGGTGGCGGTGAGCACCAGGTCCGTCGCGGTCGCGCCCTCGGCGAGCTTGCCGGTGACTCTCACGCCGATCACTTCCGGAATCAGCATGGAAGACGGCTGGCCCAGCATCGCGGCCTCGGCCTCGATACCGCCGACGCCCCAGCCGAGCACGCCGATGCCGTTCACCATCGTGGTGTGGCTGTCGGTGCCGAAGCAGCTATCTGGGTAGAGCAGGCCGTCCTTCTCGAAGACGACGCGTGCGAGGTATTCGATGTTCACCTGATGCACGATGCCCGTGTCCGGCGGCACCGCCTTGAAGTTCTTCAGCGCCTCCTGGCCCCAGCGCAGGAAGGTGTAGCGCTCCTGGTTGCGCTGGAACTCGACCTTGGCGTTGAGATCGAGTGCTTCTTTCGACCCGTAGTGATCGATCATCACCGAATGGTCGATGACCAGTTCCACCGGGCACAAGGGATTCACCTTGTTGGCGTCGCCGCCCAGCTTCTTGATCGCATCGCGCATGGCGGCGAGATCGACCACGCAAGGCACGCCGGTGAAGTCCTGCAAGACTACGCGCGCCGGCGTGAAGTTG
>JBQTJH010000233.1:0-7674 GCA_052387335.1 Panacagrimonas sp. | reverse complement strand
CGCGTCGGGCGGCAGGTAGTCGAACAGACAGGGCGGCGGTTCGCCCGGACCACGGCCCGACAGATACCGGCTGTAGTTTTCGATGCCGGAACAGAAACCCACTTCCTGGATCATTTCCAGATCAAAGGTCGTGCGCTGCTCGATGCGCCGCGCCTCCAGCAGCTTGCCGTTGGCTTGAAACCACTGGGTGCGCTCACGCATCTCGTCCTTGATCGAATCGAACACCGCCAGCACTTTCTCGCGCGGCGTGACGTAGTGTGACTTCGGATAGATGGTGTAGCGCGGCACACGCTGGCGCACCTCGCCGGTCAGTGGATCGAAGATGCAGACCGACTCCACCACGTCGTCGAACAGCTCCACGCGCACCGCTTCGTCGTCGACTTCGGCCGGGTGGATGTCGATCAGATCGCCGCGCACGCGATACGTGCCGCGCGCCAGATCCATCTCGTTGCGCGAATACTGCATCGACGTGAGCTGGCGCAGTAGCGTGCGTTGATCGATACGGTCACCGACCTTCACGTGCAGCACCATCTTGAAATAGCTCTCGGGATCGCCAAGACCGTAGATGGCGGATACGCTGGCCACGATGATCGAGTCGCGCCGTTCCATCAGCGCCTTGGTCGCCGACAAACGCATCTGTTCGATGTGCTCGTTGATGGCGCTGTCCTTCTCGATGAAGGTATCCGAGCTGGGGACGTAGGCTTCCGGCTGGTAGTAGTCGTAATAGCTGACGAAATACTCCACCGCGTTATCCGGGAAGAATTCCTTGAACTCGCCGTAAAGCTGTGCCGCCAGGGTCTTGTTTGGCGCCAGCACCAGGGTCGGTCGTTGCACCTGGTGGATCACATTGGCGATCGAATAGGTTTTTCCGGAACCGGTCACGCCGAGCAGCGTTTGGTGAGCGACTCCGGCTTCGAGGTTGTCCACCATGGTTGCGATGGCAGCCGGCTGGTCACCGGCCGGCGGCCATTCGCTCTTGAGCTGGAACAGGGCGTCACGCCGATGCTTGAGGCGAACGACCTTGAGAGTATCGCGTGGAGCTTCTTTCATGACTCACACCGTAGCCCGGGCGGCGACGAGCCGCCACCCGGGTTACGGTGCCGTGGATCCTTTCTGATCAAGCGGCCAGTCGCGGGTAGTCGGTGTAGCCCTTGGGACCGGGTGTGTAGAGCGATCCGAAATCCACTGCATTCAACTCCGCTTTGGCAGCCAGTCGCTCGACCAGATCCGGGTTGGCCAGAAAGGCCTTGCCATAGACGATGGCATCCGCGCGACCCTCAGCCACCGCCGATTCGCCGGACGCGCCGTCGAACCCACCGTTGAGCAATAACGCACCGCGGAAGTGGTGCCGCGCGAGCTTTGCCAATTCCAGTTCTGCAGGTCGATCCCACTGGTCATGGCGAAGCTCGAAGTGGCCAAGCTTGCGTGCCTGCGCCTGCTCAGCGACATAGGCGACCAGCGCCGCAGGATTGGAATCGGACATATCGTTGAACGGCACCAGCGGCGAGATGCGTACGCCGACGCGACCCGCTCCCCAGACCGAAACGGCGGCGTCGATGACCTCGAACAGCAGACGCGCGCGATTCTCGATGGACCCACCGTAGGCGTCGCTGCGGTCGTTGACGCTGTCGCGCAAGAACTGGTCGAGCAAATAACCATGCGCACCGTGCAACTGCACGCCATCAAAGCCCGCGTCCTTGGCGTATTGAGCGCCTTGGCGGAATAGCTCGACAATGCCCGGAATCTCGTCGGTGCGTAGTGCGCGCGGCGCCGGATACGGATGCTTGCCAGTGGGCGTGTGGGTGCTCTCGTCGCGAATCGGCTTGTTGGATGAGGAAACCGGCTGCACGCCGCCGTTGATGTCCTGATGCGTCGCGCGACCCGGATGCCAGATCTGCATGGCAATGCGTCCGCCCTTGGCGTGAACCGCATCCGTCACCCGTCGCCATCCCGCCACATGCTCGGCGCTGTAGATGCCGCCCTCGCCGATGAAGGCACTGGCGTCGGGGGCCACCATCGAACACTCCGTGAAAATCAAGCCGCCAGCGGCACGCTGGGCGTAGTACTCGGCCATCAACTCGTTCGGTACATGCGTGACGCCCGCACGGCAGCGGGTTAGCGGCGCCATCAAGATACGGTTGGGTAGTTGCAGATCACCCAGCTGGACCGGCGTATGCAGACTCGTCATTCAACATTCTCCGTGGATTGGGGATTTGGGGATTGAGCGCCGGACCGGCTGCATGCAGCGGCCACGCCCTTAAACACTTTCCAGTGATCTGTTGTTAGGCCAACCCGGCCAAACACAAGACCCGGTCAAGTCGCGGTCAAGGCTCGATCACACTCTCGTGCTGCGGCGCCGTGACCACCTGAAGCACCGATTCAAGATGAATGCCCACGCCGCTCTGTCCGTTCGTCGTCTCAAAGGCCCGCGCCGCGCCGCCGTGGGCCGCGGTTTGAATGCGATACCCCACACGCCGAGCCGGTCGCTGCATGCGCTGCGCGACTTGACGCGCCTGCTGCTCGGCCGCGAAAGCGTCGGGGAATTCGCGCAGCGCCACCCAAGCCTGATCCATCTGGAAGCCGAGCATGAACACCGGTGCGTTGCGCACAGCGGGGTCCGGTCGCGGGCCAGGCTTCGGGTCCGGCTCGGGCCGTGTGCGGACCACCACCGCGTCGATCTGGGCGAAGGTCCAGCGGGTTTGGCTGCCCATGCCCAGCACCTGCATGCGCTGTGTCACCAGCTGCCGCTCGAAGTCGATCTGCACCCAGCGCTCACGCAGCAGGAAACCGGCCGCACCGGCGCAAAACGCCAGCACCGCCATCAGCATGAGCACGCGCGAGCGGCGGGGCGGCCAGGCGCGCAACAAGCGCCAGGCTGCAACCAGGCTCAAGCCGGCCAACAACATCAGCGCAAACGGCAGCCCCAGCTTGGGTTCCATGAAAATCAGCAGGCTACTGTCGGCTTCCACCACGGCCACTCCGGTCCAGGACACGCGGGCATTCAAGCACGGGACGCGGCCTTCGTGCCGCTGCAGTAGGCCGATAGCGGCCATTCCAGTATCATCGCGCGCCGTTTTTCTTCCCCAAAAAATCAGGGACTCCCGTGGACCTGCAACTTGCCCAGCGCATGGGCCGCATCAAGCCCTCCCCCACCCTCGCTGTCACCGCCAAGGCCGGTGAACTCAAGGCACAGGGACTCGACGTTCTCTCGCTCGGCGCTGGCGAACCGGACTTCGACACGCCCGAGCACATCAAGGAGGCCGCGCAAAAGGCGATTCGCGATGGCTTCACCAAGTACACGCCGGTCGGCGGCACGCCGGCCTTGAAGAAGGCCATCATCAACAAGCTGCAGCGCGACAACGCGCTGGACTACAAGCCCAACCAGATCCTGGCCAGCTGCGGCGGCAAGCAGAGCTGCTACCACCTGTGCATGGCGATTCTGGATGCCGGCGACGAAGTGCTGGTGCCGGCGCCGTTCTGGGTCAGCTATCCGGACATGGTGCTGCTGGCCGACGCCACGCCGGTCATCATGCCGACCACCCAGGCGGCGCGATTCAAGATCACCGCCGAGCAGCTCGAGCGCGCGATCACGCCGCGCACGAAGATGATCTGGATCAACTCGCCGTCCAACCCGTCGGGCATGGCGTACACGCGCGCCGAGCTGGCTGCGCTGGGTGAAGTGCTGCGCAAGCATCCGCGCATCGTCATCGCCACCGATGACATGTACGAGAAGATCCTGTGGGCGGCCGAACCGTTCGCGAACATCATCAACGTCTGCCCGGACCTGTACGATCGGACCGTCGTCATTCACGCGGTCTCCAAGACCTACTCGATGACCGGCTGGCGCATCGGCTTTGCAGCAGGCCCGGCGAAAATCATCACCGCGATGGCCGACATCCAGAGCCAGAGCACGTCCAACCCGACGTCGATCTCGCAGGTTGCAGCCGAAGCCGCGCTCAACGGCGATCAGAACTGCGTGACCGAGATGGTCAAGGCCTTCAAGGGACGGCATGACCGTCTGGTCGCCGACCTGAATACGGTGCCGGGCATTTCCTGCGCTGCTGGCGACGGTACTTTTTACGTCTTTCCTAATGTCGAAGGGCTTATAAGAAAATTGGGCGTCAAGGATGACCTGGAGTTGTCCGACAAGCTGCTCAAGGAAGCGCTCGTTGCCCTGGTACCCGGCTCTGCTTTCGGTACGCCCGGTCACGTTCGTCTGAGCTTTGCGACCAGCGACAAAGTTTTGCAGGAGTCGGTGGCACGGCTGCGCAAGATTGCGGGCTGAAGCGCGTTCGCGTTTGGAGAGGTAAATCGTGGCAGCCATTGGTACTGAAAAAGTCTTGAGCGTGCGTCACTGGAACGACACGCTGTTCTCGTTCACCACCACACGTGATCCGGCGCTGCGGTTCGAGAACGGTCATTTCGTGATGATGGGCCTGCAGGTGGAAGGCAGACCCTTGCTGCGCGCCTACAGCATCGCCAGTGCCAATTACGAGGAGCATCTGGAGTTCTTCAGCATCAAAGTGGAAAACGGGCCGCTGACCTCACGCCTGCAGCACATCCAAGTGGGCGATGAGGTGCTGGTGAGCCGCAAGCCCACCGGGACTCTGATCCTGCATGACCTGAAACCCGCCAAGCATCTGTACATGCTGGCCACGGGCACCGGGCTGGCGCCGTTCCTGTCCTTGGTCAAGGACCCGGAGACCTACGAGCGCTTCGAGAAGGTGGTGCTGGTGCACGGGGTGCGCAATGTGGGGGACTTTGCCTACCACGACTATCTGACCGAGGACCTGCCCAAGCACGACATCCTGGGCGATGAGGTCAGCCAGAAGCTGATCTATTACCCCACCGCCACGCGTGAGCCGTTCCGCAACAACGGGCGTCTGACCGAGTTGTTCGAGAGCGGCAAGCTGACGCGGGATATTGGTCTGCCGGATCTGAACCCGGAGACGGACCGGGCGATGTTGTGCGGCTCACCGGCCATGCTCAAGGACACGGCCGCACTGCTCGACCAGCGCGGCTTTCACATCTCGCCGCACATCGGTACGCCAGGTGATTACGTCATTGAGCGCGCATTCGTCGAGAAATAACGCGGCAGCAGCGGTATCGGCCACGTCGATCAGAACTCCGCGCTCAGGCTCAGGCGCAATGCGCGTGGCTCTACCGGATGGAAGTGAAAATCGCTGATCCCGCCCTCGTTCGGCTCGCCAGCGCCGCAGGCCTCGTTCTGCAGACAGGACTCGTAGAAATACGTTATGTCGTTGTCCGTGCTGTCGAACAGGTTCAACACCGTCAGCGTCGCCGAGTAGCGATCCAGCCAGCGGTACCCGGCCTGCGCATTGACCACCGTGGTCGGCTTGGAACGCGCGCTGTTGTCCTCGATCAGCGGGCCTGAGCCTAGTCGGCGAAGACGCAGACCGCCGCTCCATCCCTGTGTTTCCGCCAGGGTCAATCCGAGCGAGAATGTGTTTTCAATGGAGTTTGGGATGCGGTCCTGGCCGCTGTCCGTATCGAGGCGCGCATGCGCGTAGGCGTAGTCGGCGTCGATGATCAGCCACGATACCGGCGTATACAACGCAGACAGCTCGAAGCCATAACGCTCGCTGGCGTCACCCGCCTCGCTATTGCCGGCATCGCCGACGTAAACCAGTTCGGAATCAAAATCGAGCTGCCACAGCGAGGCGCTGAGTTGCACCTTGGGGATGACGGCGCTGTTGATGCCGATCTCGGAGCCACGTGCCTTCACCAGCGGATCCACCGGCGACAGCGGCGTCATGCCATCTGCGGGGTCCACGGCGATGGTGGTGCCGCGCGCATCGTTGCTATGAAACCCCTCGCCGTAGTTGACGTAGAACTGTGTGCGCTGCCATGGCCCGAAAATCAGCGAGAGCTTGGGGCTCAGGATCTGGTCTTCTTCTTCACCGGAGTTGGCTGGCAGATCAGCATCGACATCAAAGCGATAGAAATCGCCGCGCAGTCCGAGCTGTGAGCGAAACCAGCGGTTCCATTTCTGCGTGCTGCTCAGATACAGACCGACGCTGGATTCCTGCACGCCGTCCTCGCGCACGGTGGACAGGCGCTGCCGTTCGCGCGTCAGGTACAGGCCCACCGTATCGATATCGTCATGGCGCAGTTGGGCACCCACCTCGATGTCCATGGGCGTGCTTGTAGGTAGCAGCCAGTGCCGATGCGCATTCGCACCGTAGACCCGGCGATCATCGAACTGCTGGAACTGATCGCCGTTGAGCGGATCGTTCAAGAAGTACGTGAAGTTGGAATACAGGTCCATGCGGTAATCGAGCGCATAGGTCTGCAGGTTCCAGTGGCCGCCGGTGGCCAAGCCGCGCCATTCCAGGTTGGCGCTGCGTCTGCGTACCTCACCCCCATCGCTGGGATCGACAAAACCGAGTCGTCCGATCTGCCCGTTCTCCACCGCACGCCGCGGAATCTGGTCCGGCGCGGTGTAGTCGATGTCGTAGGTCATCAAGGACGCGGTGAAACCCTCGCTCTCGGTACCGCGGTTGTAGCGCGCAATGCCCGCCAGCTTGTCTTCGTCGGACTCCAGATCGTAGGGGCCGTCGTAGCGCGTAGCCTGCAAGCCCAGCAAGAGCGTCCCCTCACCGATCTTTGGCGAACCCGCAATGAGCGCGATGGCGTAGCCGTTCTCGCCACCGCTGAACTTGGCCAAGCTGCGCGGCAGCGCATCCACATAGCGCAAGTCGGCCGAGCCGGCAGCGGCAAAATCACCGACGTCCGCGTAATACGGACCCTTGCGATATTCCAGCGACCCGATCAATTCGGGAATGATGAAGTTGATATCGGCATAGCCCTGGCCGTGCCCGTGCGAGCGCATGTTCACCGGCAGGCCGTCCACCTCGGTATAGAAGTCGGTGCCGTGGTCCAGGTTGAAACCGCGCAGAAAATACTGATTGGCCTTGCCCTCGCCGCTGTGCTGCGTGACGATCAGGCCCGGCACGAACTCCAGCAATTCGCCCGAGCGCGAGATCGGCCGCTCTGCCAATTGGTCTGCGCTGACATAGCCTTCGGTGGCCGAGCGCGCCTGCTCGTGCAAATCCCGTTCGCCAACGACCGTCACGGCATCCAACTCCACCACCGGCAAACCGCCAGCCGCAGCTTGGCCGGAGAACAGGCCGAGCGCGGCCGCGGCGCACGGACACCATTTTCTGAATCGGGTCAAGGCGGGTCTCCCACGATATGGCGGCATCAAGACCCACGCATGTATTGAGGTCCGGCGCCGTTATACGGCAGTCCCGGTCGATTTGGATTCGCCTAGCAGCGAACCGGTACCTGTCTGTGGATATCGCCACATCAAAGCTTAGAGAAGGACCGCAAAAACAAAATGAATTGCAAGCGTTGCGCCAGTGCGGAGAGCCCACTAGAATCGCGGCCCCACTGTTCCGTGATAGCTCAGTCGGTAGAGCAAGTGACTGTTAATCACTGGGTCCCAGGTTCGAGTCCTGGTCACGGAGCCATTAGCTTCAACGAGTTAGCCCGGAATAACCTTCCGGGCTTTTTCGTTTGCGCCCTAGGGAAACCCTGCACAGCCTCAAGTTGAGCTGACGAAGTTGAAGCTGTGAGTGCTGAAGACGGATTTTCGACCCGTCGCGCCCCTGATCTCGGTGTTTTGCCTGCGATTCGGGATCGAATCTCGAA
>JBQTJH010000232.1:0-8925 GCA_052387335.1 Panacagrimonas sp. | reverse complement strand
GGGGCGGGTTATCGCCCTGAAGGGCGACCTACATGTCAATCTACGATGAGCAACTCACGCTGATCTGCCGCGCCCAGTCCGGCGGCGCGGCGGCGTAGGCCTCTTGCTCGGGTTGTTCGTCGTATGGACGCGACAGCAGATTAAACAGGCGATCCACTTCGCTCACATCGCCGTCCTGCGCCTGTTGAATCGCGATCTGCACCAGATGATTGCGCAACACGTACTTGGGATTGACCGCGTGCATCTGCGCGCGCCGTTCGGCCGGGTCTAGAGTCTCCTCAAGCAGGCGCGCGCGGTATTGAACCAGCCAGGCGTCGAAGGCGGCGATGTCGGTGATCTCATCGCGCAGGGCTGGCGCGGTCTGATCCTGCGCCGAGACCTCCGCGAGCCGGCGAAAGCAGCGCGTGAAGTCGTTCTTGCCGCGATCCAGGATGTTGAGCAAGCCGTTGGCCAGATCGCGATCGCCCTCGCGCACTTCGCGCAGGCCGAGCTTGGCGCACCAGCGGGCAAGAACGGCCTGCGCATAAACCGGCGGGTAGCGGCCTAGAATGCCCTCGGCAATCTCCACCGCCTGCTCCGGCGTGTCGTGCAGCAGCGGCAGCGTGGCCTGCAGCAGGCGCGAGCAGTTCCAGTAGCCGATGCGTGGTTGCTGCTCGTAGGCGTAGCGCCCGGCCTCGTCGGAGTGATTGCAGATGTGGCCGCTGTCGAAGCCGTCCAGAAATCCGAAAGGACCATAGTCCAGGGTCAGGCCGAGCACGGAGAAGTTGTCCGTGTTCATCACGCCGTGACAGAACCCAAATGTCTGCCACTGCGCCATCAGCCGCGCGGTGCGTTCCACCACCTCGCTCAGCCAGGCGGCGTAGCGATTGGGCCAGGCTGCGAACTGCGGAAAATGCCCGTCAATCACATGATCGGCAAGCGGTGCCAGGTATTCGTGCTGCTTGCGATAGTAGAAATATTCGAAATGCCCGAAGCGCACGAAGCTCGGTGCGATACGGCAGACGACGGCGGCGGTTTCATCCTGTTCGCGGGCGACCAGCTGCGGTGAACCCACCAGGCACAGCGCGCGCGTCGTCGGCACGCCGAGCGCGTGCATGGCCTCCGAGCACAGGTATTCGCGGATCGACGAGCGCAGCACCGCGCGACCGTCGGCAAAGCGCGAATACGGCGTGCGACCGGCGCCCTTGAGCTGGATCTCGAACAGCTCGTCCTGCGCGTTGCGAATCTGACCCAGCAGCAAGGCGCGGCCGTCGCCGAGCTGCGGCACGAAGTGGCCGAACTGGTGACCGGCGTAGACCGTGGCGATGGAGTCTCCACCGGGGCTGGGCACGTTGCCGGCCATGACCGCCAGCAGCGCGGCATCACTCGACGCCGTTTGCGACAGGCCCAGTCGGGCCGCCAGCGCATCGTTGAAATGCAGCATGCGCGGCGCATGCAGGGGTTCTGCCTGTACGCGCGAGAAATAGGCTTCGGGCAGCCCGGAATATCGATTGACCCAGTGCAGGTCGGACAGAAGAGCGCTCATGGCTCATTGTGCTTGAGGCGTCTGCGCCGCGATACGATGCGCGCTCTTCAACCAGGAGCGCAGATGAATCTGAACAACATCGGTCTGTGGGGCGTCATCGTCCTGATCGCGGACATCTACGCCATCATCAAGATTGCCGGCAGCGGCGAAGAAGCCTTGAAGAAGGCGCTGTGGATCGTGCTGATCCTGGTGCTGCCGGTGCTGGGCTTCATCATCTGGTGGCTGGCCGGGCCCAAGACCTGAGGGTCAAGCTCGGCATCAGAGGCCCAGGTGTTGGCGCAAGGCGGCGGGCGACCGCGCTGCGGGGCTGGCGCTGGACTGAATCATCTGCACGATCTGGCGATTGATCGGCGTCGGATAAGCCGCGGCATCGCCGAGTGCACAGATCTCGCCGTTAAGCTGTTCCACCTCGGTCCTTCGACCCGCCTGCACATCGGCCACCATCGAGGGGAAGGAGCCGGGCCGCACACCATTGCGAAACCGCGCGAACCACCAGGGCAGGGGCCCGCCGCGCAACAGCATCCAGCGGTACACCGGATAGGGCACGATCAGCGGCAGCTGCCAGGCGATACCGGCGCGCTGCAGCGCGCCCGTCGCTTCGTCCAGCACCGCGACATAGACGCGACGCAGGTCCGGGTTGCTGAATAGCGCCTTGAAGTCGGTGCGCGTCAGCGCGCAGATGGCATTGGCCAGGTTGATCAGCAGCTTGCCCCATACCGCCGCGTCACCTTGAGCCGACTTGACCCCCAGTCCGCTACCGCTGAACAGCGCAATCAGCTCGGGATTGCGCGCGCCAATCACGATCTCGGCGCGGGTGGTCAGCCGCACGTGCAGCGGCGCCAGCAATTGGCCGTTCATCATCACGCTGAGCGGCAGCACGTCCGATTGCGGAAAGCGCTCACGCAGCCGGCGCAGCGGCGCCACCCCATTGAGCGTGGACAGCACGGTGCAGTGCGCGGGCAGCACGGCCGGCAGTTGGGCCAGCAGCGTGTCGAGGTCGGGATACTTCACGCAGATCAGGACGTAGCGAACCTGACTCAGATCGAGCGTGGTCGCCAGCGCTGGCCGCGGCGCGCGCAGCGGCGGCTGGCGTGGATCGCTGAAGTCGATCTGCAGATGGCGCAGCGCGCCCAGGCGCGCCTCGTCCTTGGGGCGCGCGTACAGCGCCAGCTCACGGCCCGCCACGGCCAGATAGGTCCCAAGCAGGCTGCCCACAGCGCCCAGGCCGATTACCAGAACCATGCGCGTCTCAAATGAGGGATCACGGTCTTATGATGCCTGCATGAGCTCTTGTTCGAACTGCGGTGCCGTCAACGCGCAAGACGCGCGCTTCTGCAACCAGTGCGGTGCGCGCTTGAACGCGGCGCTGCCGCAGTCGTCGACGACGCACAACGCCTACACCCCGCAGCATCTGGTGGAGCGCGTGCTGCGGCATCGCTCGGCCATGCTCGGCGAGCGCAAGCGCGTGACCGTGCTGTTCGCCGACATCAAGGGTTCCACGCGCTTAGCGCAGCAGGCGGGCGCCGAAGCCTGGCACGGCATCCTGGATCGATTTTTTGGCCTGTTGGCGCAGGCGGTGCATCGCTATGAGGGCACCATCAACCAGTACACCGGCGACGGTGTGATGGCCTTGTTCGGCGCCCCGGTGGCGCATGAGGACCACGCGCAGCGCGCCTGTCTTGCGGCGCTGGACATGCAGGCTGCGGTGCGCAGCTTTGCCGACGAATTACGACTCGAGCACGGGCTCAACCTGAGCCTGCGCGTCGGCTTGAACAGCGGCGAGGTGATTGTGGGCCGCATCGGCGATGACCTGCGCATGGATTACACCGCCCAGGGCGTGACGGTGAACCTGGCGGCGCGACTCGAACAGATTTGCGAACCCGGCCAGGTGTACCTGTCGCGCTCGACCGCGGCGTGGGTTGGCGATGACTTTGTCCTGCGCGATCTGGGCGCCACGCGCATCAACGGTCTGGACCAGGCGGTGGACGTGTTTGCGCTGGAAGGGCGCGACGCGCGCGGCTCCCGTCTGCAGCAGCGGCTGGCGCGCGGCGCCTCGGTCTATCTGGGACGCGAAGCCGAACTGGCGCGGCTGCAGGCCTGTCTGGCGCTGGCCGCGCAGGGGCAGGGACGCGTGGTGGCGGTGACGGGTGCGGCGGGCATGGGCAAATCGCGGCTGTGCCATGAATTCCTGGCGGCCGCCGAACGTCGTGGCCTTCGCGTGCATCGCACGGCTGCCTCGCCATACGCGCGGCACCAGCCGATGGCGTCGCCGCGTGCGCTGTTCCTGTCGCGTATCGGCTGCGCGCCAGGCGATGCGCGCGAGAAGATCCGCGAGCGCATTCAGGCACAGCTGCCGCCGTCGGTGCGCGAGCGGCCCGGTGCCATGGCTTTCGCCCTGGAATTTGCCGGTGTCGGATTGCCGGGCGAGCTCAATGAGCAGACCGCGGTCAGTCTGCGCGAACCCATGCTGCGCGGCCTTGCGCAATTTTTGCCGCAGTCCGAGGCGGCGCAGATCATCCTGTTCGAGGATCTGCATCATCTGGATCCGGTCACGCTTGAATTCACCCGGCAGCTCGCCGCCGCCGTGGCCGGCACGCCAAGCCTGCTGCTGCTGACCTGGCGCGCGGACGCGCTGAGCGAAGCGTTGCCGCCGGCTGACGAGCGGCTCGACTTGTCGCCGTTGAGTCTGAGTCTGGTGACGCGTCTGGCGGCGACCTGCTTGGGCGAGGATGCCTCGCTGCTGGGCCTGGCCGAGCGCATCGGCGAACGCGCCGCCGGCAATCCCTTCTTCGTTGAAGAAGCAGTGATGGCGTTGGCCGAAACCGGGCACCTGCACGGCACGCTGTCGGCGTATCGACGGGTGCGCAAGATCGTGGAACTGCCGATCGCCGACACCGTGCACGCGCTGATCGCGGCACGTATTGATCGCCTACCTGCGGCATCCAAGGCCTGGCTGCATGCGGCCGCCGTGATCGGCGCGGACTTCGATCCGGTGCTGCTGGGTGAAGTCGCGGCCGATGGAGAAGACCCGGCACCCGCGCTGGTGGCGCTGGAACGCGCCGGCTTTCTGCGCAGCGAGGACGGCGGCGCACGCCGCAGCTTTGCCCAGCCGCTGCTGCGTGAAGTGGCTTACGGCACGCAACTCGAAAGCAGTCGCACGCTGATGCACGCGCGTTTGGCGCAGGCGCTGCAGCGCGCCTGCGGCGACAACCCGGTGCAGTCCACCGCGCGCGGCATCGCCGAGCACTGGACCCTTGCGGGCGAATGGGCGCAGGCCGGACGTTGGAACCTGCACGCGGCGATGTGGTTTGCCACGCGCGATGCGCGCATCACAGCCGAGCAGTTTGATCGCGCCATCGAGCATCTGGATCGCGCCGCGCAGACCGAAGACACCCGTCGCCTGCGCATCGCCGCTCGCGCCGGCCTGATCCGCATGGCGCAGCTGTTCGTGATCGATCAGGCCACGGTGGATCGCTGCTATGTCGAGGCGCGCCAGCTGGCCGACGACTGTGGCGATCCGGTGTGCGCGGCGGAACTGGCGATCTCCTACGGCAATGCGCAACTGCAGCGCGGCGACACCGAACGCGCGGTGGAGCTGGTCGAGGCAGGTCTGCGTCTGTGTCCGGAGTCGGCGCGCGCATCCCTGGCCAACCGTTTCCGGCTGGCCATCCTGATCAGCTTTTCTTCGATTGGGCGCGCACGCGAAGGTCTGGAACTGGCCAACTGGGCTGGTGGTGATGCGTGGTTGAGCGGACCGATCTCGGAAGATAACTGCCTGTCGCGCGCCTTCGTGTCGTCGCAGCGTGCCTGGGTCGGCGAGTTGGCTCGCGCGCAGCAGGAATTATCCGAGGCCATCTTGATCACCGAGCGTGACGGTCGCGGCGCCAGCTGGATGCACGGCCTGCGTGTCGAGCTGGCCTGGTTCAGCGGCGACACCCAGGGCGTGCTGGAAGAATCCGAACAGGCACTGGAACAGGCCGAGACCTTCGGCAGTCCGTACTTCCGCGCGCTGGCGCTGCGCGCGCAGGGCCAGGCGCTGATTCTGCTAGGGCGTCATGCCGAGGCCATTGCGCCGCTGCGTGAAGCACGACCGCTGGCCGCGCGCGGCGCGGGTGCCTACCAGTTCGAAGCGCATCATCTGGCGGTGCTGGCCGAGGCCTGTCTCGGCGCCGGACAGGTCAGCGAGGCCGCGCAACTGAGCCAGGAGGCCGTGCTCAGCGCGCAGGCCTCGGGTGGCAAGCTGTGGGAACTGCGCGCCTGGATTGCGCGGCTCGCACTGCCGCCAAGTGCGCTGAACGCAGAGCACGCCGCCGCAGGTTTTGCGCGGGCGCGTGAACTGATTCAGACCATGCAGGCGCGCGGCGTGGAGCCGCATGTGGACGAGCTCGCCGCCGCGCGCTCGGACCATCCGCTGGATCGATCACGCTGGCTGGAGCGCGCGATCGCGGGCTATGAGTGGATTGGCGCACCGGCGCACGCGAAGCGGGTGCGCATCCAGCGATCGGTCTGATCGGCAATCGCGGCAATCGCGGCAATCGCGGCAATGAGCTCATGCTGCGCTGGCACGAGCCGTCGGCGCGAGGACCGCTCAGGGTCGCTGCATCTGCTCCAGAATCTGCGCCACGCGCTCACCCAGAAACTTGTTCGCGGATTTTTCCAGCGCGCGGGATACCTCGGCCTCCACCGCCATCATCCCCAGAGGCCGCAGCCGCCAGATGGTTTCGGCCAGCTTGGGCACATCTTCACGCGGGGGGAGTTCGCCCTCGCCGTAATGGTCGAGCAGGCGGGCGATCAACTGCACCATCTCGTCGGCTACGCGTTGCACATTGGCGCGCAGGCCCTCGATGACCTTGAGCAGGTCTTCCAGCGGCATGCCGGCCTTGGACAGCTCGGCCCCTGCGATCAGCATCTTCGGACTCGGCGCGCGGTAGCGCAGGCCATCGGGTTCCAGCAGACCCAGCTCGATGACCTTGGCCAGGGTGCGCGGGTTGAACACGATGCCGAACATCTGGAGCAGCTCGGCCAGACTGAAATGTCGCGGTTGCTCGTCCGACCAGGGGCTGGCGATGGCACGTTCCAGGCCGACGATCTGGCGCAGGTCATGACCCTTGTCCAGGGCGTCGATCAGCTCGCCGATATTGCCCAGGGTATAGCCGCGCGAAAGCAGGCTGCCGATCAGGCGCAGGCGCGCCAGGTGATCGCTGGAGTACCAGCCGGTGCGGCCGCGGCGCGTGGGCGGCGGCAGCAGGCCGCGATCCTGATAGGCGCGCACATTGCGCACCGTGGTGAGGGCTTCGCGCGCCAATTCGTCGATGGTGAACTCGGTCTGCACATGCGCAGGCGCAGCAGCGGTCTCGCGCTCGGGCCGGGCGGGGTTGCCGGCGGCGCTGGCGCGAGTGGGCGGGCTGCGTCGCGTCGCGGCGGACTTGGGTTTGGTGGGTTTGGTGGGCTTGGTGGGCTTGGTGGGCATCTGGGCATTATCCGGCCGGGTCGCCGCATCGCAAGCACGGGACCCCGCGCAGGCTGGCCGCGGCGCGCGCCGACCCTGGCCGAGCGGCGGTCTCGCCTGGCGCCCGAGACTCGCTAAGCTAGGCGTGACTTCGGTGGGTTCTTGGGGAGTATGCGTATGCGATCTGCAGTGCTGATCTGTCTGGGCGTTCTGAGCCTGCTCGGCCTGCCGGCCCGTGCCGCCGACAGCGTCGAACAGATCGAGGCCTGCATGCGCGCCAACATTCCCCGGCAGGTGCAGGTGCGGCAGTTCGAGATTGCCGCCACCGACAAGACCGGCGGTACGCGGACCCTGGCGGGCCGACTGCATGCGCGGCTGGACGATGACCGCATCAACGCCATGATGCGGGTGGACATGCCGTCAGATATGCGCGGCACCGCCTACCTGGTGGTGGAAGCCAAGGAGCAGGGCAAACCCGAGGACATGTATGTCTACCTGCCGGCGCTGCAGAAGGTGCGGCGCATCACGGGCGGCATGCGTGACAGTTCGCTGTTCGGCACCGATCTGTCCTACGCCGACGTCAAGCAGATCACCTACGCCTTCACCGGCGATTCGCTCAAGCTCGAGCGCAGCGAGCCGCTGGCCAAACGACCGGCCTGGGTGTTGTCGATGGAACCGGATCCGTCCGCACAGCTGAGCTTTGACCGCGTCGAGGCTTGGATCGATCAGAAAAGCTGCATGGTGCTGAAGGCCGAATTCTCCCAGGGCGGCGTGGTGCGCAAGCGCTTTTCGACCCAGGCCAAATTCCTGGCGCAATCCGGTCCGCACTGGTATTTCACCGAGGGCGTGATCGAGGATCTGCAAGGCGCCACCAGCACCCGTCTGCGCATCACCGGTGTGCAGAGCGACAAGGAGTTGGCGGATCGTTTGTTCAATCCGCGCTTGTTCTACGTCGGCAATTGAAACGCGTAAGTCCTCACTGCGAGCCAAGCGAGCGCCAAGCGATGAGGCCGCGGCGTCGTAAATCTGCGGCAATGTCCCTGCTCAAGTGAACAGTCTCCAGCGCCTGATCGAGCAGGCTGCGCGCCGTCCCGCCTTAGTGATCCTGCTGGTGCTGGGGCTGTCGCTGTACGCCTTGTTGCGCGTATTCGAGCTGCCGTCGTTCAGCCCGCGGCTGAAGCTGGACGCCTCGACCGAAACCCTGCTGCCGCTGGAGGACGAGGACCGCCAGGTCTTCGAGCGTGTGCGTCAGACGTTTGGTGATTCTGACGCGGTGCTGATGTCGGTGAAGCTGGACCCGCTGTTCACCGCAGACAGCATGGCGCGCATCGACGAGCTGACACGCCGCCTGCGCCAATTTGAAGGCGTGCGCAATGTGTTCTCGCTGGGAACCGCGCCCAATGTGCTGGCCGAAGGCGAAGACATCGAGATCAGCCCCTTCACGCAGCAGGCCGCGCTGGACCCGGAATCGATCCGCGACTTCCCCAAGCAGATCTCAGCCAATCCAATTTATCGCGGCGTGCTGGTGGCCGTGGATGGCGTGCACACGGCCCTGGCCATTGGTCTGGACGCGCAGGGCGAGGAGTTATTCCGCAGCCGCGACTATTCCAGTCAGTTTCACGCGCTGGCGCGTGAAGTCACCGGCAGCGACGAGGTCTTGCTGGCCGGCAGCCCGGTGGTGAAGGCGGCCAGCACCAAGGCCATGCTGGATACGCTGAGCTTCAGCGTGCCGATGATTTATCTGATCACGGTGGTGATGCTGTTCATCGCGTTTCGCAGCCTGCTCGCGACTTTGGCGACGGTGCTGACCGTGAGTGTGGCGCTGCTGTGGACGGCGGCCACGGCGGTGGCGATGGGGCTGTCGCTGAATCTGGTCACCATCATCACGCCGCCGCTGATCATCACGCTGGGCTTGGCCTACGCCATCCATCTGTTGGCGGACTACTACGGC
>JBQTJH010000231.1:0-13099 GCA_052387335.1 Panacagrimonas sp. | reverse complement strand
AGCACCACCAATGGCACCTCGGGTAACGCCACCTTCGGCATGACCTCCGGCACCAACGGCTGCTCGGTGGACGGCAAGCTGACCTACGGCGGCAAGGCCATGATCAATGCCATGCTCGATGAGTTCTCCGCCGATGCAGCCGTGGGTCAGGGCGAAGCGCTGACCGCTGTTGCCGTGGCCTACGGTGTGGCGCAGGAAGATCGTGCCGCCTTCGCAGCGCTGACTCACCAGAACTTCGCTGTGCTGTTCCCGAGCGAAAACGTGACGGCCGATCAGGTCGTGACCCAGCTTGAATCGCTGATGAAGGCCGACGCCAATCTGGCCAAGTACGCGATCTGAACGATAGGACCATCGCCCAGCGGCGATCGGTCTTGAGGTTCGCTCAGGCCCGGTATCTTCGGATGCCGGGCTTTTGTTTTGACCGCCCAATGCCATGCCCACGCTGATTCGACTGCTGCTTGCATCGCTGGTGTTATGGCCGGCATCGACTGTGGCTGCAGCTTCAGCCTGGCCGCAGGCGGAATCGGCCGCGCTGTGGACGCAAGCTGAGTGGCTGCGACTGGGGCATTACAAGGCCGGCATCTGGCCCGGCTCGTGGAGTAGTCAGGCCGACGATGCCCGGTTCTTTCTGGCGGCTGATGGCGCCACCAATCCGCGCGCAGAAATGGAGGCCAGCCTGGATGCCTTCGCTGCGCCGGCCGATCTGGGTGACCAGCATGCGCAATGTCGCTTCGTCGCACGTTTCAACTGGCTGCGCAGCAGGCTGGATCTGGGCGAGCTGCCGCAACCCGATTGCCTTGCCTACCGCGAATTTCGAACCCAGGTGCAGGCCACGCGCGCGGTCCTGATTTTTCCCTCGTACTACCTCAACAGCCCGTCCTCGATGTTCGGCCACACCTTGCTCAGGCTGGATGCCGGGGCGGATGACAGCGGCTCTGACTATCTGTCCTTCGCGATCAACTTCGGCGCGCTGGTGGATCCCAGTGACAACGGCTTGTTCTACGCCTTCCGCGGGCTGACCGGCGGCTATCCGGGCCAGTTCGAGGTGGACCGGTACTACAAGAAGATTCGCGACTACAACCGCGACGAGAACCGCGACATCTGGGAGTACCCGCTGAACCTGAGTGCTGAGGAGACCGAGCGTCTGATCCAGCACCTGTGGGAATTGCGCGGCATCAACTTCGCGTACTACTTCTTCGACGAGAACTGCTCATACCGGATTCTGGAACTGCTGGAAGTTGCGCGTCCGGGTCTGGACTTGACCGGCGACTTTCCTCTGACCGCCATTCCCATCGACACCGTCCGCGCGGTGGAACGCGCCGGTCTTGTGGAGGGCAAGCATTTTCGTCCCGCTCAAGGCACCGCGCTCAGGCAGCGTCTGGCTACCGTGCCGGAGTCGCTGCACGAGATGGTCATCGAACTGAGCGAGTCTCCTGAAAGCCTGGAGACGGCCGATTTGCAGGCGCTGGACCCGGCGATCCGTGCCGCGCTGATCGATGCTGCCTACAAGTATTTGCGCTACACGCAGACGGGCGCGGAACGTGACCTGACCATTGCAGAGCGCAGCTTCCGGCTGTTACAAGCCCTGCAATTGCAGGCCGCTGATCTTCCAGCGGCTGCTGCCGCGCCCGATCCCGCAAGCTCGCCCGATCTCAGCCACGGCAGTCGTCGGCTGGCGCTTGGACTTTGGAATGAAGAGGAGCGGGATTATCTCAGTCTGGGCCTGCGCATGTCGCTGCACAGCCTGGCGGAGAACCGCAACGGGTTTCCGGCCGGGGCGCAGATCAACATCGGCAACATCGACCTGCGCATCGAGGACGATGGCCAGCTGGACGTGAACCGGTTCGATCTGGTCGATATTGTTTCACTGAGCCCGCGCGACCGCTTCTTCAAGCCGCTGTCATGGGCCGTCACGACCGGGGTCGAGCGCCAGTGGACGGGCGGTGCGGAACATCGGGTTGCCCATGTCAACGGCGGTGCGGGTATGACGCGCAGTCTGTGGTCGGGAAGCCAGGTCTATGGAATGACCACCGCTCGGTTGGAGCACAACCATGGTTTCGAAGACCCGCTGCAGCCTGCTCTGGGTCTGCGCGGCGGCTGGTTGCAGGATCTTGGCGTGCTGACCTTGCACTGGGAACTCGGTGCCGAGAAATTCGCTAACGGTGAAGATCGTGCACGCGTGGTTCTTCGGCACAATTTGCGCGTGTCGCGCAATCAGGCCTTGCATCTTGAAATGCTCTGGCGCGACCAGCAGCCCGACGACACGCTGGCCGTCGGCCTGCGTTATCAGTATTACTACTGAGCCCCGATGCGTGCGCGCGTTCTGCTTTTGATACTGCTTCTGGGCTGCGGAGTCTGCGGCTGTACCTCCGTGTTCCTGCACCCGGATCAGGTGCGCTACCTGCCGAACCTCGCCCTCGGCACACCGGCCGAAGACCTCAGGATTGCCGCGCCGGACGGCAGCGACCTGCATGCGCTCTACCTGCCGGCACATGGAACCCCGCGGGCGACGCTGCTGTTTCTGCACGGTAACGCGGAGAATTTGAGTTCACACATCCACGCGGTGGCTTGGTTGCCGGCTCAGGGCTACAACGTGCTGGCCATCGACTATCGCGGCTACGGACGCTCGCAGGGAGTAGCCAGTGTCGATGCCATTCATGAGGATGCCGAAGCGGCACTCGCCTGGCTCGCAGCCCGGGATACCGGCACCCTGATTATCTATGGCCAGAGTCTGGGTGCCTCTATTGCGATCCGTCTTGCCACAAGTACCGCTGCACACGAGCGCGTTGTTGCCGTGATTGCCGAGAGCGCGTTTTCCAGCTATCGCGATATCGCCCGCGAAAAGCTGTCGCAGCTGTGGCTGACCTGGCCGCTGCAATGGCCGCTGTCGATGCTGATCTCTGACCAATATGCGGCGATCAAGGTCGTCCACCACATCAGCCCGATTCCGCTGCTGCTGATTCACGGCGAGCACGACGTCATCGTCAGCGTCAGCCACTCGCGGAGACTGTACGAGGCAGCACGCGAGCCCAAAAAGCTGTGGCTGATTCCGGAAGGCCGGCACATCGACGCGACTCGCCGTGAGTCGGTGCGTGGACGATTTCTCGATTTCCTGAACTCAGTCACGGCCCCGGACACCAGACCCTTCCAGTGCTTGCCGTCGTGATCGAAGGGTTCGCGTTCGCTCCACAGGCGCAGGATCAGATCCAGTGCCTCGCGCGTCATCTCGCGGTTGGCGCCGGACATGTGATCGAGCATCGCCACTCGATTCGCCAGCTCTGCCGGATGGTGGTACGGCAGCAGAAACCCGCCAGGGCCGAGACGGATGTTCCGGGTCTGCAGAAAGGCCTGAGCCAACAGCAGGTCGGGTGCGGGAATCGGTTCCCAAGGCGCGGTGTGATGCTCGCCGATTCAGGCTTCGGAATAGCCGTATTCATCGAGCCAGCGGATCACTTGCAGATCCCAGTCGATGCAGGCCTTGAGGCTGCGCTCGGGCGGGTGTGACGGCATCGTGAAGTGGCCGAAGTCCATGTTGTCTCCTCGCACATGAGCGCTCTGGGTGGCGCACCTGGGCAAGCCTAGACCGATGACCGGGACAGCGCAGCTTCGGGCGAAACCTCAGTGGCCGATGCAGCGATCAAGCATAGGTCAACAGACCCTAGGCTTCCGAAGCCTGCGGATTCTGTTCCTGGCGTTCCAGCTCGGCGGCATGCCGTTCTGGTGAGCCCGTGCGGCGACACAGCGCGGCATAGAACGCCGGCACCATGAACAAGGTGAACAGGGTGGAGAAGGCCACGCCGCTGGCGATGACCACCCCGAGAATGCGACGCGCTTCGTAGCCCGCGCCTTCGGTCAGCATCAGCGGCACGGCGCCGGCGATGGTTGCAATGGACGTCATCAGGATCGGGCGCAGACGTAACTGTGCGGCACTGGTCAGGGCCTCGTCGAAGGGAATGCCTTGATCGCGGCGCTGGTTGGCGAATTCCACGATCAGGATGCCGTTTTTTGCAGCCAGCCCCACCAGCATGATGATGCCGATCTGCGAATAAACGTTGAGGGTGAAACCCAGTGGCCACAGCGCTGCCAATGCGCCAAACAGGGCCAGCGGCACGGTGCTCAGAATCACCAAGGGATGCACAAAGCTTTCGAACTGCGCCGCCAGTACCAAATACACGATCACCAGAGCCAGTGCGAAAGTGAAGTACAGCGCGCTGCTGGATTCGCGGAACTCGCGTGACTCGCCGTTGTAGCTCACTCGCGCCTGGCCAGCGGTTTCCTCACGCACGACGCGTTCGAGATCGGCCAAGCCTTCGCCCAGCGTATATCCGGGTGCTAGGTCTGCCGACAAGGTTATGGAGCGCAGTCGATCAACGCGGTTGTAGGTTGCAGCGGCAGCCTGCTGGCGCAGCTTGACCAGGCTGGATAGCGGCACCAACTGACCGGACTGTGCGCGCACATAGACCTGTCCCAAGGCATCAGGATTGGCGCGATCCTTCGCTGGCGCCTGCAGGATCACCTCGTATTCTTCGCCGCGATCCTGGAAGCGTGTGACCCGTCGCTCGCCGAACATCGACTCGATGGCCTGCGCGATGTCCGATACGCGCACGCCCAGATCACCTGCACGCCCGACGTCGATGTCGAGCTGGAATTGCGGCTTGGTTTCCTTGTAGTCGGAGTCCAGACGCAACAGACGCGGGTACTCAGCGTTGACCCTCGTGATCACGCGATCACGCCAGGCAGCGAGTTCTTCATAGCTCGGCCCGCCCATCACCACCTGTACCGGCTGACCGCCGCGAGACCGGAAGCCGCCGCGCTGAATCACCACCACACGGGCGCCGTTGACGTTACGCAACTCCTGGGCGACGTCCTGACCGATCTCCGCAGAGCTGCGATCACGATCCGGCCAGGCTTCCAGCGTTGCCGCGACCGAACCGCTATTGACCTGATTGCCGCCGCCGAAGCCCGGCAGGCGAAACAGCACACGCGCGATCTCGCCCTTATCGAGCCGTTCCAGCAAGGGCTTTTCCACCTGGCCCATGATCTCGGCGGTGTACTCGAAGCTCGCACCCTCGGGCGCGGTGACATTCACCGTGAACTGACCGCGGTCCTCGGCTGGCGTGAATTCCTTGGGGATGAGCATGAACAAGACCGCGATGGCGCCAAACACACCGAGCATGACCACGGCTGACAAGACCGGATTTCGTGTGAACAGCTGCAGCCGTCGCACATAAGCCGCACTCAGACGCTCCAGAGCGCGATCCATGCCGGAAAAGAAGCGCCCGCGTGTTTCTTGCCGGCGCAGCAGCCACACCGACAACACCGGCGATAGAGTCAGCGCGATCAGGCCGGAACATCCCACCGAGGCCGCCATCGCCAAGGCGAATTCGCTGAACAGACGCCCAATATTGCCCTGCAGGAAGGCCAGCGGCGTGAATACGGCCATCAGCACCGCGGTGGTGGCGATGATCGCCATGCCCACCTCGCGCGCGCCGCGATAAGCGGCGAGCAAGGGTGGTTCACCTTCGTCGAGGCGACGATGGATGTTCTCCACCATGATGATGGCGTCGTCCACCACCAAGCCAATCGCCAGCACCAGCGCCAGCAAAGTGAGGATGTTGATGGAGAAGCCGAAGGCGTTCAAAAAAATGAACGAAGCGAGCAGCGAAATCGGCACTGTGACCGCGGGAATCAAGGTGGCGCGCGCGCTTCCCAGGAACAGGTAGATCACCAGAATCACGAACAGCGCGGCAAAGCCCAACGTGATCTGCACCTCGTGCAGCGAGGCTTCGATGAAGGCCGAGGTGTCGTAATTGAGTTCCAGCTTCATGCCCTGCGGCAGTTCCGGCTGCAAGCGCTCGGCCAGATCCTTGGCTGCGCGTGCAACGGCCAGAGTGTTGGCGCTGGAGGTCTTGATGATGCCGACGCCCAGGGTCTCGATACCGTTAGCACGAAAGGCCGTGCGCGGATTCTCGGCGCCCAGTTCCACACGCGCGACGTCGCGCACGCGGATGGGGAAGCCGTCTGCACCACTGAGCACCACCATCTCGCCGAAGGCCTCTGGCGTCGTGTACTGGCGCTCGGTCCTGAGCGTGTATTCACGATCACGCGATTCGATCAGACCGGCGGGACGCTCCACATTCTGCAAGCGGATGGCATTTTCCACATCCGACGCCGTCAGTCCGCGCGCGGCGAGCTGATCGCGATCGAGCCATATCCGCATGGCGTAGCGTTGATCTCCGCCCAGAAACACGTTGGATACGCCATCGAGGCTGGCGAAACGATCCACCATGTAACGCTCGGCGTAATCGGTGAGGCCCAGCGGATCCAGATTGTCGGCGGACAACACGAAGAACATGATCGGCGAGGCGTCAGCGTCGGCCTTGGTGACCTCCGGCGGATCGGCCTGATCGGGCAGATTGCCCAGCACGCGCGAGACGCGGTCACGCACGTCGTTGGCGGCATCGTCGATATTGCGTGACAACTCGAACTCAACCGAAATGTTCGAGCGTCCGTCGCGCGAGGATGAAGTCAGGCTCTTGATACCCTCGATGCCAGAGATCTGGTCTTCGACAATCTGCGTGATCTGGGTTTCGATGACCGCGGCCGAGGCGCCGGGATAACTGGTGCTGACCGAGACGATGGGCGGGTCAATGTCCGGGTATTCGCGCACCGGCGTCTGGCTCAGCGCGAACAGGCCGAACACCAGGATCAGCAGATTGATGACCGTAGCCAGCACCGGTCGCTTGACCGAAAGATCGGATAACCACACGCGCGGGAACTCCCAGACGGCAAACGCAAGCGCAGATTATGCGCGGACCGTTAGCGGACCGCCGGATTGGTCTAGGGTTCCCCGCGCGAGCATTGGCCATCCATGCTGAGATGACCGCGCGCGAGCTCGTGAACCCTGCAGTGGCTTTGCGCGGCGCAAGCAGAAGCCTGGTTCAGCGGTACCGAAGCTCTAGTTCAGCCGTCGTCGCAGAATATCGCGCTGCAAACGCGCCACGGCCTGCTCCATGGCGGGACCATCGACCGCGGGATCCAGATCAAACTCCATGCCGATGCGCGAGGCACCGCCCAGGCGTTGAACATTGCGCACCACTGCCGAACAGCTGAAGTCCAGCGGCGCCAGACGCAGGTGCACCTTGAGCACATCGCCGGGCTCCACTTCCAGTGATGACTCCAGCCGCGTGCTGCAGCCGCGGGTCGACAAGTCCAGCAGACGTGCCGGCATGCGCGTCCCCACTTCTTCGAGCGCCGCTGGTAAGCGCAGGTTGAGCGGGATGCGCACGCGATAGGCGTTGCGGCGCTGCTGATCCAATACCAGCTGCGGATCACTGAGTTGATAGGCCGGGCTGTTGTCCACCAGCAGTACCTGTTCGAGCTGGCAGGCGAAGCGCAGACGACGACCTTCCACCTGGGTGTCGAAGTACACCGGACCACGACGGCCCAGGGCATCCACATCACGCAGCGCGTCAATCACGAAGCGGCCGCGCTCATGATCCACGGAAAGAATCACGCTCAAGCCGGCCGAGGGCTGGCCGGCGATGCCGACCCAGATATGCGCGCGCAACAGATGCAGGGCGCCCAGGAGTTCCCAACATTCGCGATAGTCCTGGGCGATGCCGGTGGGCGCAGCTTCAGTAAAGTTATTCATGCGGCCGCCAGACGCTGGCTGAGTCGGCCGATGCCGGCGTAGCCGTTGCGACCATAGGTGTTGCCGCCATCACCGCGGTTCATCAAGCGCAGCGCGGTACCGACACGGCGCTGGTGATGATCGAGCAGGCTGCGTGACTCGCGATTGGCGCGCTGCAGGCGATCGGCAATGTTCAGCAGTTGCGCGTGTTCGTGGGCCAGGTCCAGACGCGCAAGGACCTCGCGTAGCGCGTGGCCGGCGCATAGCGGATCCAGCTCGCGTCCAAGATTCTGCATCTGCGCCACCAGCCGGTTCTTGTCCTCGCTGATGCGCATCACCGCCGGCCAGTCGCGTGCGATCAGCCCGCGTCGTTCCTCGCCCAGCAGGGCTTCGAGTTCGCTGGCGATTCGCAGTTGCGCCGAAATATTGGCGCGGAAGCGATCGCTGGATGCGGATGCGGCGACTGGAAGCGAATCGGGGCTGGCGGTCATGGGCTCAACGGAGTGTGGCGAGCGACCATTCGAGCTGCATCAAGCGGCCCGCAATGGCCTGTGGATTGGCGCTGTACTGTCCTTGGGCGAGGATGCGGCGCATCTCGGCGACCTTGGTCTCGTCGATGCCGCTGCTGTCCTTGACGCCCTGCTCAAGCTGTTGCAAGACGCGGGCCTCGCCGGTGAGCGCCACGGAATCCTGGCGTTGGCTGGTTTCGGCACGCGTCTGCGCGGCCTGTTCACGCGAGCGCGCCACCGGGCGCACGGCGCTGGGGCCGGTAGCGGGTCCAATGGGGGAATCGATCTTGTTGCTCATGGCCTGGGCGTCCACTGATTAGGTCTGCCTGGGCTATCGGCCAGCGCCGGTGAAACTTTAGGCAGACCGATCATCGGCCGATTACCGGCCCATCACCGGCCCATCACAGGCCCGCTACAGACTCACCCTTACGGTGCCATCGGCCTGCACCAGGCCCTGCACCACGCGGCGCGAGCTGAGATTTTCCACCGCCACGGACTCACCGGACGCGGCATCGGCCAGCGCCTTGCCCTGGGCGCGCACCTGGAAGCCGCCGCTGGCCCCGATGAGCGTGACCGACTGACCACGCCGGACCACGCGCGCCGGCGCCAGCAGTGCAGGCGTCAGAACCGTGCCGGCCGGCACCGGCCGCTGCATGACCTGGCCATCGATCTGTTCTGGCGAACCGAGCCAGGCCGGGCCTAGGCCCGCGCGCTCACGCGTCTGCACCTGCACATCGCTGGCAGACACGAGCTGGCCACGGGTCAGCGCGCGCGTCGCGACCAGGACCGGCACCTGCTCACGCACGCTGACCGGCACAAACAGCTTCCAGCCGGCCGCGTCACAGCGCACCTCCACGCTCAGCGCCGCGGCGCTGGTGGACATCACCTGCGCGCTCAGCGGTGCGGGACAGGCGGTCAAGCGCAGGCGCTCATCCAGCCGTCCGGTGCTGAGTTCGGCGGCAGCGCTGACATGCGGGCGTGCCGCGCTCATGGCGGCTTCACGAATGTGATCCAGCGCTTCGTAGGTGGCGGCGGACTGAGCAAAGGCCGCGCCCATCAGCAGGAGCAGGAAGCTGGTCACGCCGAGGCTGCGAGCAATCGTGAACCGGTGCATGGCGAGAATTCCGTTGGGACAGGGCTACGGCTGCAATTCACGTTCCTGCGTCGAGTAAGCCCGGGTCCAGGACTTGCCTAGGTCCGGGCACATCAATCGATATCGGGGCTCAAGCATGGGCGCAGGCTTGCTGGATAGCATCGACCGCAGCACGCAATTGGCGGGTCACAACCGCCTGGCGCTGCTCTTGTTCCGACTCGACGAGCGCCAACTTTTTGGCATCAACGTGTTCAAGGTGCGCGAGGTCATCCCCTGTCCCAAGCTGTCCTGGGTGCCGGCCAAGCACGATCAAGTGGCAGGCGTCGCCGAGATTCGCGGACGCGTGGTGCCGGTGATCGATCTGCACTACGCCGTCGGCGGTGAGCCCAGCGGCGCCAACGCGCGGCATGTGATCGTCACCGAATTCAATCGCACCGTGCAGGGTTTTCTGGTGCGCGCGGTGGATCGCATCGTGCATGTGGATGTGTCCACGGTTGAGCCGCCGCCGTCCGGCCCGCAAGGCCATCTGACCGCAACCACGCGCGTCGGCCAGGAACTAGTGGCCATCATCGACGTTGAGAAAGTGCTGGCCGAAGTGGTGGGCATGCCTCCGGGTCTGTCCGAGAGCCTGCGCACGCGCTTCGACGGCATGGCGACCGGCGGCAAGCGCGCGCTGGTCGCGGATGATTCCAAGGTTGCGCGCACCCAGATCGAACGCGTGCTCGGTGAGCTGGGCGTGCCGTGCACGACCGTCGCCAATGGACGCGAGGCGCTGCGCTACCTGCAGGGAATTGCCGAACGCGGCGTCAAGCCGGAAGACGAGTTACTGATGCTGATCTCCGACGTGGAGATGCCGGACATGGACGGCTATCGCCTGACCACTGAAATTCGTCGCGATCCGCGCCTGGCCGGCTTGTACGTGATGCTGCACAGCTCCTTGTCGGGCGCGTTCAACAACGCCATGTCGGCCAAGGTGGGCGCGAATCGCTTCGTGCCCAAGTTCAGCGCCGATGATCTGGCCGAGGGCGTTTTGCAGCGCCTGGAGTTGATGGCGTGAAACATCGCCGCGCTAAAGAATATTTTTTCGCGGCCGATACGCTGGCCCTGAAAACCTCGGCGCTGGCACAGGCCTTGTAAGAGTCGGGCATACCCTTTAGCGGGAGTCCCGCATGGCTGGCACCGATCCTCTGTTTGGCATTCACGCACAGGCGCTGCATCTGCAGCGACGTCGCATGGAATTGCTCGCCGGCAATATTGCCAACGCTGACACCCCCGGCTTTCAGGCGCGTGATCTGGATTTCAAGGCGGCTTTGTCGCAGGCCCTGGCGGGCGGCAGCGTGCACGGTACGCAGGCTGGACATCAGCAGCCGCGTAGCGGCGCCGCCGCAGACCCAACCCTGGTGTATCGCACGCCGCTGCAACCCAGCGCCGACGGCAACACGGTGGAGTTGCAGACCGAGCAGGCCGCGTTCATGGATTCGGCCATGCATTACCAGGCCTCGCTTGGATTTCTCGACGGCAAGCTCAAGAGCCTGCTGACCGCGATCACGGGCGAATAAGGAGCCGCGCATGAGTTCATTCCGCATCTTCGATATCGCCGGTTCTGCGCTCGCAGCGCAGTCCATGCGACTCAATACCGTGGCCTCCAACCTGGCCAATGCCGACAGCGTCGCGGGGAGCGCAGAGGCGGCCTACAAGGCGCGCATGCCGATGTTCCAGGCGCAGCTCGACGCGGCCAATCCGGATTCTGCCGGCGTGCAGGTGATGGGTGTGATGGAAAGCCAGCTCGACGCGCAGAAGCGCTATGAGCCAGGCAATCCGATGGCCGACGCCGATGGTTATGTCTACGCGCCGAACGTCAACGTGGTGGAAGAGATGGTCAACATGATCTCGGCCTCGCGCTCCTACCAGTCCAGCGTAGAAGTGATGAACACCGCCAAGGAATTGACGATGCGCACCCTGTCGCTCGGCAAATGAGGACGATTGAATGAGCATCGCACCCGTCAGCCGTTCCTACTCCGATCTCGGTCTTGCCCTGCGCGAATCGGATTCTGATCGCGCCGAACTGGGTCAGCAGGATTTTCTGCGCCTGATGACCACACAGTTGCAGCACCAGGACCCGTTCAAGCCGATGGAGTCCGGCGAGTTCCTGGGCCAGATGGCGCAGTTCTCCACCGTCTCGGGCATACAGTCGATGCAGGAATCGCTGTCGGGACTGACCAGCGCGCTGACCTCGAACCAATCTCTGCAAGCCGCCAATCTCGTCGGGCATGGCGTGATGGTGCCGTCCAACGAAGGCTATCTATTTGCCGAGGGCGGCTTATCCGGCAGCGCCGAGGTGGTCGGCAGCGGCCGCTTGTTCGTGGAAGTCACCGACGCTGCCGGCCAGGTCGTGCAGCGCATGGATCTGGGCACGCGCAGCGCGGGCACCGCGAACTTCACCTGGAACGGCCTGGATCAGGCCGGCAATCGCATGCCCGAGGGCGTGTACGGCATTCGTGCCACGGTCGGCGAGGGCGCGGCAGCGGCATCGGCGTCCACCCAGACCATGGCCTTGGTCAACAGCGTCTCGCTCGGCGGTAGCGGCGTGAAGCTCAATCTTTTCGGTATGGGCTCGGTGGCACTCGCCGACGTCCGCGAAATTCTCTGAAGTCGTCCAATAGGAGTCACTCATGTCCTTTCAGATTGCACTGTCCGGCATCACCTCGGCCTCGGCCGATCTGGCCGCCACCGCCAACAACATTGCCAACTCCAACACCATCGGCTTCAAGCAGTCGCGCGCAGAGTTCGCTGACTTCTTTCCGGTGACCGCGTACGGCCTGTCCAGCAACGCCGTCGGCGCAGGCTCGCGTCTGGATCGCGTGGCGCAGCAGTTTTCGCAGGGCGCGGTGAACTTCACCGATAACGCGCTGGACCTGGCCATCTCGGGCGAGGGCTTCTTCACCCTGTCTGACGGCGGTTCGCAGGTGTTCTCGCGGGCCGGTGCCTTCGGTACGGATCGTGACGGCTATGTGGTGAACGCCTCCGGTCATCGTCTGCAGGTATTTCCGCCCATCACGGGCACCAGCAGCTTCGACACGGCCCAGCTCAGCGATCTGCGTCTGTCCACGGCGGACAACCCTCCTGCGGCCAGTCAGAACATCGAAGCCGTGTTCAACCTGCCGGCCTCCGCGGCGCCGCCGGCCACCGGTACCTTCGACGCCACCGATCCGACCAGCTTCAATCACACCACCTCGGTGACCTTGTACGACTCGCTGGGGGCCTCGCACACGGCCAACCTGTATTTCGTGAAGTCCGCCACTGCGGGCGAATGGACGATGCACACGCAGATCGATGGCGCCGCCGTGGGTGGTGCTCAGACCCTGATGTATTCCAACACCGGCACCTTGACCACACCGGCTGGTGGAGAGGTGGTGCTGCCCAGCTTTGCGACGGCCAATGGCTCGGCGGCGCTCGATCTGACTCTGGATCTGTCTGCGTCGACGCAGTTCGGTGAAAGCTTCGGCGTCAGCCGCTTGTCGCAGGACGGCTACACCACGGGTCGTCTGGCCGGTATCGAAGTTGGCGATGGTGGCGTGGTGCAGGCGCGCTACACCAATGGTCAGGCCACGCCGCTGGGGCAGCTTGCGCTGGCCAGCTTCCCCAATCAGCAGGGTCTGCAGCCGCTGGGCAGCAATGCCTGGGGCACGACCTTCAATTCCGGTACGCCGATTCTGGGCGCGGCCGGTTCAGGCAATCTCGGCGTGGTGCAATCCGGTGCGCTGGAATCGTCCAACGTCGATCTCACCGAGCAGCTGGTCAACATGATCACCGCGCAGCGCAATTTCCAGGCGAACGCGCAGATGATTTCGACCAGCGATCAGA
>JBQTJH010000230.1:0-2526 GCA_052387335.1 Panacagrimonas sp. | reverse complement strand
GGATGACCCCGGCCAGTGCGGCCGCCCTCGGGTGGCAGCACGCCGAATCGTTCCTGTGGAAGGTGGCGTTGGGGCTCGCGGCGCTGGCCGCGGCCGACTACGGCCTGCAGCGGTACCGTCTCATGTCGTCGCTGCGCATGACCAAGCAGGAAGTGCGCGAGGAGTACAAGCAGTCCGAAGGCAAGCCCGAGGTCAAGGGTCGCATCCGCCAGCTACAACAGGAGATGGCGCGCGGTCGCATGATGAGTGCGGTGCCCACCGCCGACGTGATCATCACCAACCCCACGCACTACGCCGTGGCGCTCAAGTACGCCGCCGGCACCATGCGCGCGCCGCGCGTCGTGGCCAAGGGCGCGGATGTGATCGCGGCCAAGATCCGCGAACTGGGCAGCGAGCATCGTGTGCCTATCGTGTCTGCCCCGCCGTTGGCGCGTGCGCTGTATCGCTCGGTGGATCTGGACCAGGAAATCCCCGGCGCGCTGTTCCAGGCCGTGGCCCAGGTGCTCACCTATGTCTACCAGCTGCGCAACTGGCGCGGCGGAACACCGCCACCCAAATTGCCCGAGGTGGGCGAGGTCCCGGGTGGAGAAATCGACCCACCGAGGCCGCCCTGACGTAATTACGTTACTTCGGGGTCTGGAATAGGGTTTGCACGGAGGGCTCGGGGACTTGCGCACCGATCCAGCGTTTCCCCAAAGGAGACGCGGTTCGTGGCAGCCCCCTTGTCCAGTTCCACCACGACAAGCCCGATTCCGGGCTGGGGCGCGGTGCTGCTAGATGATCGGCGTCGCTTGCTGCTGCTGGTGCTGCCGCTGTTGGCCCTGCTGACCCTGGTCAGCGCCGCCGTCATCAGCGTCCAGCCCAAGGTGTGGACGGCCGAGCTGGCGCTATTCATCACCGTGGGCGCGGGTCTGGGCCTGATGGCCCTGCTGGTTCAGCGCGGCACCCTGGCGGCGTCTTATGCCGCCGCTATCGCCCCAGTGCTGATCGGCGCGCTGCTGCTCGAGAGAATTTTCGTGCTGTTTCTCAGCGGCTATTTCGATACGCCGGGTAGCAGTTTCTCCATGCCCGTCTTCGCGCTTCTGCCGCTGCTGTATCTGCTGTGCTTCGTCATGTTGGAGGCGCGTGCATCGATCCGCGTCGCCATCCTGACGTGGCTGCTGATGGCGCTGATCATCACCTGGCTGACCATGCCCTACTGGCATGAGCGGCCGCTACGCGAATCACTGCCCGGCTTGATGATGCTGGTATGGATCGGCCATGGCTTGTTCGTGCTGCTGTTTGCGGCAGGCGCTCGTCGGCAGCAGCGCGTGCTGGCACGGCACATGGACCTGGCCAGCTCCGAGCGCCGCGCGCGCGAGGCGATGAGCGATAGCGAATCCCGTTTCCGCCGCCTGTTCGACCTGGCCGCGGTGAGCATCAATGTCACCGATGAAAGCGGCCGCTATCTGATGGTCAACCAGGGCATGGCTGACTTTCTCGGCTACACCCGGGATGAACTTCTGGAAATGGATTTCCGTGCGGTAACGCTGGAGTCCGATGTCGCCGACAGCGAGCGCCAGTCGCGCCGCGTTGCCGACGGCACTATCGAAACCTTCCGCCTGGAAAAGCGCTACCGACGCAAGGACGGCGCCATTGTCTACGCCGAAATCTTCGTGCGCGAACTGGATCGCGTTGAAGGTCAGTCGCGTCGCTTCATCTGTGTGGGACTGGACATCAGCGAGCGCAAGCGCGCCGAGGAGCGGGCGCTGGAAAGTCGGCGCATCCGCGATTTTCATTTCGACAACACACCACTGGCCGTGGTCGAGTTCATGCCGGACTTGAGCATCAAGCGCTGGTCGCGTCGAGCCGAAAAAATCTTCGGCTGGAGTGAAGCCGACGCCGTCGGGCAAACCGCTGAGCAACTCGGCTTGTTTGCGCCCGAGCAGTTTGCCGCACGGCGCGAACGCGTCGGCCGCATGTTTCGCGGTGAGATCGACCATATTTCCGCCGTGCTGCCCATGTGCCATCGCAGCGGACGATCCCTGTGGATCGAGGTGCATAACTCGGTCACGCGCAACGCAGAGGGCGAGGTCCTGACCCTGATATCGATGGCGCTGGACGTCACCGAGGGCCAGGAAATGCTGCACATGCTCAATGAAAGCGAGGCGCGCTTCCGCGGTATTTTCAATCAGGCCGCGGTGGGAATTGCCCTGCTCGACGATCAGGGCCGTTGGCTCAACGTCAACGACAAGCTGTGCGAGATCGTCGGCTATTCCATGGACGAACTGCTGGAGCGCGATTTCCAGAGCATCACGCATCCGGACGACATCGAGCGCGACGTGCTGATGGCGGCGGCGGTGATGGATCGCAGCATTGATCAGTACAACATGGAGAAGCGCTATATCCGCAAGGACGGCGAGATCGTCTGGGTGATGCTGTTCGTACGTCGGCTGGAAGCCACGGCGCACGTGCCCGCACGTTTCGTTTCGGTGGTCGAGGACATCAATGAGCGCAAGCTCGCAGAGTCGCAGATCAAGGCGCTGA
>JBQTJH010000229.1:0-15056 GCA_052387335.1 Panacagrimonas sp. | reverse complement strand
GGAGAAATGGGCCATAGGGCACCTGAAATGGTCATTTAAGTGACCATCTTATCATTGCCCTGCACTTGCTTGGAGTATTGGGTGTCAAATCGTCATGTCTGCCTGTGTGCGTGCGGGCAGCCTGATCGCCGCGCTCGACCTGGCCAGCCTCAGCGCAAAGCGACGGCTGGCGGTGCCGTTCGTGTAGCAGATGTTGGGCTCGCTTGTGCAGCCTTCATCTCTTGCACTGAAGCGCACGATCAGCGCTTCAATTTTCCAATCTACGCTCCGCAACGCTTGATGGCGGCACCACGAAGCCGCTCGACGTAACGCAGATGAAACTCAGGCTGGGCGATGTACTGTGAGGCAGTGTCTGCCGCCTCACATTCAACCCTTTCCCCGTTTCCCGGAGGCGCCCCGTTACCCTGACTGCTGAGCCGGTGTGATCGACAAACCGGTAAGACCCGCGTGAGAAAACCCTGAGTAGGTCGGTGGCTGCAAAAGCCGATAGGCCAATAAGGATCCCACGCGCGAATTCTCCATCATGGCCAGAGCCTCCAAACGCTCAACCCAACAGGCCGGATATACGTGCGCAGTCAATCCCAGTGCATCAACACATCCGCCGTTGCAGAGGGGGAGGAGTCCATATACGACCTACGCGCCGTCCTACACCCGACGGGACCCAGTCGGTCTCAGCCCTGCACGTCCTTCCCGACGATCGCTGTATCGCGGGCGCGCGCGTTTTCGCGCGCGCTGAACCGAACAAACAGCATCAGCGCGATTTAGTCCAGCGCGGCGACGCTACCGATGGCGAAGCTCACCGCGCGCGTTTCGGGTCTGGCATAGCCTTCAGCCAGATAGCCGGCGACATAGAACGCCACCAGCATCGATGCCCAGGCGTAGGTGTAGGTACGACCTCGAATCAGGCCGGGCAGCGGGATGAGCAGGATCAGCGCGAGCAGGGTTCCGAGTGCGGAAAATTTCGGCGCCAGCACCAGCACGATCAGTAGCGCGTGCGCCGCCAGCGCCACGCGGCGCATCAGGCTCGACAGCATCATCGCGCCAGCCTCATCGCGGTTTCTGCCACGCGTCGTCCCAGCGCCTGACACAGGTCGATCTCTTCGGAACTCAGGGTGTTCGCATCGGCGCCGGTCCAGGCGACGTGCGAGGCGCCGTAGGGCGTGCCACCGCTGCGCGTGCTGGACAGCGCAGGCAACGAATAGGGCAGGCCCAGCAGCAGCATGCCGTGATGCAGCAGCGGCAACATCATGCTCAGCAGGGTGGATTCCTGGCCACCGTGCAGTGAGTTGGTCGAGGTGAACACGGCGGCAGGTTTGCCGACCATGCTGCCCGACAGCCACAGCCCCGAGGTTCCATCCAGAAAATATTTGAGCGGCGCCGCCATATTGCCGAAGCGTGTCGGACTGCCGATCACCAGGCCGTCGCACTCACTCAGATCCTGCAATTCGACGTAAGCAGCGCCTTCATCCGGCACCGCGGGCGCTACGGCCTCGCACTCGGTGGACACCGCAGGTACGGTGCGCAGACGCGCGACCGCGCCGGCCGCTTCCACACCGCGCGCGATCTGGCGCGCCATGGCGGCGGTCGAGCCCTTGCGCGAGTAATACAGGATCAACACCGTGGTCATGCTGGCGACTCCGGGAAAGGCGAGCATTGTAGAGAGCTTGCGCGCAGCGTCGTGATCAGGTGGTGATCCATCAGTCACGATATTCAGCTTCGGCTCACTTAAACCGGCTGTGATGTCGGCGTTGGAACAACGGGAGAGACCGCATGAACTACCGATATCCTTGTGCTCGAAACCTAAGCACCGTGCTTGCCGCGGCCGCGCTGGTTGCCGTCGCGATTCCTGCCGGGGCCGCTCAGGCGCCGGTGCAATCCTATGTACAGCCCTACTACGACGCGACACGCGACGTCATGGTGACACCGGTGCCGATCTCTTCATCGCCGGTGCTGAGCAGCCCGGGCGCGGTGCATCCGATCGGTTCGGCGCGGACCATAGCCCCTAACCGTGTTTATGCGGTATCCGCCGGCAGCCGTACTGTCTATTCGTCTCCGGTGCAAAGCAGCCCAGGCGCAGTGATTCCGCGCTCGGCGACGTCGCAGGTGGCGCGCGGCAATACCTACGTGCAGCCGTATTACGACGCCCGGCGTGATGTGGTGGTGACTCCACGTCCTGCGGCCACGCACCGGAAGCGCGTCGCCAGTCAGCGCGTGGGCGCTCCCACCACATCGGCCAAGCTAGTGGTTCGACGCGGCCAGTTGGCGCAAGGACCGAGCCGTATCGCGGTCGCGCACGGCAGCTGGGTGACCTTGGCGGTGGAAACTGATCTTGCGGATTCGCTGCGCGTGGATGGATACCAGCTGGCCGCACCGATCACACCGGGACAGCCCGTGCTGCTGAGCTTCCTGGCTGAGCGCCCGGGGCGCTTTGCCTACCGTCTGGGTCGCACCGGTCGCGAGATCGGCGTGTTGGAGGTGAGTTCGCCGCGCTCGATGACGGTGAGCATGCGCTGATCGCAGCACGCGTCGGCCCCGGAGCGATACGGTCTGACGGGGCCGACGCGGTGGGTTGATCGGACGAGCAGTACGCGCTTGGGCTGCGCACAGGGCGCCGCCTACAATCGGCGCTGGCCTTTGCCACCTTCAAGCGCGCGTGCAGTCGATCATCTCTGTCCAGAATCTCACCAAGACCTACGCCTCGGGTTTCCAGGCGCTCAAGCAGATCAATCTCGACGTCCGTCGCGGCGAAATCCTCGCCCTGCTGGGTCCCAATGGCGCGGGCAAGACCACCCTGATCGGCATCGTCTGCGGCATCGTCAATGCCAGTTCCGGCACGGTGCGGGTCGACGGCTTTGATATCGGCAAGGATTACCGCGCCGCGCGGTCGCGTATTGGCCTGGTGCCGCAAGAGATCAGCACCGATGCCTTCGAGACGGTGTGGGATACCGTGTCCTTCAGCCGCGGGCTGTTCGGTAAATCTAAGAACCCGGCGCTGATTGAACAACTGCTGCGTGACCTTTCGCTGTGGGACAAGCGCGATACGCAGATCAAGGCCTTGTCCGGCGGCATGAAGCGCCGCGTGATGATCGCCAAGGCGCTGTCACACGAACCGGACATCCTGTTTCTCGACGAGCCCACCGCCGGCGTCGATGTGGAACTGCGCCGCGACATGTGGGAGATGGTGCGCGGCCTGCGCGCGCGCGGTGTGACCCTGATCCTCACCACGCACTACATCGAGGAGGCCGAGGAAATGGCCGACCGCATCGGCATCATCCGCAGGGGCGAGCTGATTCTGGTGGAGGACAAGACTGTGCTGATGCACAAGCTAGGCAAGAAGCAGCTCCGCCTGCATCTCAAGACGCCGCTGCAGGCCTTGCCGGCGGCGTTCGCCGCTGACGCGCTGAGCCTGGCGGCTGACGGCCATGAACTGATTTATACCTTCGATGCGCAGAGCGAGGAGACCGGCATTGCCGATCTGCTGCGACGCCTGGCCGAGAACGGCATCGATTTTCGCGAACTGCAGTCCAGCCAAAGCTCGCTGGAAGACATCTTTGTCAACCTGCTCAGCGAGCCCGCATGAATATTTACGCTATTCGCGCCATCTACCGCTTCGAGATGGCGCGCACCTTCCGCACCCTGACGCAGAGCATCGCCTCTCCGGTTTTGTCCACCTCGCTGTACTTCGTGGTGTTCGGCGCTGCCATCGGCGCACGCATGGGCGATATCGACGGCGTCAGCTACGGCGCGTTCATCATTCCGGGCCTGATCATGTTGGCTCTGCTCAACGAGAGCATCTCCAACGCCTCATTCGCGATCTACATGCCCAAGTGGTCGGGCACGATCTACGAGTTGCTGTCCGCGCCGGTGTCCTATGTGGAAATCCTGATTGGCTATGTCGGCGCGGCGGCGACCAAGTCCATTGTTCTGGGCGTGCTGATCCTGATCACGGCGCGCTTCTTTGTGGATTACCAGATCGTCCATCCGCTGTGGATGCTGTTCTTCCTGGTGTTGACCGCGGTGAGTTTCAGCCTGTTCGGTTTCATCATCGGGATCTGGGCCGACAATTTCGAAAAACTGCAGGTCATTCCGCTGATGATCGTGACGCCGCTGACGTTTCTTGGCGGCAGCTTCTACTCCATCAGCATGTTGCCGCCGATCTGGCAGAAGATCACGCTGTTCAATCCGGTGGTGTATCTGATCAGCGGGTTCCGCTGGAGTTTCTACGGCGTCGCCGATGTCAACGTGGTGGTATGCATTGCCGCCATACTCGGGTTTCTGCTGCTGTGTCTGGTGACTGTGGCGTGGATGTTTCGAACCGGCTATCGCCTGCGCAACTGAATGCCGAGACCCTGCTGATGATTGCGTTCCGCAAAATCCACTTGAGTGCGGTGATCGCGCTGCTGACGGCGGCGCTATGCCTTGCGGGCTGCGCCTCACCCCGACGCGCGCTGGTGAATCCGGAATTGCCGCCTGATCCGCCACGCCCCGCGACGGCGTCACGGTCTATTGCCAACGAGGTCCAGGCGCGCGCCCGCTATGCCCAAGCCTTGGCTCTGGTGGATCAGACCAGCGTGCTGATTCCGGGCTGGGCCGAGGCCGCCGCACCGCTGGCCGCAGCGCGCGCTGGCCTGCTGGCACGCGCCTGGGATGAAGCCATCGCGCAATCCGAAGAGGCAGGCGCGCGCGCAGAGGCCTCGCTGTCTGACTACTACGCACGGCTGGCCAACGAAGAATTGCGCAAGGCCTACGACCATACCGGGCTGCGCGACACGCAGTTGCTGGAGCTGCGCGGTGCCGAAGAAATTCTGGTCACCGGCAATAGTCGCCTGGCCTACGGCCGTCTACGACAGTTCAACGAGCGCGTCAGTCGCTTCGTCAAACCCTATGCGGTCAGACCCGGCGACAGCCTGTGGGAGATTGCGGGCAAGCCCAGCATCTATGCCAATTCCTGGTTGTGGCCCCTGATCTGGCGGGACAATCTGGCGGTGCTGCCGGATCCCAATCGGCTGCGCGCGGGCCAAGTGCTGAGGCTGCGACCGCACCCGACGGTGGGCGAGGTGGTGAACGCCATCGAGCAGTCTCGCGGAGACATCAAACGCAAGACCAGCACGCCGCGCATTGGTGAGATCCGCGAGGCGCGCTAACCGAGCTAACCGCGATGCCAGCGCGTGTTGAGCGCGCGCAATACCAGGTTGGGATACGTCGGCTTGCCGTAGCTGCCGTTGTAGCGCGCCAGCGCGCCCACCAGATTGCCGCGCTCGATATCGAGGTAGTGGCGCAGAATCGTGCAACCCATGCGCAGATTGGTCTTGGCGTGGAACAGATTGTCCTCGGGTCCGGCAATTTCCTTGAGCCAGACCGGCATGATCTGCATATAGCCCGGCGCACCGGCGGTGGAGATCGCGTAGCGATCAAACCGACTCTCCACCTCGATCACGGCCAGCGCCAACTCCGGCGGAATGCGTGCCTGCTTGGCCTCGCGGTGCAGCAGGCGCAGGAACTCCAGTCGCTCGTCATCATTCTTGATGTAGCGCTGTAGCCGGCTGGACATATCACTGAGCCAGACCTCGGCCGCATAGCGATTGTCGAAACTATCGGCAGACGAGATTGCCAGTTCCAGCTTGCGGCGCAGCTCGGGCTCCATGTCCCCCGTTGGACCGGCGTAGCTGTGGGTCGTGCCGAGCCCCAGCAACATCGCGGCTGTGATCCCGAGCGCAGCGACGAATTTATGCCCTGTTCGATGCGCCATCAGCAAGGACACCGTTCGCTGCGTTCTGGATGACAAGAACGTGCTTTACGCCGATAGGCGCGCGACCACTGCCGACACACTCGCCTCAATCAACTCCGGCTTGTCGGCGTCGCGTCGCTTGTACTCGTACTGGTTGTTGGCCAGGCTCTTCTCGCCAATCACGATGCGATGCGGAATACCGATCAGATCGGCGTCCGCGAACATCGGGCCGGGACGCAGGCCGCGATCATCCAGCAGTGCGTCCACACCGGTCGCGAGCAATTCGGTGTAGAGCTGCTCAGCGACCTGTTTGACCCGTTCCGACTTGTCGGTACCGATGGGGCAGACGATGACCGTGAACGGCGCGATGGCAGCGGGCCAGCGCATGCCGTTGGCGTCGTAGCGCTGTTCGATCACCGCCGCCGCTAGGCGCGAAACGCCAATGCCGTAGCAGCCCAGTTCCGGCGTCACCGCCTGGCCTTGTTCGTCGAGCACGGTGAAGTCCATGGCCTGCGTGTACTTCTTGCCGAGCTGGAAAATATGGCCGCCCTCGATGCCGCGGTAGAACTTGATTTCGCCCTGACCGTCGGGGCTGGGGTCGCCCTCGCAGATCTGGCGCAGGTCGGCACCTTCGGGCACCGCGCAATCACGTTCCCAGTTCGCGCCCTTGTAGTGATGGTCGTTGAGGTTGGCACCGCAGACGAAATCGGCGAGTTCCAGCGCGGCGTGATCGGCGATGATCGGGATTGGACACTTCACCGGCCCCAGATAGCCCACCTCGCAACCGAAGGCCGCCTGTACGTCTTCGATCTTGGCCATCTCGAAGGGGCTAGCGATCAGCGGGTGCTTGGCCGCCTTGATCTCGTTCAGGGCGTGATCGCCACGCAGCGCAATACCGATCAAGCCGCCGTCGCGGCCCTTGGCCACCAGCAGCTTGACCTTGGCACTCAGCGCCACCTTCATGAATTTGGAGACTTGCTCGCAGGTTTTCTGTCCGGGGGTGGAGACCTGCTCCAGAGTCTGGTTCGCAGCGGGTCGCGTACGGCCCGAGGGCGGGCAGGCCGCGGCCTCGATGTTCGCCGCATATTGACCGACCGTGGACACGGCAAGCAGGTCTTCACCCGAGCCGGCGAGGATGTGGAACTCCTCGGACTTGGCGCCGCCGATGTTGCCGCTGTCAGCCTGCACGATGCGAAAGTCCGCGCCGATGCGCTCGAAGATGCGCGCATAGGCAACGCGCATGTTGTGGTATTCGCGATCCAGATCGGTGGCCTCCATGTGGAAGGAATAGGCGTCCTTCATCAGGAATTCGCGCGCGCGCATCAGGCCGAAGCGCGGGCGACGCTCGTCGCGGAATTTCATCTGAACCTGATACCAGTTGAACGGCAGTTGGCGGTAGGAGCGCACGTCCTGCTTGGCGTGATGCACGATCACCTCCTCGTGCGTGGGGCCATAGCAATAATCGTTCTGATGGCGGTCCTTGATGCGCAGCATTTCCGCGCCCATCTGCGACCAGCGTCCCGACTGCTGCCACAGCTCGGCGGGCTGGATCGAGGGCATGAGCAACTCTGCTGCGCCGGCGCGGTTCATTTCCTCGCGCACGATGTGTTCGATCTTGCGCAGCACCCTCAAGCCCATTGGCATCCAGGTGTAGAGGCCGGCACCAAGCTTGCGGATGAAGCCCGCGCGCTGAAGTAACTGGTGGGACACGACGTCGGCGTCTGCCGGCGTTTCCTTGGTGGTGGACAGCGGGAAGCGGGACAGGCGCATTGCGGCTAGGGGTTCAGGACGGGCGCAGATTGTAGCGGCAGCCCGGCCGCGCCAAAGAAAAACGCCCTCCCGGCAGTGCCGGAAGGGCGTGATCCGCTGACGCTTGGCGCTGTCCGTTTACGCAGCAGCGGGCGGGCAGACCAGCATCCAGGCCAGGTAAGCAATGATGCCGATCTGCACCAGGAAGAAGGTGGCGCGCAGCATGATCAGGATGAACGAGGTGCCCAGCAGGTGCATGAAGACCTGAGCCAGGCGCGCGTACAACACGTAGCAGGCCAGGCTGTTGATCAGCGCGCTCTGATCCATCACTGCGCCCGCCAGCACCACCGCGGCAAAGAGCGGCAGATTCTCCACCGTGTTCTCATGCGCGTGCTTTGCACGCACGACAAAGCCGGGATCATCGTTGGCCTGACCGCGGGTCCAGTTCTGGATGGGTTTCTTGCCCAGCAGGGCGAGCGGGATACGCTGGCCCGCATAAATGAGCACAAGCGCAATCATCAGCAACACGTAATACAAAAGAGCTTCAATGCCGGTCATAGAAATTCCCCAGGTGATTTGTAGGTAGAAATGCGGGGCGCCCGGTGGCGCGCCACCGCAATTATGCGCTGGCTGTAGACGGTGATCGGCATTACCCGGCGGGGCATCGGACTTGCCCGAGCCGCGCGGGCTCCGTGAACAGCCCCGCTTGCACTTCGGGCTCGTCGCTGCGGTCGAAGCCGGAAAGCCCAACGCCAACCAGGCGATAGCGCGTATCACCGGGCAGATTCACACGTTCACGCAGGTCCAGTGCAACCTGCGCCAGTGCATCGGCCGAATCCAGGGCACTGGCCCGGGGCCAGGCTGCGGGTGAGGATGCGGAATTCCGAGGTCTTGAGCTTGAGCACCGCAGTGTGTGCCGGCTTGCCCAGCTTGCGCGACGCGTCCCAGGTCCGTCTCGCCATGTTGCGAATGGCGGGTTCCAGCTCGTACAGCAGCAGATCGCTGGGGAAGGTGTCTTCGGCTGATACGGAAATGCGTTCACGTTCCGCGCTGACCGGTCGCTCATCGAGCCCAAGCGAGAGTTCCCTCAATCGCTGGCCGTAACGACCGAAGCGACTCTCCAGAACGTCCAGGTCGGTGCTGCGCAGATCGGCGATGCGCGCGATGCCCAGGTCGGCGAGCTTGCGCTCCATCACCGGGCCAACGCCGGGAATGCGGCCCACCGGCAAGGGCGCGATCAGGTCCTGCGCGCGCTCCGGACGGATCACGAACAGCCCATCGGGCTTGTTCCAGTCCGAAGCGAGCTTGGCCAGAAATTTGTTCGGTGCAACGCCGGCCGAGGCGGTCAGATGCAATTCTTCGCGAATTTGTGCACGGATCGTCTGTGCCACCGCGGTCGCGGTCGGCAGGCCGGTGAGATTGTCGGTGACATCCAGATAGGCCTCGTCCAGCGAAAGCGGTTCAATGATCCTGCTGTGGCGCTGAAAAATTTCACGCACCGCGCGTGAGACCGCGCGATAGCGAGTGAAATCTGGCGGGACGAACACCGCATCGGGGCACAGACGTTCGGCGCGCACCGCCGGCATGGCCGAGCGGATACCGAACTTGCGCGCCTCGTAGCTCGCGGCACAGACCACTGAGCGTTGACCCTTCCGGGCCACCACGACCGGCTTGCCGCGCAGACCCGCATCGTCGCGCTGCTCGACCGAGGCGTAGAACGCGTCCATGTCCACGTGGATGATCTTGCGCACTTGCGGATGATACGGCGCGTACGCAAAAGCCCGCGAGGATCGTGGATCCTCGCGGGCTGTCGTCAACGAGCTACGAAGAGCGGGAGACCCGCAGCTTGTTGTGTACGTCCTTCACACCCTCGACCTTGGCGACGATGCTGTCGGCCAGTTTCACCGAGGCCTTGTCCGGCACCTCACCTGAAAGCGTGACCACGCCCTGGGTCGATTCCACCTCGATCTTCATCGATTCAAGCTTGGTTTCCGCAATCAAGGCCGTCTTGACCTTGGCAGTCAACGCAGAGTCGGTCACATACTCGCCAGTCTTTTCGACTGCTGCGCCGGCCTTCTGGCCGAGCGTCGCCTCCGCCAAGCTGATCGTCGGAATAGCGGCGAGACCGGTTGCAGTGCTGGCCGCAAGAATGAAAGTGCTGAGTTTCATGATGCTATCTCCTGTTGCGATCCCGCTTTTGGCAAGCCGATCCCATCCATCATGTCGATGGAAAGCAACAATGCCGCGGGAATGAATTCGGGCAAGCCCGAAATAAATGAAGTGCCGATCCGAAAATCGGCGTGTCGCCGCTGCAGGCGACGGACTGGGTCTACAGACCCGCGGCTGACTTTTCGCGAGCCGTGACCACAGGCTTGGTTTCACCTGCGCGGGTCAGAAACGCCTGGATTTGTGCTTCGGCTTTTTCTCGCGCAATGCCATATCGCTCCTGGACGATGCCCGTCATGCGGTCGTAATCCGATTCGATCAGCAGCCAGTCGTCATTGGTCAGCTTGGCCCACTGCTTCTTGGCTGCACCGGCCACCTGCTTCCACTGACCTTTCAGGGTGTCGCTGTTCATGAGAATGCTCCTGGGTGTCATGTGTCGTGACGAGTTGTCACGCAGGCATCCTCGGAGATTGGGCCTGAATTGCGCGTTAACTATGCTGAACGCCCTACGCAAACACCACTGCACTCTGACGCGACAAGGCAATGGGACGCTGATCAGGACTCCACAAGGTGGCGGTTTGATAGACGTAGCCATCGCGCGCGGCCGTGGCCTGCGCGTCCATCAACCAATGTCCCTCAGGGATCGTCGCGAAGTCGTCGTCCATGAACTCCAAGGTCCAGCACATGGAGCTGGCTACCGCGAAACTCTTGAGCATGGAAATGGCCGGCGACGGAATCGTGTCGGCGACGGCGATCACCAAGGATTCGCTGACCGGTTCTTCGGGATAGCGCACATAGATCTGCGTGCGCGGCTCCGCCGCACCGCTACCCGGAAATCCGCCCGCAGCCCAGGCCTGCTCGACGAACTGTAGGAAGGCGGGCAAAACGCCGGGAATGTAGGGCTGTTTGCGCGCCTGCTCGGGCTTGCAAGCGACCACCGGATACGGTGGCTGAAACTGCAGTGACGACGGCCGTGCGCGACCAAACACCGCGACGGCGGTGCAGCCGACGCCCTCATCGCTGTAGCTGTGTGCCTGCACGTGAATCGCCGACTTGCCCTGCCGCAGCACCTGCACCTGGATGCGCATGAGCCCCGGTAGCACCGGCCCCACGAAGCTGGTTTGCAAGCTGCGCAGCGGCACGTCAGCCGGAATATGCCGGCGCATCGCGGCGACCAGCAGCGCGGCCTGAAGCCCTCCAAACAGGGTGCGTCCCTGGCTCCATTCGGCAGGAGCATCGGCGACCCAGTGTTCGCCCTCGGCCCGCAGGCTGGCAATCACCTCGCAGTAGCGCATGGGATCAATACAGCAGACGTGTCTTGAGCGTGCCGGGGATTGCGGCCAGGCCATCCTTCAGCGATTCCGCCAAGGATTCCGCGGCGTCCACATCGATGACCACGTAACCAACCTGTCCGGCGGTCTGCAGGTACTGCGCGTCGATGTTCACCGCAGCCGCGGAGAACAGATTGTTGATCTGCATCAGCATGCCCGGACGATTCTCGTGTATGTGCAGAAGACGTCGGCTGCCGCTGTGACCGGGCAGCGAGACCTCCGGAAAATTCACCGCGGACAAGGTGGAGCCGTTATCGCTGTACCGGATCAGCTTGGCGGCCACTTCGATCCCGATGTTTTCCTGCGCTTCGAGCGTACTGCCGCCGACATGCGGGGTCAGGATGACGTTATCCATGCCGATCAGTTCGGACACGAATTTGTCGTCGTTGCCCTTGGGTTCGATCGGGAACACGTCCACCGCAGCGCCGGCCAGATGCTTGGACTTCAGCGCCGCGGCCAGCGCCGGAATATCGACCACGGTGCCGCGCGAGGCATTGATCAGCACCGCGCCTTTTTTCATCCGCGCCAGTTGCTCCGCTGCGATCATGTCCTTGGTCGAAGGCAGTTCCGGCACGTGCAGGGAGACGATGTCGGCGCGCGCCAGCAGATCATTGAGTCCGGCCGCCGGACTGGCGTTGCCCAGGGCCAGCTTGGTCTCCACGTCGTGGAAGATCACGCGCATGCCCAGACCTTCGGCCAGCACGCCGACCTGGGTGCCGATGTGGCCGTAGCCGATCAGGCCCAGGGTTTTGCCGCGCACCTCATAGCTGCCGGCGGCGCTCTTGGACCAGCCGCCGCGGTGGCATTCCATGCTCTTCTCTGGAATGCGCCGCATCAGCAGGATGGCTTCGGCGATCACCAGCTCGGCCACGCTGCGCGTGTTGGAGTAGGGCGCGTTGAACACCGGAATGCCTCGCGACTGCGCCGCCGCCAGTTCGACCTGGTTGGTGCCGATGCAGAAGCAGCCCACGGCCATCAGCCGGCGCGAGTTCTGGAACATGGGCGCGGTCAGGTTGGAGCGCGAGCGGATACCGACGATGTGCGCCTCGGCCACGCGCGCAGCCAATTCGGCCTCTGGCAGCGACTTCTCGTGGTACTCGATCTGCGTATAGCCGGCGTCGCGGAAGCTCTGTACCGCGGTCTGGCTGACGCCCTCCAGCAGCAGAACCTTGATAGCGCTACGCGGGAAGGATATGGGAGCCGAAGTCTGGGAAGGCGTGCTGTTCATGCGAGAGTGTGGCCGGCGCGGGTACGCGGGCAGGTCCAGGGGGCGCGAAATATGCCATATGGCGCGCCGTCTACTCCTAGCCTCAGCTGGCGTTCAGTCAGCCGGCATAGCGTGCCGGCGCCTGGAAGTTCCAAATCGGCCCATCGGGGCCGGCTTCCGTGCAGTACTGGATTCACCCCACCGGAGAGACCTATGAAGATTCACCACGCTGCCTTGATTGCCGTTCTGGGCCTGGGCCTGGGCGTTTCAGCCTGCCAGAAGAAGGACGAAACCCCGGTCGAGAAGGCCGTAGATGCCCTGGGCGACGCGACGAACACGCGCGACAACGAAGCGCTCAAGGACGCTGGCGAAGACGCCGCCGACGCCGTTGAGAATGCCGGCGAAGCGGTCAAGGACGCCGTCGAAGGCGAGTAAGCCTGCCGTCGCGCCCCGGCTCATCGCAGCCGGGGCGCGCGTGGCTTGCGCGGCTCAGAACTGGTAGCCGAAGAACACCAGCAGATTGTCGCGATCGCGTTGCGCGTCGAGCTCGGCGCTGTCTTCGAAATAGGTGTAGCGGATGTCGGCGGTATAGGTGGACAGGTAATCAAAGCGCAGGCCGCCAATCAGCTGCAGGCGATCCTCCACAAAATTCTGTCCCAGCCCCGGTGAGACGCCGGAGACGTCGTGGAACACGGCGGTCAGCACTTCCACGTTGATGCCCAGAAACAGGCTCTCGTAGCGGGTCACCGCGACGGCGCGGTAGCCGAAGGAATCCTCTTCGCCAAAGCCGCGGGTGGACTGGCGCGTCGGATTCTGCCGCGAGGTCGCGGAGCCGGCGTTGGTACGTGGATCGTCGGGATCGGTGCGCACGTCGAGCGGGTTGATGCCGACGCTGCCGTCGCCGCCGGATGAAATATGCGTGTTGACCTCCGCACCCTGGAACTGCAATTCGTCCAGGCCCGGCATGCCGAACACGTGCAGCCAGCCAAACTCCAGCACGAAGGCGATCTGCGAGGCCTGTAGCCAGTTGCTGCCGCCGATGGTGCTGATGGCCGTCAGCCCCATCTGTCCGATCTTCATGCGTTCGAAGCCGGGGATGTATTCGTTGGCCTCGACCGGATTATCGCGATAGACCGAAAGAAAGTCGGGCACCGCCTCGCGCCGCCCCGGTACCGGGCCGATGGTATCGAGCGGGAACGCCGGCTGCAGCGCGGCGAAGGTCAGATCGGTGGTGTGAATCCGGGCGATAGATCTCGTTGGGGTCTTCCGGTGCCTTGGAAAACGACAGCATGGCGTAGCGGCCGCCGTCGCCGAGCGTATCGGACACGGAGAAGAAGCTGCCGACCGGATCAACCAGGATCGGCTTCCAGTCGTATTGATAGAACACCTCGAAGCCCGTGGCATCGGTGATCCGGCCATTGAGCATGACCATGCCCAGCGGACGCGACAGTTCCTTGATGTCAAAACCCGGAATACGCAGGCGTGACTGATCGGGTGGATTGATCGAGTTCAATGAGTTCAGCAGCAGGAAGGAACTCTCGCCCCAGTTGATGATCTGATTGCCGACCTTGATGCTGAAATCACGGTCGAGCAGGGTGAACTGACGCGACACGAAGTAATCCAGAAACTGGAACTTGGTCCCGATGCGATCCTCGCCGTCGCTGGAAAATGCCGTGCGCTCCGGCTGCATCGTGGTGTCGGGGTGATATTCCTCGTGATCGGTGTACTGCGTATCGAAGAAGTACAGGGTGCGCGCGAACACGTTGTACTCGCCAATCGCAAAGTTGAGATCTGTGGTGATCTTGGCCGCCGCGTGAACCACATCGTAGCGATCGAAACTCATATTGCCGTTGTCACCATTGGGATTGAACGAACCGGGCGCGGCCACGAAATCGAGGTTTGGCTGCGAAGGCGTGCCAGGACTGGTGATATTGCTGGTGGTGCAGGTGTCGCCCAGAAAAGTGGGCTGACCCAGCAGGTCGGGGCCGCGGCTGACGCACAGGCCCGGCTGCAGATTGCTCTTGCCGATGAGCGCGTTGTCGCGCCCTTCCATGCGCATGGCGCCACCCACGGTCACCAGATTATCCAGGCGCACCGGCACGCCGGCGATGTCCATTTCGAAGGCCAGGGCATTGGCGCCGGCCATCATCAGGACGAGCGCGCCCAGCCATTCCCGTGTGCGGGCGCAACGCGCGCGCGCCAGGGCACTGCAACCTGGTGGTATTCCTGCACACGCCACAGCGGGTCGCGCTTGTCGTAGCAGTCCACGGCCAGAATGGTCCAGCTGTCCTCGTCGATGTAGAAGGTACGGCGCTTGTACAGGTGCGAAGTACCGGGCTTGAGTTCGGCCTCCACCACCCAGACGCGATGCAGCTCATAACGCGTCAGGTCCTGGTTCATGTGACCGGGCTTGGCGATGTCGGTGTACTTCAGACGCGAGTCCGCCAGCTTCAGCGCGTTGTAGGGCACGATCATTTCCTTCTTGCCCACCAGCTTCCAGGTTTAGCGATCAGTGGCGCCGTTGAACATGTCCAACTGGTCATTGGTACGAAGACCATCGGCGCCCGTACCTGGGTTGTCGTAGGACACGTTCGGCGCACGGCGGATGCGGCGCTGCCCCGGGTTGTACAACCAGGCCCGACGCGGTTCCTTGATCTAGGGTCTGTTGACATATGAATGATCGCTGCGGCGGAGGTCGCTTTTGCGCAGCGCAAGGAAGGAGCGACGAGGTGTACTTGAAGTACATGAGGAGCGACTAACGCAGCGATGCGCAAAAGCGGCCCCGCCCCTTCGGGTTGCGGCCCTGAACAGTTTATTGGGCCCGCCATGCGGCGTTGCGCCCGGCTCGCTTGGAATCACCAAGCTTCGCCGGCCG
>JBQTJH010000228.1:0-11327 GCA_052387335.1 Panacagrimonas sp. | reverse complement strand
GCGCCTGTACTACAAGCCGATGATGCGGCTGGTGTGGCTGGGCGGGGTGCTGATGTTTTTCGGCGGCATCCTGGCCGCGAGTGACAAGCGCTATCGCCTTGCACGGCGCGAGCAGGCCGCCGTGCCCAACGGTGCCCTGATCGCCTGATGCGTTACGCCATTCCGGTTGTTCTGATGCTGGGCCTGCTGGCGCTGCTGGGCATCGGCCTGAAGCTGGATCCGCGCGAGGTGCCGAGTCCCCTGATCGGCAAACCCGCGCCAGCGTTTGAACTGCCGCTGCTGGATCAGGCGGACGCCCGCCTCACACCTGCGGCCCTGACGGGCCGACCTGTGCTGGTGAATTTCTTCGCCAGTTGGTGCGCCGGGTGCCAAGTCGAGCATCCGCTGTTGATGCGCCTGGCCGAACAGGGTGTGGAAATCATCGGCATGGACTACAAGGACGCTCCGGAGGATGCGCTGCGATGGTTGCGCCGCCACGGCAATCCGTATCGCCGCGTGGCGCTGGATCGTGAGGGCCAGGCCGGTCTGGACTGGGGCGTCTACGGCGTGCCGGAAACCTATGTGTTGGGTGCGGACGGCACGGTGCTGTTCAAGCAGATTGGTCCCATGACCGAGCAGGCCTGGCTGGAACAGATTCAACCGCTGATGCTCGTGAACCGTGAGGAGTGAGGGGTGAAGAGTGAGGAAAAGACGACGCGCTTAGGTCTGAGAGCCCTGGTGCTTGCTATTGTTGTCTTCGCTTCTCCTCACGCCTTTCCCCTCACTCCTCACAGTGAGACGCTCAGCGCCGAACAAGAGGCACGCTACCGCGGCCTGATTCACGAGCTGCGCTGTCTGGTGTGCCAGAACCAGACGATTGCCGACTCCAACGCCGACCTTGCGTCCGATCTGCGCCGCCAGGTGCATGAACGTATCGCGGCCGGCGAGTCCGACGCGCAGATTCGCGAGTACGTCACCGCACGTTACGGCGACTTCGTGCTGTACAAGCCGCCGTTGACGATGCGAACCCTGGTCCTGTGGATCGGGCCGTTCCTGATCCTCGCGGGTGCGCTCGCGTTCGTGCTGCGCCTGTTGCTCAAGCGCAAGAACGTGACGGCGGCGCCGGCCGGCCAGGGCGCGAATCCGCAACGCGTGCAACAACTGTTGGACGAGGAACATTGATGGTTCTGGCCTTGATGATGGCGCTGGTCGTGGCGACTGCAGCGTGGATGACGCGACCGCTATGGAGCACGACGGTAGACGCCGGCCAGCGTCGTCGCGCGGCCAATGTCGCTGCCTACCGTCAGCGTCTTGCCGAACTTGACGCAGACGCCGCTGCGGGCCTGGTCGACGCCGAGACCGCGGCCGGCCTGCGCGCCGAGCTTGACGCACGTCTGCTGCGGGACGCCGAGGCCGCGGAGGCCATGCCGCGGCAGTCTGGTCGCGCCTGGATCACGGTGACGGTGCTGAGTCTAGCCGTGGCGGCACTGGCCGCTCTGGGCTATGTCGACAGCGGCAGCTGGAAGACGCAGCAGCAGATTGCAGCCGCACCCGCTCAGAACGCGATCGCCGCGACATCGGCGCCGGATTCGGTCGAGAACATGATGCTAGGCCTGCAAAAGCGCCTGGAGGAGCAGCCCGGCGATGTCAACGGCTGGGCCTTGCTCGGCCGTTCGATGTTTTCGCTGGAACGCTATCAGGAGGCTTCAGAGGCCTTCGCCAGGGCCAATGCCCTGACCGGCGAGCAGGAGCCGGATCTGTTGGTGGACGAGGGCGAGGCGCGCGGCTTCCAGACGCGGAATCTGGCCGGCTTGCCGCAGCAGCGTTTTGAAGCGGCGCTCAAGCTGGACCCCCAACATGCCAAGGGCCTGTGGTACGCGGGCATGGCGGCCGAACAGAACGGTGACCTGGTGCGCGCACGCAGCTATTGGACCGATCTGTCCAAGCAGGACATACCGGAGTCCTTGCGTGCGGTCATCAATGAGCGCTTGGGCGGCGCCGCTGGCGCTGTGCCAGCGGCGAGCGCCGCGGAGCCGGCAGCGACGGTATTCGGTCTGAAGGTGAAACTCAGCGTGACCGCGGCGCTCGCGTCACAGGTCGATCCGGATGCCACGCTGTTCGTGTTTGCCAAGGCCGCAGCCGGCCCGCCGATGCCGCTGGCGGTGTATCGCGGCCGCGCGCGCGAACTGCCGCTGACCGTCACGCTGGACGACAGCATGGCGATGATGCCGGAGCTCAAGGTCTCGCAATTTGATCGCTGGGTGGTGACGGCGCGGGTGAGTCGCGCCGGGCAGGCCGCCGCGGTCAGCGGCGATCTGCAGGGCAGTCTGACCGTGGCGCGAGACGAGCTGGGCGACGCGGCGCTGGAACTGGTTCTTGACCACGTCGTACCTTGAGCGCTGTCCGTTCTGCTGTGTCCCGCCATGACTGAAACCCTGCTGAAATTTCCGAACGCTGCTGGCCTGTATCTGGGTGCTCTGCGCACGGCGCGGCGCAAACCCGGCAAGGAGGTTCGTGTTCCGAACCTCTCAGTCAAGCTCGCCGCGATTCAAGCGGATGCCCGGCGGCTGGCGTCCTATCGCGAGATCTGTGGCTTCGAGCCTGGCGCTGATCTGCCGATCACCTTTCCGCAGGTGCAGGCCGCACCCCTGCACATGTGGTTGATGCTGCGTCCGCAGTTTCCGCTGCCGCTGATGGGCCTGGTGCATTTGCGCAACCGCTTCGAGATGCTGGCGCCGATGCCGGTGGACGGCAGCTACGACATCAGCGCCAGCCTGGAGGATGGTCGGCGTACGCATCAGGGCATGGAAGTGGATTTGCTGACCGAGTACCGCAACTACGACAACGAGTTGGTGTACCGCGCGGTGATGACGGCGCTGTATCGGATGAAATCCGAAGGACGACCGCAGCGGCCCAAGCCGACGGACGTCGCAGGCGGCGTCGCCGAGTACCGCAGCTTCGAGGTGCCGGCGGATATCGGGCGTCGCTATGCGCCCATCGGCGGCGACTTCAACCCGATTCATCTCTACGCGCTCACCGCCAAGGCCTTCGGATTTCCGCGCGCCATCGCGCATGGCATGTGGTCGCTGGCACGCGCTAGCGCGCTGATCGAGCAGGCACAGGGGCGGGGAGCAAAAACCCTGAGCGTGCAGTTTCGCCAGCCTTTGCTGCTGCCGGCCAAGGTTTCGCTAAAATTCAGCGCGGGCGAAGCCGGACATCACTTTGCGCTGCTGTCGCGCAGCTCCGACAAGACCCATTTCGTTGGGCATTTGGCCTAGGGTTCAGCGCTATTTATGCGCGCGCAAGCGCTGCATTCCGGACGCCTAACCCCTAGACTATGCGCCACGCTCGCCGCAGTGCCGCAACGATGCGGCCCGGAGGTCAATCTCCCGGCGCAAAATGAGAACTGCCAACAGGACGCTGAGCAATGCGGATTCGCAAAGCTGTATTTCCGGTCGCCGGTATGGGAACACGCTTCCTTCCAGCCACCAAGGCCAGCGCCAAGGAAATGCTGCCGGTTGTCGACAAACCCTTGATCCAGTACGCGGTGCAGGAAGCGATCAGCGCGGGTGCCGAAGAACTGATCTTCATCACCGGCCGGTCGAAGAATTCCATCATGGATCACTTCGACAAGGCCTACGAACTCGAAGCCGAACTGGCCCAGAGGGGCAAGGAAAAACTGCTGCAGACCGTGCAGGAAATCCTGCCGCCCGGCATCACCTGCATTTTCATCCGCCAGGCTGAGGCGCTCGGTCTGGGACACGCTGTGCTGTGCGCTTGGCCAGCGGTGGGTGATGAGGACTTCTCGGTGATTCTTGCCGACGATCTCATCGACGGCCGCCTGCGTCCTTGCCTGGCGCAGATGCAGCGCGTGTATCAGGAGTACGGCACCAGCGTGATCGCCTGCGAGCGCGTGCCCAAGGAAGAAATCTCTGGCTACGGCTGCGTCGATGTGCAGCCCGTGGGGCCGGGCCTAGGCGAGATTCGGCGCATTGTCGAGAAGCCCAAGCCCGAGGAGGCGCCGAGCAATCTCGCCGTGGTCGGTCGCTACATCCTGACGCCGCGTATCTTCAAGCTGATTGAGAGCACGCCGCGCGGCAAGGGCGGCGAGATCCAGTTGACCGACGCTATCCAGGCCATGATCCAGGAACAGACCGTGCTGGCCTACGAATTTGAAGGCACGCGCTATGACTGCGGGTCCAAGCTCGGATACCTCAAGGCCAACGTCGAATACGGCCTCAAGCACCCCGAGCTGGCCTCGGATTTTCGCCAGTACCTGCAGGGCCTGACGGCGGGCCTGAACCAGGAAGCCTCTCCCAAGAACGGAAACTAGACAGCAGTTCCAGGTGCCGGGTGCGACGCACCCGGCGCGCGATACGGAGCACCGAGCACCCGCATGACCGCAAGCAAGTATCAGAGCTACATCGCCTCATCTTCCATCTCCGGCGGCAATGCGGCGTTCGTGGAGTCTTACTACGAACAGTTTCTGGAAGACCCGGAGTCGGTAGAGCCGTCGTGGCGCGCCTACTTCCGCAATATCCAGGACCAGAACGCGCCGCGCGAGACCGCGCACAGTGACGTGGTGGCCCGGTTTGAAGCCATTGCGCGGGATAAGCGCCCCGGCACCGTGGTGGTGTCCGACAGCGGCGGCTTTGACGCCCGTGCCGCGGAAAAGCAGGCTGCGGTGCTGCGCCTGATCAACTACTACCGCGTGCGCGGTCATCAGGCGGCGCGGCTCGATCCCCTGGGTCTGGCACCCATCGACATCATTCCTGACCTCGATCCGGCGTTTCACGGCCTCACCGCGGCCGACATGGATACCGTGTTCAACACCGGTACGCTGGCGACGGCCGATCGTCTGCCGCTGCGCGAGATTCTGAAACTGCTGAAGGCGGTGTACACCGACACCATCGGTGTCGAGTACATGTACATCACCGAAACCACCGAGAAGCGCTGGATTCAGAAGCGCCTCGAAGGGGACGCGTTCAAGCCCAAGCTCAGCGCGGATCGACGCAAGAGCACCTTGCTGCAACTGGTAGCGGCCGAGGGTCTGGAGCGCTACCTGCACAACAAGTACGTCGGCCAGAAGCGCTTCTCGCTCGAAGGTGGTGACGCGCTGATCCCGGCGATGGACGAAGTGCTGCGTGCCTGCGCCGAGCGCGACGTCGAGGAAATCCTGATCGGTATGGCGCACCGCGGTCGCCTCAACATGCTGATCAATGTGCTGGGCAAGTCGCCGAAAGATTTGTTCGCAGAATTCGAGGGCAAGTATTCGGCCGAGTCCTTGAGCCGTTCGGGCGACGTCAAGTACCACATGGGGTTCTCGACCGACGTCGAGGTCAGTGGCAAGCGCCTGCACATGGTGCTGGCGTTCAACCCCTCGCATCTGGAAATCGTCAACCCGGTGGTCGAGGGTAGCGTCAAGGCGCGGCAGACGCGGCGTCGCGACGAGCGTGGCGAGCGCGTGGTGCCGGTGCTGATTCACGGCGACGCGGCCTTCGCCGGTCAGGGCGTGGTGATGGAGACCTTCCAGCTGTCCGAAGCCAAGGGCTATGGCACCGGCGGCACCGTACACATCATCGTCAACAACCAGATCGGCTTCACCACGCCCAACCCGATCGAGGCCACGCCGGGCCGCGAGGCGCGCACCTCGCGCTACTGCACCGACATCGCCAAGATGCTGGAGTCGCCGGTCTTTCATGTGAACGGTGATGATCCCGAAGCGGTGGTGTTCGTCACGCGCCTGGCAATGGATTTCCGCAACGAATTCCACAAGGATGTGGTCGTCGATATTTGCTGCTATCGCCGTCTGGGTCACAACGAGGCCGATGAGCCCTCGGTCACCAGCCCGGTGATGTACGAGAAGATCAAGAAACACCCGACCACCTTGGCGCTGTACGCCAAGAAGTTGGAAGAAGAGGGCACGGTCGCCAAGGGTGAAGCCGAGGACCTGGTCAAGCAGTACCGCAGCGGTCTGGATCAGGGCGAGAACATCGCCCGTACTACCTTGGGTCTGGTCGGCAACAAGCACACGGTCAACTGGAGCAATTACGGCAAGGGCGACTGGGATACGGCTACCGACACGTCGGTCAAGCTCGATCTGCTCCGCTCCTTGTACGAACGCCTGTGCAAGCTGCCGGACGATTTCAGCGTGCATCCTCGCGTGCAGAAGCTGTTGGAAGACCGCGCCAAGATGTCGGCCGGCGAGCAGCCAATGGACTGGGGGTTTGCCGAGACCTTGGCGTATGCCAGCCTCGTGAACGAGGGATTCTCGGTGCGCCTGTCAGGTCAGGACGCGCGTCGAGGAACCTTCTTTCATCGCCACGCCACCGTGCACGATGCCAAGACCGGTCTGCGCTATACGCCGCTGCGTCATCTGGACGCAGACAAGCATCGCTTTGTGGTCAACGACACCTTGCTGTCTGAAGAGGGCGTGCTTGGCTTCGAGTACGGCTATGCCACGACCGATCCCGACACGCTGGTGATCTGGGAAGCGCAGTTCGGAGACTTCGCTAACGGCGCACAGGTCTTGTTCGATCAGTTCATCGCCAGCGGGTATGCCAAGTGGGGCCGTCTGTGCGGACTCACCATCTTCCTGCCGCATGGCTATGAGGGGCAGGGTCCCGAGCATTCCTCGGGTCGTCTGGAGCGCTGGCTACAGCTCTGTGCAGGCAATAACCAGCAGGTAGTGGTGCCGTCCACGCCCGCACAGATGTTCCACATGTTGCGTCGGCAGATGAAGCGTTCGCTACGCCTGCCGCTGATCGTGATGACGCCCAAATCCTTGCTGCGTCATCCGCTGTCGGTGTCCTCGCTGGACGAGTTGACCAAGGGACGCTTTCAGCCGCTGATCCAGGAAACCGAGAAGCTGGACAAGAACAAGGTGCGACGCATCGTGTTCTGCTCCGGCAAGGTGTATTTCGACCTGGTGCAGGCGCGTGCCAAAGAGAAGCTGGCCGATGTTGCACTGGTGCGCATCGAACAGCTCTATCCCTTCCCGCGCGAAGACTATGAGGCTGCACTGGCAATGTTCCCCAAGGCCACCGAGGTGGTCTGGGCGCAGGAAGAGCCGGAAAACCAGGGCGCCTGGTATCAGATCAAGCACCGCTTGCAGATTTACCTCTCGCCGCGGCACCAGATGTTCTACGCCACACGTCCGGGTATGGCCACGACCGCCGGCGGCTTCCTCAAGGTGCATAACAAGGAACAAGAAGAGCTGGTTAGCGCGGCGCTGACTGGTGGCAAGCCCGTCAAGGGCGGCTGAGCAGCATCAAAAAAATTCAAAGAGACAACACAACATGACCATCGAAATCAAAGTTCCCAATCTGCCCGAATCCGTTTCGTCCGCGACCGTTGCAAGCTGGCACGTCAAGGCGGGTGACGTGGTCAAGCGCGAACAGAATCTGGTGGATCTGGAAACCGACAAGGTGATGCTGGAAGTGCCGGCCACCGTCGATGGCGTGCTCAGCGAAATCCGTATTGCACCCGGCGCAACGGTCAACGCCGGAGATGTCATCGGCATTCTCATTGAAGGCGCCGCCGCTGCGGCAGCGCCAGCCGCCGCCAAAGTCGAAGGCTCGAAGGCGGCGTCCGCCAGCGATGACGCGCAGAGCCCGGCCGTGCGCAAGCTGCTCGCAGAACTGAACCTGACTTCAGCCAGCATTGCCGGTAGCGGCAAGGGTGGTCGTCTGACCGTGGAAGACGTCAAGGCTCACGCCGACAAGCAGAAATCCGCGGCCGCTGCACCGCCTGCTGCGCCCAAGGCCGCAGAACCCGTAGCGGCGCGTCGTGTGTCTGGATCGCGTGAAGAGCAGCGCGTGCCCATGACGCGTATCCGTGCGCGTATTGCCGAGCGTCTGGTCGAGGCGCAGGCCACCGCGGCGATGCTCACGACATTCAATGAGGTGGACCTCAAGGCCGTGGGCGATCTGCGTGCCAAGTTCAAGGACAGCTTTGAGAAGACCCACGGCGTCAAGCTCGGTTTCATGAGCTTCTTCGTCAAGGCTTCGATCGAGGCCTTGAAGAAGTACCCGGCGGTGAACGCGTCGATCGATGGTAGCGATGTGGTCTATCACAGCTACTACGACGTCGGCGTAGCGGTATCCACCGAGCGCGGTCTGGTCGTGCCGATCCTGCGTGATGCCGATGCACTCTCATTTGGCGACATCGAAAAATCCATCAGCGATCTGGGCGTCAAGGCGCGCAACAACAAGCTGACGATGGACGATCTCACCGGCGGCACGTTCTCCATCACCAATGGCGGCGTGTTCGGCTCCATGATGTCCACGCCCATTCTCAACCCGCCGCAGGCTGCGATCCTCGGCATGCACGGCATCTTTGATCGTCCGATTGCCGTCAACGGCGAGGTGAAGATCCGCCCGATGATGTATCTGGCCCTCACCTACGATCACCGCCTGATCGATGGACGCGAAGCGGTACTGTTCCTGCGCACGATCAAGGACAGTCTGGAAGATCCAGCGCGCTTGCTACTGAACCTGTAAGCAAAAACGCCCCGGAACCGGGGCGTTTTTCTATCTAGGGTTCAGGACGATGGGCAATCCATCGCGTGGACGTGCGATGGGTGCGAGCTGGTAGGGCATGCGATAGCCGGGCGGCACCGATAGCCTCGCCGCACGCAACAGCGGATGCAGCACGGCCTTGACCTGCATCTCGGCGAAGTGCAGCCCAAGACACATGTGCGCACCGCCGCCGAACGGTGCCCAGGCAAAGGCATGACGCCGATGCTCGGCGCGCTGCGGCGAGAAGCGTTCCGGATCGAAGCGGTCAGGCTCGCTCCACCATTGCGGCAGGCGGTGCGTCGCCACCGGGTAGAGCGACACCGACAATCCGGCAGGAATCCGATAGCCCTGGAATTCGCAGTCGCGCAGCGCGCGTCGCAAGATGATGGTCAGCGGCGGATACAACCGCAGCGATTCGCGCAGTACCCAGTCGATGATTTCGAGTTGGCCCAGATCTTCGTAGTCGGGTGCCGGCTTGCCTGTAGCGGTCACGGCATCGAGCAAGCGGGTCTGCCAGTCGTCGTGCTGGGTCAGCGCGTACGCGATGGTGGTCAACGCACTGGTGGTCGTGTCGTGCGCGGCCATCATCAGAAAAATCAGATGGTCGACGATCTCGGGATCGGAATAGCGCTGGCCGTTTTCATCCTCGGCGCGGCACAGCTGACTCAGGAGGTCATTGCCGTTGCCCTCGCGCCTTTCGGGGATACGCTGTTCGATCAGCGCGGCGAGTCGTCGCCGGCCTGCCAGTCCGCGCTCATACAAGCGCCCGATCACGGGAATCCGATTCAGCGCATTGGACGCTTCCACGAGGTCGGTGAAATCGCGTGCCACCTGATCGATCTCGGTCTGCAGCCGCAGGTCCAGGAACACGTCGGCGGCCAGTTCCAGAGTCAGGCGCTTGATCGCCGGATAAAACTTGAACGACCCGGTCTGCACCCAGCTCTGCACCGTCGTCGCAATTCGCGGTCCCATGCGTTCCAGGTAACTGGCCAGCGCCTCCTTGCGGAACGCCGGCTGCATCAGGCGTCGGTGATAACGGTGGTCATCGCCGTCACGCAGCATCAATCCGCGCGGGAACAACTGGCCCAGCACCGGCTGCCAGCCCTGGTGTGCGGAGAAGTTGCCGGCGCGATCCAGCAAGACGAACTCGTTGGCCTCGGCCGATATCAGGTTCAGCTTGCGCTCGAACAGGAAGCTGGTTCGCGACACCGGCCCGTAGAGGTCGAGCACGCGACGCGCATAGGCCAGGGGATCGGCCAGAAAGCGCAGCGAATCGCCGATCAGGGGCAGGCCGTCGGAGCCCGGAAAATGGCGCATCTGCGCTGTCGAGGGATTGGGGTAGCGCAGGTAGTTGGAAAGGAGACCGGTCATGCCGCCATTGAATTGAACGAGTGGTTTATTGTTCATGCCGGACCCGTCGAGTTCAAGCGTTCGAGCGGCATACTTCAGCCATGTCGAGAACCGAATCCGGTCCGCAGGTGCCGCTGATCTCCTTGCCCAACTGGGTCAAGGCGGCGACTGCTTGCGGCTTCAGCATCGCTGCCGTGTACGAAGAGCTGGGCATCGAGGCCGACCTGGTTCACGTCGAGAGCGCCACCGTGTCCAGCCTCGACATGGAGCGCCTGATGTCGGCCTGCGTGGCGCGCTCGAAGCGGCGGCATTTCCCTTTTGTGCTCGGCGAAACCTTCGCGTTCGAGTATCTGCCTGACCTCGAAACCTTCCTCACCACCAGCCCGACCCTGCGGGAATCGGCGCGCGTATTCGAATGGCTGCGTCTGCTGATGAATCCGCATCTGGCGGTGCGCATCCACGAGCAAGGCGAAGTGGCCAGTCTGCGGCTCGACTGGCAGGACCGTCACCACTCGCAGACCTTTCAATGGTTTGTCGAGGCCACCTTTGTCGCCGTGCTCAAGTTCGGCCGCACTTTGCTGCACGGCCGCGGGGATTTTCGGCGCGCCAGTTTCCAGCGCGCGCGCCCGGCCTACGCCGCCGAGATCAGCGAAGTGCTGCGGCTACCCGTCGCCTACGGACAGCCGTACAACGCGCTGGAGCTGGATCGCCGCCTGCTGGACTTGCGGCTCGAAGGCGCGTTCGAAACCCTGCATCGGCAGGCGGAGCAGCGCGTGGTTCAACGGCTGTCGGAACGTGCGACGCCGATCAGCATGTGCACCCGTCTGGAGCACTTGATGGAACGTAGACCGGCCTTGCTGGGGCAGGGCATTACGCACGCGGCCAAGGCGCTCGAGCTGCATCCACGTACCCTGCAGCGACGTCTGGCCGCCGAACAGATTCGCTTCGTAGACCTACAGGCAGAGCTGCGCTTGAAACTCGCCCGTAGCTGGCTCGCCGATTCAACCTTGGACATCGAAACGATCTCCGCACGACTGGGCTTTGCCGACAGGCGCAGCTTTACCCGTGCGTTCTCGCGCTGGGCGGGCCAGACACCGAGCGCGTTTAGGCGCAGATAGGCGCCGGGATCAGGCCCAGCCCATGGCCTCGATGCCACGCAGCAGGCCATAAGCCAGGCCCCCCGCGGCTGGCATGGTGAGGATCCAGGCCCAGACGATGCGTTCGATCACCGTCCATCTCAGCGCACGCGGATTCTTGGCATAGCCCACGCCCAGGATCGCGGTGGAGATGCTGTGCGTGGTCGAGACCGGCATACCGAAATGAGCAGCCACCGTGAGGATGGTGGCGGAGCTGGTTTCGGCGGAAAAGCCATGAATCGGCGCCAGCTTTACGATCTTGTGGCCCAGTGTCTTGATGATGCGCCAGCCGCCCATGGCGGTGCCGGCGGCCATCACCAGCGCGCAGGTGACGACGATCCAG
>JBQTJH010000227.1:0-5614 GCA_052387335.1 Panacagrimonas sp. | reverse complement strand
GCATCACCATGGCGGTGTTGGCCAAGCCCTGAGAACCTCAGGCCACACGCCTTGAAAACCTGAGCACGCTGAAGGCGGCCTGGGTACGCAATGCCGTGCGGCGCGCAAGTTCTTCGCGCTTTTCCGGGCGCGCCTTCCAGGCGTAGGGCGTCATCATCAGCAGATGCGACAGCGCAGAGACATCCAGATCCAGATCGAAACGCAAGGTCTGCGTGTGTTCATGCGCAAAGCCCTCACTGAGCGTCTCCACGAACTTGTCGGGCTCATGCGCTTGCACGGTGTCGAACAAGCCTTCGCGCAGATGCCATAAGTGATCGGCGGCGGGTGTAACCACCAGCAATAAGCCACCAGGCTTTAGCAGACGCTCCAGCTCGCGCACATGCAGCTGGGTGAACAGGCAGGTCACCGCATCGAGCGATGCATCCACCACCGGCACTTGGGCGCCGCTGGCAACGAGCCAGATTGTGGGGTCGCGATAACGCCGGGCCGCGAGTTGGATCGCAGGCTTGGCGATGTCCAGGCCGATGAGGTCCGGGACGGCATTTGCCATGGCGGCGGTGTAATAGCCCTCGCCGCAGCCGATATCGAGCAGGCTCCGCGGACGCGACTGATTCAGGACGGTCACCAGCGTATCGCGCAGCGGCGCGTAGTAGCCAGCGTCGAGGAAGCTGCGACGCGCGCGCAGGGACTCCGCGCTGTCGCCCGGATCGGTGCTGTGCTTGTGATGGGCGGGCAGCAGGTTCACATAGCCCTCGCGCGCCACGTCGAAGCTATGGCCGAGGGTGCAATGCCAGCTCGGAGGCTCGCACGCCAAAGGCTCGCGACAGATGGGGCAAATAATCCGGTTCAAGCGCCTACCACTGGCGATGATGGCGCTGCCGCGCGGCCCACTCGATGTGTCGCTGCAACACCGGCTCGGCCTTGAGCGCGTCCAGCGTATTCAGACGACGGCCCAGAGTGTTTTCGTCGAAGTGCTCGTGCACGGCGTTATGGCATAGACGGCACAGCCAGAGGCCGCGACTGCGCATCTCGTCCAGACTGTGCTGCTTGCGAAACCAGGTCTTGCGATGCACGCGCTGTGGAATCAGATGATGAAAGCTCAGTGCCACCGGCCGCTCGCACAGGGCACAGGCATCGGATTGGGTTGGTCTTAGCATCATCAAGGTGCTACGCCGTGCAGGCTTTGTCGCGCATCAACTTCCAGCAAGCGATCGGCAATGGCTTTTGCAGACGCCGCCGCGCTTTCCAGCAAGGGAATGCCGCGCCTGGCGTAAGAGCCGCAGAACCAGATGCGACGCTCTGACTCCTGATGAAGCGCGGCGAGTTGGTCTATGGCTTGCAGTGATTCCTGGGTCACCAGCGGCCGTTCGAAGCCGGCCTCGATCAAGATCTGATCCTGCGGAATTTCGATGTACGGGTTCCAGGTCTCGAACAGATCCGCGCGTCCCTTGAGCTGCGGATGGATGCTGTTCAGCCAGATGCTGGCCATAGGCTTGTCCTGCGTGGCGGACAACAGGAAATTCACCGGCGCCCATTCTGAACGCTGGCGCGGCGCCAGGCGCGCATCGCGGTGAACCACGACCTTGCTCGCTTCATAAGTGAACTTGCGCAGCACCTGCTGCTCTCGGCCGTTCGCGTCCTGCAGCAAGTCCAGCGCGTGATTGGCCTGGGTTGCGACGACGATGTGATCGTAGGTGGCCTGGTGCCCGTTGCCGTCGGACACCTGCACCCCATCCGCAACCGGCATCACCGACTTCAGCTGCAGCTGGTAGTGCACGGTCTCGGCGTTGGCAGCCATGCGGCTGGCGGCGTCGCGCGTGCCATGCACCAGGCGATTGACGCGACTGCCCATCAGGCCGCTTTGCAGGTAATCGCGAATGATCGAGGCGGGGTAGGCCTTGATGTGCTCGTAGCTGCAGGTGCAGATGCCGGAGAACGTGGGATACAGAAAGTCTTCGGCGAAGCTCCGCGAATAGCCTTCGCGCTGCAGATAGGCCTCGATCGAGATGCCGTCCAGCGACGGCTCTGCTGGTATATCGGACGAAGGGCGGCGCATGAAGCGCAGAATCTCGGTGCCGATCCTCATTGCGCGCGCCGACCACAGGCTGCGGCCGGCGAGAAAGGACACCGAACGCGCACCGAACCACCAGTTGCGATACCGAAAATACGTGTCGCCACCGAAGCGGCTGAACGAGCCGGAGTACTGCACCGGCTCGTAGGCGACGCCGAGCGACTGGTAGATCTGCGTCAGCGTCGGGCAGTAGTCCTGGAAGAACACGCGCATCGGCACATTGATATCGACACTCTGACCCTCGCCGCAGGCGACCTGCGCCGTGTGTGCGTCCATCCCGAGCTGCGGCCCGCGCTCATACAAGCTGACGCGATGCCGCTGGCCCAGAAACCAAGCCGCACTGAGCCCGGCAATTCCAGTACCGATGATCGCGATGTTCAGGCGTTTGCTCATGCTCTAACGACTTAGCCTTGTAGTGGGGGATGCCGATGAAGGCCGTGCCAGAACAGCACGCCGGTCCACGCCACGAGCATCCAGGCCTGGCTGGCGCTGACGGCGGATGCAAACCGCATACGCTCGCCGGCATTTTCGGCGATGCGCGCAGGATTATGGACGCTGGGTGCCGTGATCAGCAGGATCGCAAAGGCCAGACCGCTGACCGCGGCCAGCGTCCACAGGTTCGCGAGCCACACCGCGCTCAAGGGCACGGCGGACGCATATGCGACGCACAGCACCAGCACGACACATCGGACTGTTGCCGGCTCGCCGTGACGCACCGGAAAGCTGCGTTTGCCGGCGCCGCGGTCGGCGGTCATGTCGGGCAGCGCCGTCACCAGGTGGGCGGCGTAAAAAATCAGGCTGAAGGGCAGCAATAGGAGCCAGGGAAACGCGGCGAGCGAACCCGCCTGCAGATAGAACGCGATCAGCGGCAACAACACGCCGCAGCTCAGCGCCTGGTGAAGCCCTCCGCCACCGCGATACGAGGACTTCAGCGGCGCCAGACTGTAGGTCCAACCCGCGACTGCGGCCAGCGTGCTCAGCAGAAGCATCCAGGGTCGGTCCAGAACAACGGCACACACCAGGCTGACGAGCGCCATACCGGCTAGGGCCAGCAGCGCCGCGCGGAATAATTGCGCGCCATTCAGAAGCCCTCGCGCAATCACCCCCGATCCGCCGGACAGCCAGGTTCCCGTACCCGCGCGATCCACATCCTCGTCCGCGACATCGTTCAGATACAGGATGTAGACCTGACACAACAGGCCGAATAGATGGACCGCGATGAATGCGCTCCACTCGAAGTGATTGCCCACGAGTAGCGCCAGTGCCTGACCCCACAGCAGGGGCATGGCGATCATTGCATGAGCCGGCGGACGCGCCGCACGCACAAACGATCGCCACGCGGCGGGTGCGGTTGTCGCACGCTGCATCAGTCTGAGGCTCTGTCGGCCGCGTGCATGCGAGGGGCGGCGTCCTGTAGTGGTGTATGCGCCAGATGGGCGCGCAGGCTGTCGAAGCACGCTCGCAGCCAATAGGTGTAGCGCTCCGGTCGCGCTGCGAGATCAGCGGCCAGGGCCTCGATGGACATCCAGACGTAGGCGCCGACTTCCTGCGGATTCGGCGTGGGCCGCGCGTTGCAGCGACCTACGAACACATGGTCGAACTCGTGTTCAATCAGGTCGTGATCGAGCTGGGCGTGATAGGTGAAGTGAAACGCCTCGCGCAGCATGCAGTCGAAGCCCATCTCTTCGCGCAGACGCCGATGCGCGGCATCCGCCAAGGCCTCTCCCGGCCGCGGGTGACCGCAGCAGGTGTTGGTCCAGAGTCCGCCGGAGTGATATTTGGTCGCGGCGCGCTGTTGCATGAGCAATTCGCCACGCGTGTTGAAAACGAAAATCGAAAACGCCCGGTGCAGCGCGCCGTCGAGATGGGCGCGCTGCTTCTCCGCTACGCCGACCGGCTCGCCACGGGCATCCACCAGCACCACTTCTTCGCATGGAGCGCTAGTTGCTGAGGGGTGCTGCGCCACGAGGTCCTCTCCGCTGTTTTTTTGTGGCGACGATAGGGATCAAACACCTGATCCGGCGTGCGCGCCGCTCCGGTGAAGTGTAGCGCGCGGCCCGGCGCCTGATCGCCCTGCTGCGCGCATGTCGCTCCCGTCGCGTGCCTGCTGGATTCGTGGCGTGCGCTGGTCCGGCCCACACCGCTAGGCTAGGTTGTGCCGGGCGGCTTCAAGTCGGGGATATTCCATTCTCATCGAGACCTATATGCGTACACGCTCGCTTCGATCTCTGCGTTCATCCGTCGGCGCCGCGGCCTTGCTCATCGGCACGTCCGGTCTTGGCGCTGCGCAGGCCCAGGATGTGTTTGGCATGTTGGAAGCGCATGCGGCGATGAGCGCGCAGGCGCAGTACGCCGCAGACGCTCACGCGCGGTTCAGCGATCGCTACGATGACGATCGCAGCTCGTCCAGGCCGCCGGTGCGCATGCTGACGCCGGAGGAGCTCAAGCAGCTCGAAGACCATGCGCGCCAGAAGCAGATCGAGGAGGAGGCCCGCTATCAGCGCTGGCTCAAGGGAAGCTGGGACTTCTTCCAGAGTCGCACTCCGGCTGGGCCGGGCGAATTCTGCGCCGCCATGTACCAGAGTCGCGATGGAATGATCACGCTGAGCGGATTCGACAAGAGCTGGGATGGCGCGCTGCTGATGTTCACCGGCGAGAACATCCCCAAACCGCGCACGTTCAGGGAGATCACCGCCACGCTGACCCAGACCGGTGATGCGCCGGCCAAGGTAAAGGTCTTCAACTACGCGCGCGACCCTCGCATGGGCCCGTTCGGCACCTTGGTGTTCGCAGTCCCGACGATGGACGCCGCGCTGGCGGGCATCACTGACGAGCTCGAATTCGCCATTGTCGTCGACGATGACGAAGTCTTTCGCATGGCCTGGAAGGACGGCCTGAAAGCGGCCGACGAACTGCGCACGTGCGTACGCCAGCGCTGACCCCCAACATTGCTCGAGAGCCCCGATGTCCTTGACCGCCTTCCTGCACCGACTGCGCGACACACCGCAGCAGATTGAATTCTCCCAGACTATTGAAGTCATCGACGTGCATTACCTCTACACGCCCACAGCGTTCCGCAATGGCGAGGTTGAGAATGCCGCCGGCCAGAACGGCGGGTCTTGCAAGATTTTCGCGTTCGCCAAGCTGCACCGGCTCAGCGAGCCCGAGACGCTGGCCTGCTTCGGCCGTTACTACCGCGAGGATGTGCTGCAGCATCCAGACGCGAACGATCATCAGAACATCCGCAACTTCATGCGCAGTGGCTGGGCCACCGTGGTGTTTGACGGCCAGGCGTTGCAGGCGCGTGGCGACGCGAAAGGCCGACTTCCAGGGAATTGAACGGACATCGGGCCATGCCGCTTGGCGATACCCAAGCCTCGTTCATCGGCGAGCTTGTAGGCGGTGGCCTTGGGCTTGGCGTTCTGTACAGACGGCGTGAGCATTTGGGGGTAACTCCCGGACGGCGTGTCCTGTTACCCCCGAACCTGCCCCCAAAATTGGGGTAACTCAAGTGATGCAGGCGGGCAGTGCGGTAACTGCGGA
>JBQTJH010000226.1:0-11189 GCA_052387335.1 Panacagrimonas sp. | reverse complement strand
AAACAAATCAATAGACTAGGCGCACTTCGTCGAGTTGGAGATGAAGTGTGAAAACCGCAGGGCGTCGATTTGAAGATTACCTGGGGCACCTTGGCGAGGGGCTGGGACACGCGGACCGACAGGCTGGGCTGCAGGGGTATTGCACCGGACTGATGCTGCCGCTGGCACGCAAGAGCGTGGAGCCGATGGCAGCGGGGATGGAACCGGACCATGTCAGCGCCCGGCACCAGTCCCTGCATCACTTCGTGGCCAAGGCGGCGTGGTCCGATGAGCAGATGCTGGCGCGCATTCGCGAATGGATCGCACCGAAGATGGGCTTGGAGACCGGGCGTTACTGGATCGTCGATGACACCGGCTTTCCGAAGAAGGGGCATCACTCGGTGGGCGTGGCCCGGCAGTACTGCGGGATGCTGGGCAAGCAGGACAATTGCCAGGTGGCGGTGAGCGTGACGCTGTGCAGCGACACGGCGAGCCTGCCGGTGAGCTGGCAGCTATACCTGCCGCAAGTCTGGGCCGACGACCCCGAACGGCGGCGCAAGGTCGGCGTTCCAGAGGCGATTGAATTTGCGACCAAGCCGCAGATCGCCCTGCAACACATCGAGCGGCTGCTGGCGCAGAGCGCCGCGCCCGACGGTGTGCTGGCCGATGCGGGCTACGGGGTCGATACCGCGTTCCGAGATCGGCTCAGCGCACTGGGACTGACCTACCTGGTCGGCATTACCTCGACGATCGTGGTGTGGCCGCCCGGCATCGACCCCCTGCCGCCGCCGGCCTACTCGGGACAGGGACGCATCCCGGTCCAGCCGCGGCGCACGGCCCAGCGCCAGCCGGTGAGTGTCAAAGCCCTGGCTCATGGGCTCCCCGCACGCGCTTTTCGCACGGTGTGCTGGCGTCAGGGCACCAACGAATCGCTGAGCAGCCGCTTCGCGGCCGTGCGCGTGCGCCCTGCCGGCGGCCATCGCGGACGTGCGCGCCTGTGGCCGCGGCAATGGCTGCTGATTGAATGGCCCAAGGGCGATGTCGAACCTGCGAAGTACTACCTCTCGACCTTGCCTGAGCGCGCCACGCTGCAAGAACTGGTGGGCGTCGCCCATCGACGCTGGCGGATCGAGCGCGACGACCAGGAACTCAAGCAGGAATTCGGCCTCGGACACTACGAGGGGCGTGGCTGGCGGGGCTTCCATCACCACGCCAGCCTGACCATCGCCGCCTACGCCTTCCTGATGGCCGAACGCCTCGCCGGACGTACAGTCCGCTCCCCACAAACCGCCGCTCGACGCCACGCGCCTAGCGCATCCGACGCCGGCGGCGGCGCGCGCAGAGCAGGTCGGCAATGCGTTTCTGGTGCCCACTATGTTGCAAAGAGTGGTGGAGCACATCGAGCGTAGCGGCGCACCCGCGGACCTGCCGACGCTCAAGTCCCTGGCCTATGGCGGCGGCAAGATGCCTTTGGCGGTGATTGAAAAAGCCATGCGCCTGCTGCCCGATGGAGCCTTCACCAATGCCTGTGGTCTGACCGAAACCAGTTCCGCCGTTGCCGTGCTAGGCCCGGAAGACCATCGCGCCGCGGCCCAGAGCCAAGACCCGATGATTGGCCGGCGCCTGGGCTCTGTGGGGCGCGCCACTGGCGGGGTCGAAATCCAGATTCGCGACGACAGCGGCCAGGTGCTCGGCACCGAAGAAGCCGGTCTGGTGTTCGCGCGCGGACCTCAGGTCTCAGGTGAATACCTGAGTCTGGGTTCGCAGCTCGACACTGAGGGCTGGTTCCCGACCAAGGATCGCGGCTTCGTCGATGCCGACGGGTATCTGTTTCTGGATGGACGCGCGGATGACGTCATCGTGCGCGGCGGCGAAAACATTTCTCCCGGCGAACTCGAGGACGTGCTGCTCAGCCATCCGGCGGTTGCGGATGTGGCCTGCGTCGCCGTGCCCGACGAGCAGTGGGGCGAGGCCGTTGCCGCTGCGATCGTGCTGGGCCCGGGCGAAACCGTCAGCGTCGATGCATTGCAGGACCTGGTGCGCAGCCACCTGCGCAGTTCGCGCGTGCCGCAGCGCGTGGTGTTTTGCGAGGCGCTGCCCTACAACGAAACCGGCAAGCTGCTGCGCCGGGTGATCCGCCAGTCACTCACCGATTCACGCCCGGTCTGAACCCACGTGCGCCGCGCCCCTCCCCCCGCAAATATAGGGAGTGAACGCGACCAGGCCTCAGGCCTGCTGCACCGCTGCAACTGGCACCGCCGCGCCCTGTCCGCGCAGATCGCGTCCCAGATACAGATACATTGCGGGCACCACGTAGAGCGTGAACAAGGTGCCGATGGTCATGCCGGCTGCAATCACCAGACCCATCGAGAAGCGCGCCGAGGCGCCGGGGCCGTAGGCGGTCAGCAGGGGAATCATGGCCACCACCAGCGCCGCCGTGGTCATCAGCACCGGGCGCAGACGGATGCTGGACGCTTCCTCGATGGCCTCGCGCTTGGACAGACCCATGGTCTGCTGCAGCTTGTTGGCGAACTCCACGATCAGGATGCCGTGCTTGGTGATCACACCCACCAAGGTCAGCAGACCGACCTGCGTGTAGAGATTCAAGGTCATGCCCGGGAATGTCGTCAGCTGGAAATTATTGGTCATGGCGAACAGATTCAGGAGCAGCAGCGCGCCGCAGATCGACATCGGCACACTCACCAGCATGATCAGCGGGTCGCGGAAGGATTCGAACTGCGCCGCCAGCACCAGATAGATCACGATCAGCGCAAAGCCAAAGGTGTAGAGCATGGCTGAGCCTTCCTGCTTGAACTGTCGCGAGGTACCGGTGTAATCCAGCTGCACATCGGACGGCAGAATTTCGGCGGCGATCTTCTCCAGTTCGCCCAGCGCCTCGCCCAAGGTTACGCCGGGACGCTGTACGCCAAGAATGGGCGCGGCGTTGAGCTGCTGCGCATGGTTGCGTGAACGCGGCAGCACTTCTTCCCGAATCGTCACCAGGGTCGACAGCGGCACCAGACTGCCGTCGCGCGCACGTGTGTAGTAATTGCCCAGCTGTTCCGGATTCAGACGCTCGTCACGCGTGATCTGCTGGATCACCTTGTAGCTGCGGCTGTCCAACGAGAACTTGTTGACCTCACCAGCGGCCAGCGCGGCGGACAGATCGGCGCCGATGCGCGCCATGTCGATGCCCATGAGCGCTGCCTTATCGCGATCAATCTCCACCACCGCGGTCGGCAGGTTGATGCGCACCTCGGGCACCATGAAAATGAACTTCTTCGACTCCATGGCGCGAGCAATCAATTGCTCGCCCAACTCCGCCATCTGCAGCGGCGGGCGCGTGGACTTGAGCGTGACCTCGACGGGGTAACCGCGACCCGGCGAGGGCAGCGGCGGCGGCTGAAACACCGAGATACGCAGACCCGGATTATTGGCAGTGGCGGCGGTGAGGTCTTGTACCAGGCCCGAAATGTGCCGGTCGCGCTCGCTCCAGGGTGACGCGATGACGCCGACAAAGCCGGTATTCGTATCCGCCGAGAACACGCCCGTGAACGAGAAGTAACTCTTGACGTCTTTGATCTGTTCAACGGCCGCATGAATGGGTTCGAGCCATTGCTGGGTGTACTCGCGCGTTGCGAAGTTGTCGGCCTCAATGAACATGCCGAAAAAGCCGGAATCCTCTTCGGGCACGAGTTCGCCGGGCAGCGCACGGAACAGGAAGAAGCACGACACCAGCACCACCAGCCCGAACACGCCGATGACATGGTGGGTGTTGAGCGCGCTGTGCAGCGCGCGCTTGTAAGTGTTGCGCAGCGCCTCAAAGCGCGCGTCCAGCCAGTCTGCCAGCTTGTTGGGCTCGGCGTCCTCGCCGTGCGTGGGCTTGATGATGCGCGAGCACATCATCGGCGTCAGCGTCAGCGCCACGACACCGGAGATGACCACCGATCCGGCGAGCGTGAACGCAAACTCGGTGAACAGCGTGCCGGTCAGGCCGGTGAGAAATCCGATCGGCGCGTACACCGCGACCAGGGTGATGGTCATGGCGATGACCGGGCCGACCAGCTCGCGCGCACCGCGGATCGCAGCGTCGAAGGGCTTCATGCCCTCTTCAATATGGCGGTGGATGTTCTCCAGCACGATGATCGCGTCGTCCACCACCATGCCGATCGCCAGCACCATCGCCAGCAGGGTGAGCAGGTTGATGGTGAAGCCGAGCAGGAACATCAGGAACAAGGCGCCCACCAGCGACAGCGGCACCGTCACCGCCGGAATCAGCGCGCTGCGCACAGAACCCAGGAACAGGAAGATCACGGCGATGACGATCAACACCGCCTCGACCAGGGTCTTCTTCACTTCGCCGATGGCTTCGCGGATGTATTCGGTGGAGTCATAGCCGATGTCCGCGTACACGCCCTGGGGCAGGCGCGACACGATGCCCGGCCACACCGCGCGGATGCGGCCGATGGTGTCGAGCACGTTCGCGTCCGGGCGCACCTTGATGGCGACGAACAAGGCCGGCTTGCCGTTGGAAAACGCAGATTTCTCGTAGCTTTCGGCGCCCAGATCAACGTCGGCTATATCACGCAGGCGCACCACGCCGCCGCTATCAGATTTCACCACCAGATCCTGAAACTGCTCGGGCGTGCGCAGCTCGGTGCGCGCGGTGAGCGACATCTTGACGTCGCTGCCCATGGTCTCGCCCAGCGCCGACAGGAAATTCTGCTGGCGCAGTGCGTCCTGCACCTCACTAGGGGTCAGGCCATGCGCCTTGAGCCGGTCCGACTTGAGCCATACACGAATCGCGAATATCTGCTGACCATAGAACTCGGCGCGCTGCACACCATCCAGCGTGGCCAGCTCTGGCTCTACATTGCGCACGAGATAATCGGTGAGCTGAGCGACATTGAGCGTATCCGACCAAAACGAGATGTACATCGGCCGCGTCTGTTCGGCGTCCACCACCTCGATGATCGGATCCTCCGCCCCCTCGGGTAGCTGGTTGCGCAGCTTGTTGACCTTGGCGGCGATCTCGGTGAGCGCCTCATCGGGATCGCGGTCTGGACGCAGAAAGGCGGAGATCACGCTGCTGCCCTTGGTGGACAGCGAGTACAGGAAGTCGATGCCGTTCGCAGTGGCCACTTCACGTTCCAGCGGCGTCGAGATGAAGCCCTCGATCAGCTCGGGATCGGCGCCCGGATAAAACACCTGGATATTGACCTGGGCGTTTTGCAGCGCCGGGTATTCGCGTACCGCCAGATCGAAGCCCGCGCGTAAGCCCAGCAGCAGGATGACCAGGCTGACGACGCTGGCCAGGACCGGTCGCTTGATGAAGATGTCGGTCAGGAACATGGCGTCAACCCTGCTGCGGCTTGGGATCGAGCACCGGCTTGGAGTTCAAGTCGTTGTTCACGATGACCGGCATGCCGTTGCGCAGCTTGAGCAGACCGGTGACGGCAATCTCCTCGCCCGGCTTCAAGCCGTCGAGAATCGCGACGAAGTCACCGCGCACCGCGCCGGTCTTGACGAAGCGCTGCTCGACTTCCAGATCGGTCGGCGGCGGCGCGCCAGGCATCGCCGGTGCAGCAGGCTGAGCTGCATCTTTTTTCTTGCGCAGCACATACACCGCATTGCCGTAGGCGCTGTAGTCGATGGCCGTGCGCGGTACCACCACGATCTTCTGCATGTGCGGCAGGTCGAGGCGTACCTTGCAGAACTGGCCCGGGCGCAGCGCCAGATCGGTATTGGGCACGCGTGCACGCACGCGGAAGTTGCGCGTGGCCGCATCCACCTGCGGCTCGATGGCAAACACCTCGCCCTCAAACGTTCGATCTGGATACGCATCGGCCATCACCGACACCTTGAATCCGGGCTGCACCTGGCCGATACGCTGCTCGGGCAGATCAAAGTCCACATCCACCGGATCCATGGATTGCAGGGTGACGATAGGACCACCAGGCGCCAGGTATTCACCCAGATTGATTTGACGGATCCCGAGCGTGCCGGAGAACGGCGCGCGGATGTCCTTCTGCGCCAGACGCGCGCGCTGCGCTTCGACCGCTGACTTGGCGGCGTTGAACTCGCTTTGCACCGCGTCGAGATCCGACTTGGAAATCGCTTCAAGGCCGTAGAGCTTTTCGCGGCGCTTGCGATTCAGATCCGCCAGCTCGGCCTGCGCTTGCAGGCGCGAGAGTTCGGCGCGCTCGTCGGCAGAATCCAGGCGTACCAGCAGATCACTCTTGTTCACATTGCTGCCCGACTCGAACAGGATTTCGGTGACCAGGCCACCGGCCTCGCTGCTGAGCACCGTGCCATTGACCGCCACGACCGAGCCGGGTGCATCGAGCTGGGTCTGCCATTCCTGCGCGGTGGCCACGCCCGTGGCGATGGCGGCAGGCGGCACCGGCATGTTGTCGAAATACTGCTCCATGCCCTTCTTGCCCATCATCTGCATGCCAAAGATGCCGCCGAACACGACGGTCACCAGCAGCAGCATCCACATCATTCGGCGGGTCTTCATAGCGGTCTCAAGGTCGCGCGCGGGTTGGGCCTGCGTGCAATTAGTTCAGGGAAGTTCGAACAGGGTCTCGTCCAGCGCCAGCAGCGTCTCGGCCTTGAGCGTGCCGCTGGCGGCGTTGAGCTGCAGCAGCTTGGTCAGCAGGTCCAGCTTTGCGGCGTTGCGATTGCGATGAGCGTTGACCACACGCGACTTGGCGTCGAGCACATCACTAATGGTGCGCGTGCCGGCGTCGTATCCTGCCGCCACCGCGGCCTGCGCCAGCAGCGCCGAATCCAGCGCGCGGCCGTATGCGCCCACTTCAGCGTGCGCTGTTTCAACCGCGCGGAAGAAGCTGCGCGTGCCACGCTCGGTTTCCAGCGATACGCGCTCGAAGTTGGCCTGAGCCTCGCGCACCCGCGCCTCAGCCTCGCGCACACGGCTGCGGTTGTACCCGCCGGCGTACAGCGGAATGGTCATTTCAAGACCCAGTCGTGCATCGTCCTGACGCTGACCCAGCGTGTACTCGGTGGAATCATTGCGCCCCGCCTGCGCCACCAGATCGACCACCGGCAGGGCTTCGGCCTTGCGGCTTTCCAGCAGGGTCTGCGCCAGACGCAACTCCTTTTCGGCGAGCTGGCGCTCGGCATTGTTCTTGGCCGCGATCTCGACCCAGCCCTCGACAGTGTTCGGCACCAGCGGCGGAAAGCTCAGTTCCTCGCGCACCTTGGGCAGCGGCCCGCCTTCGTAGCCGGTGATTTCCACCAGGGCATCGCGCGCATCCTCCAGCAGCGCAAGCTCGGACACGAGCTGGGCCTGGGCCAGATCGTCACGCGCCTGCGCTTCCTTGAGATCGGCGCCGGGCACCAACTCGACCTCGTAACGCTTGCGCGTGTCGTTCAATGACTCGCGCACAGCCAGAGCCTCGCTCTGCGCCTGACGCACGCCGTCCTCAGCCAGCAAGGTGTCCAGATAGCGCGACGCCACACGCACCACGAACTGCGCCTGTCGATCCTTGAGCGATTCTTGCGCCAGTTCATCACGCAGATCGGCGCGATCACCGCGCGCCGACCAATCCATGCGCAACAGCGGCTGACGCGCCATCACATAGGCCGACCAGGACGGGTAGTTGTCGCGCTCCTCGCCGAACACAAACTTGGAGTCGGAACTGTTCTGGTAGCCATTGGCCTCGATCGACACCGAGGGCCGCAGGCTCGCGCGCTCCTGCGCGCCCAGCTGCGACTCGGCCTCGTAGACGGCAGTGGACGCTTGCAAATAAGGATCGCGCTCGGCGGCGCGTTGCAGCGCCTGACCCAAGGTCATCGCGCTGGCGCTGAACGAGCACAGCAAGACGGGCAGCAGGACCCCGGGCAGTCGGCTAGTGACCTTCATCGCATACCTCTTCAAAAACCTCGCGGCGTACGCGGGTGATCAGCCGTTCAAGCGCCGTGCCGTCCGCCGGATCGGACAGCGGCTTCCAGCGAAAGCCGTCCAGCAGACCCACCAGGTTGCGACTCATCAGCACGTAGGGCTCCTGTACAGAAAAATCGTCGAGGATGCCCTCGGCATGGACCATGTTGTGGAAGCCGCCGCATAGCGCCCAGACGCCCACCGCCATTTCCTGCGGCGTCTGACTATTGGGCTGCAGATCACCGGCGCGACGCGCGTCCTCGGCAATGCTGCTGACGATCTCCACCAGCGGCCTGTTGGCGTCCATGAAGGCCTTGCGCCGGTCGGTGGACGCGGCCTTCCAGGACACCTCGCACAAGGAATACTGGGCGATGCGGAAGTAATCGGGATGACGGCGCACGAACACCATGTCCGCCACGCCGATCGCGAACATGCGGTCGCGCGAAGCGGCGTTCCAGGCCTGAGCCCGTAGCACCAATTTGATGTAATCGCGAAACGCCCGCGTCACCAAGGCCAGCAGCAGGTCTTCCTTGGACGCAAAATGCAGATACAGGGTGCCGACCGAGTATTCGCACTTGTCGGCCAGCCGCCCCATCTGCAGGTTGAGCAGGCCGTCCTGACGAATCAGCTCCAGCGCCGCGTCCAGGAACAACTCCTCGCGCTCGCAAAATTCCCGCTGACGGCGTTCCTTGGTCCCCATGGTCGACAGTGTGAATGACTTTTGAATCTAGTTCAATAATTGTCTCAATTTCTTTGAAAGTATGAATTTCAATACTCGATCTTGCCTCCTCGTATGGCATGCCGCCGGCCGGTGTGGCGCTTGAGCGGCGCGGCTGCGGGAGTTGCGCGTGATCCGGACGCGCAGGACTTTGCCTGGGCATGACCAAGACCGAGGGTATGTCATGGGCCGCGTGAGCGAGGTTCAGGCCCTGCGCGCTCGCGTTGCTGAGTTGGAGCGCGGCATTGCCGACGAAGTAACCGAGCGCGTCACCGTGGCGCTTGAGGGCGTGCGCCTGATCGGTGGTGATGCTCGCCAGTTTCGCGGCATGGACGCTGCACAGATGCGCGCGAAGGTGGTGGCGACGGCAATGGGGCCGAGTGCGATTGATGGGGCCTGCGCTGATGCCATCGCGGCGCGCTTCGATCACCTGACCGACACGGCGATTGTCGATCCGGTACGCGCGGCGCTAATGGCCCGGCACCGCGTCGCCGTGAACTGACGGGGCCATCCAAGTGAACACCGGGGCCCGCAGTCCCCTGTGAGCGGGTGTCGGCTCCGCGGGTGAAATGCCGACCGGAACCCTCGGGACTCGCGAAGCCCGGGGGTTTTCGTTTTTTGCGTCCCCAAAAGCGGCGACCGCCCCGCCGATTCTGTTGCCTAGTCTGGCGACCGATACCGTAAGGCCAAGGCGGTCGCGGGATCTGGGCCAGTCAGTTTGAGGAGCCGTGGGAGTGGCGGGGGCGCTAAGGCTGGCGATCTATCTCGTTATGAGTCGCAACGCGCCGCAGGATCGCGATGCCGCCGTCGATCTCTAACGAGATTTTGTAGTTCCCATCGACGTGAATTGAATAGATGTCAGGCGCGCTATAGCCCTTCAGCTTCTCGAAGCTAATGCCCGCTGGTCTTGGATTCTTCAGGAGCTTGTTCAGCGCGGACTCAACATCACTAGCGCGCTTTGGGTCCGTCTTGCAGAGCTTTAAAAACTCGCGGTCAAAACGCCGGGTCTTCTGGAGGCCGGAAAGTTCAACGCCTCCAGAGCCTACAACCGTCACGCGCAGTTGCTGAAACTTGCGATAAGGGACTTGGAATCTTTGTATACAGGCCCACCCCGGGAATCAGATCGCAAGTCCAAGGCGATCATGGAATCGAGCAGACCTGTCAAAGCTGCTTCCAACCGCGCCAACTCATCAACGTACGATTCGTAACTCGTGTGCAGAAGGTCAGTGTGTGATTCGCTCAGTCGCTCGTCCGCTTCAATAGAATTCTTGGCGCGCAGCACTACCGGGATCGCCTTTCTGAAACCTTCCAGCGCTCTTTCGAGACGATCTTCTATTGGGTAGGCCCAATCGGCAAAGGTTTCTGACTTGGAGATATTTCTCAGAACCCCTGTCATCCCTCGCGCCATTTGGACTAGGCCGCGAATCTCACGCTCGTCCTCACAAAGCGAGTCAACTGTGCGGGCAATTTGGCGGAGTAGTCGCAAACTCACACCCGTCGCCGCTTCGGAATAACCCAGCAACACTTCGCCGGCCCCAGCGTCGCCGGCAGCCGCATACAACGCGGCAGCGCTCGCCTTTGCCATTTTGAATCCCCTAATTGCCGAATGCGAGGCAGCGCCAGACCGCTTCCTCTTCGGCCGGATTGTGGGCGTGTTGTTATCCATATTCAAGAAAACCAATTCGCATGATTTTCTGCGTACACCCTAGACACTGAACCGCAGCCGCCGTTCAGCCCGTCCGGGCATCCGTTCGCCCCGCCGGATACGATGGCCTTCGACCACGTCAAAACCGAGCCCTGAGATTCTGCGGCGAGCTAGGAAGCGAACACGCAGTTGCTGACGACTGCGGAATTGCCCCCCCGGGAACCCATAAAGCACCATATGGCTTGCCGTATCTGTGCCGCATTGAAACGAACAAGGCCACTCGAAAGTGGCCTAAATTGTTGATTCTAATGGTGGATAGTACAGGGATCGAACCTGTGGCCCCCGCCGTGTGAAGCCTGAACTTACCGGATTAAATTACTGATTCCGCACCGATAATTAATCTTATCAGCAAGTTAGACGCGCTACAATACGCTCAATCGCTCTGCAACGCGCCTCTGCGAGTGGCGAATTTGTGGCGATTACGGAGCACAAATCGAATATCGCAACGGAAGAGGGTCGTCCTGAATAATCGGACCACGGCCGCGCGAACAACTCTTCCAATGACAGACAACGATCCCCAATTACAGGTGCTCCGCGAGCGCCTGTGCGCGAGGGTGGACTTCAAGAAGTTCAGTGCTAGTCCGACATCGCGCCCGCACTTGGAGAGGGTGGACCGGAGCGATATCACCGCCCTGACCCAGACGCTTTATCGTTACGGTGATTGCATACCGTTCGCCAAGGCGCTCACCAAGCGATTCGAGCTTGAGGCCATGGTCATATGCCGCAGCTTGAGCGAGTCTCCCTCCGAACCCGAGTAACCGTCCGCTCATCACCGTCTGGCGGTCTATGAATTGGGCGTGAAGGATGGTGTCCACCCAGACATGGTGGACACTTATGTCAGAGAGACTCCGTCCGGTGATTGCGGACCTAGTGAAGGGCCG
>JBQTJH010000225.1:0-4651 GCA_052387335.1 Panacagrimonas sp. | reverse complement strand
ACGACATGAGCGGCAAGCCGTTCAAGGTCGTTAAGTACGCCACCGACATCACCGAGCAGGTCAAGGCCAACCAGACCTTGCAGGCGGCGGTGGAGCAGACCCAGGGTGTGGTCACCGCTGCCAAGGCCGGCGATCTGTCCAAGCGCATCACCGTCGACTGCCGCACGGGCGCGATCAAGTCGATGTGCGAGGGCTTGAACTCGATGCTCGACGGCATCGAGGCCACGCGTGAGGCCGAACAGAAGAAAGCGCAGATCAACGCGCGCATCCGCCAGGGCCTGGACGTGGTGCAGACCAACGTGATGGTGGCGGACGCCGACCTCAACGTGGTCTATGTCAACGAGTCGATCAAGGAAATGCTCGCTGTGGCCGAGGCCGACATCCGCAAGGATGTGCCGAGCTTTCACGCCAAGGCGGTGGTCGGCACCAATATCGACACCTTCCACAAGAACCCGGCCTATCAGCGCGGCCTGCTGGCGCGCATGACCGATACGCACAAGGCCTCGCTGGTCCTGGGCGGCCGCACGTTCAGCCTGATCCTCAATCCCATCGACGAGGACGGCAAGCGTCTGGGCTATGTGGTGGAGTGGAAGGATCTGACCGCCGAACTCGCCGCCAAGGCGCGCGAGGAAAAACTCGCCGCCGAGACCAGCCGAGTGAAGCAGGGCCTGGACGTGGTGGTGACCAATGTGATGATCGCCGACGCCGATCTCAACGTGGTCTATGTCAACAACAGCATCAAGGAGATGCTGAGTATTGCCGAGGCGGATATCCGCAAGGACGTGCCGGCCTTCAACGCCAAGAGCGTGGTCGGCACCAACATCGACCTGTTCCACAAGAACCCGGCCTATCAGCGCGGCATGCTGGCCAAGATGACGCACACCCACAAGGCCAGTCTGACCTTGGGCGGGCGTACCTTCAGCCTGATTCTCAACCCCATCAATGATGACCAGAACGTGCGTCTGGGCTATGTGGTGGAGTGGAAGGACATGACCGCCGAGCTGGCCGCGCAGAAGGCCGAGGCCGAGCGCCAAGCCACCGAACGCAAGCTGGCCGACGAGAACCTGCGCATCAAGAACGCACTGGATAACGTCAGCGGCAATGTGATGATTGCCAACAACGAGCGTGAGATCGTCTACATGAATACCGCGGTCAGCGAGATGCTGACCCGTGCCGAGGGCGAGCTGCGCAAGGTGCTGCCGGCCTTCGACTCGCGCAAGCTGCAGGGCGCGCTGATCGACGTGTTCCACAAGAATCCGGCGCATCAGACGCAGATGCTGGCCAATCTGCGCAGCACCTATCGCACCGAGATCAAGGTCGGCTCGCTGACCTTCGGTCTGATTGCCAGCCCCATCGTTAACGCCGCGGGCGAGCGCCTGGGCACGGTGGTGGAATGGCGCAACCGCACCGCGGAAGTCGCGGTGGAGAACGAGGTGTCGAGCATCGTCGGCGCCGCCGCCAATGGCGACTTCACGCGCCGCATCGCGCTGGACGGCAAGGACGGCTTCTTCAAGATGCTGGCCGAGAACGTGAACCTGCTGCTGGAAACCAGCGAAGTCGGCTTGAACGAGGTGGTCCGCGTGCTGGGCGCACTGGCCAAGGGCGATCTGACCGAGACCATCACCAACGAGTACAACGGTACCTTTGGCCAGCTCAAGGACGACGCCAACACCACGGTTGAACAGCTGACCCAGATCATCACGCAGATCAAGACCGCGACCGACACCATCAATGTGGCGGCCAAGGAGATTGCATCTGGCAACAGTGATCTGAGCGCGCGCACCGAGCAGCAGGCCGCCAGCCTGGAAGAAACCGCCAGCTCCATGGAAGAGCTGACCAGCACGGTCAAGCAGAACGCCGAGAACGCCAAGCAGGCCAACCAGCTCGCGATGGGCGCCTCCGAAGTGGCGCGCAAGGGTGGCTCGGTGGTCAGTGAAGTGGTCACGACGATGAGCGCGATCAATGAGTCGAGCAAGAAGATCGTCGACATCATCAGCGTCATCGACGGCATCGCGTTCCAGACCAACATCCTGGCGTTGAATGCCGCGGTGGAAGCCGCGCGCGCCGGCGAACAGGGTCGCGGATTTGCAGTGGTGGCGGCCGAGGTGCGTAGCCTGGCGCAGCGTTCCGCCGGTGCGGCCAAAGAGATCAAGACCTTGATCGGCGATTCGGTCGAGAAGGTCGGCAACGGCGCCAAGCTGGTCGATCAGGCCGGCAAGACCATGGAAGAGATCGTCACCAGCGTGAAGCGCGTGACCGACATCATGGCTGAGATCAGCGCCGCGTCGCAGGAGCAGAGCCAGGGCATCGAGCAGGTCAACCAGACCGTGACGCAGATGGACGAAGTCACGCAGCAGAACGCTGCGCTGGTGGAAGAAGCCAGCGCCGCCGCCCGCTCGCTGGAAGAGCAGGCCGGTGGTCTGGCGCACTCGGTCAGCCTGTTCAAGCTCGAAGAGGCCGCGGCACCCAGCACCTTCGGCGCTGCTCGTACGGCGCCCAAGCCCGCGGCGACCACGGCACGACCCGCGCCGCGCCCCGCAGCCCGGCCGGTGGCCAAGGCGGCCGCATCGACACCCAAGCGCGTCACCAATGGCAGTGGCAAGTCTTCTGCATCGGCCCCCGCTGACAAGGGTGGCGAACAGTGGACCGAGTTCTGATCGAGATCCGAGCGCTTTGATCCCATCCCGTTCATTCCCGCCCATGCGGGAATGAACGGCTCTTCAATCGCAGCCACGTCAACCTCATGAACGCCAGTGTTTTGTTCTCCACCTTGCTGCGCTGGCTCGCCAACTATGGACTGAGTCTTAGCGCGGTGGACTATGCGGTGCCCGGACCCGAGGAGCGCGAATCCGCCTGTCCGTTCGCGCAGATGCTCAAATCCCACCAGGCGCGTTCCTAATGGCCGATGGCTCTACAGAAGCACGGGACTTCGTCTTTACCGCGCGCGATTTCGAGCGCGTGCGCAAGCTGATCTACAGTAAGGCCGGGATCGCGCTGGCCGAGTCCAAGGAGGAGATGGTCTATAGCCGACTGGCGCGGCGGCTGCGCGCGCTGCGACTCGATTCGTTCAAGACCTATCTGGATGGGCTCGAGGCGGGCGGCACCGAGGACGAGTGGCAGGAGTTCACCAACGCGCTGACCACCAACCTCACCTCGTTCTTTCGCGAAGCACATCACTTCGATGCGCTGCGCAAATTTCTGGAACAGCAGCCGCGCGGCAAAAACCTGCGCATCTGGTGCTCCGCCGCCAGCACCGGTGAAGAACCGTATTCGCTGGCCATCACTGCCTGCGAGGCCTACGGCAGCCTGACACCGCCGGTCGCGATTCTGGCTACCGACATCGACACCCACGTGCTGGCCACGGCCGAGCGCGCGGTCTATCCGCTGGATCGCATCGAAAAGCTGGAGCTGGCGCGCAAGAAGAAATTTTTCCTCAAGGGCAGCGGCGCCACCGCAGGACAGTGCCGCGTGGTGGAGCCGCTACGCCAGCTGATCAGCTTTCGCCAGCTCAATCTGCTCGATCCTCGCTATCCGATGCAGGGCCCGTTCGACGCCATCTTCTGCCGCAATGTGATGATCTATTTCGACAAGCCGACGCAGTTGGCGGTGCTACGCCGGATGATTCCGCTGCTGTCCAAGGACGGCCTGTTCTTCGCCGGACACTCGGAGAGTTTTTTTCATGCTGCGGATCTGATCCGTTCAGTCGGCCGCACCATCTACCGACGCGCGGACACGCACTGACATGTATGCCATCCGCAAGTCGCGCGGCGAGCCGGCAGCGGCCGAGCCCAAGGGTTATTTCGATCCCAAGTTCAACGCCCAGGCGCTCAAGGTCTTGCCGGGTGAATATCTCGTCACTGATCGCGACGTCATGCTGGTGACCGTACTCGGGTCTTGCGTATCGGCCTGCATGCGCGATCCCTTGGCCGGCATTGGCGGCATGAATCACTTCATGCTGCCGGATGCCGAGCAGGACAGCCGCGGCAGCTGGGGCGGCGAGTCCACGCGCTACGGCAGTTACGCCATGGAAATGCTGATCAACGACCTGCTCAAGCGCGGCGCCTCACGCGCACGCCTGGAAACCAAGGTGTTTGGCGGCGGTGCGGTGCTAGCCGGCTTCACCCACAGCAATGTCGGCGAACGCAACGGCGAGTTCGTTCTCAACTACCTGCGCAACGAGGGCCTGAGCGTGAACGGCAAGGATCTATTCGATACTTGCCCACGCCGCGTTCACTATTTTCCAAAGACCGGCAAGGTGATGGTCAAGCGCCTGCCTTCGGCCAACGACGTCGACGTACTGGCTAGCGAAAAACTCTACCGCTCGCGGCTCAAGGAGTCGCCGACGTCGGGCTCGGTAGAGCTGTTCTGATGACGCGCGAAAACATTTCTGGCCACGGAGTGCATGGAGGAACACAGAGAAGGTCCGCTTCTCTCCGTGAAACTCCGTGTACTCCGTGGCAAGAGCCGTAGGGGAGTTTGCATGAGCAAGATCAAAGTTCTCGTTGTCGACGACTCGGCGCTGATGCGTCGTTTGCTGATCGAATTTCTCCACAGCGATCCGGCCATCGAGGTGGTGGGCGCCGCGCCCGACCCGCTGATCGCGCGCGAGAAGATCAAGCAGCTGTCGCCCGATGTGCTGACCCTGGATGTG
>JBQTJH010000224.1:0-14215 GCA_052387335.1 Panacagrimonas sp. | reverse complement strand
TCGTAGCCAAAGCCGAGCATCCCGAGCACGGTGGGCGCGACGTCGATCTGGCTGGTCGGCGTGTCGATCGCCCCGGGACGCAGATGCGCCGGCGCGTAGATCAGCAGCGGGATCTCGTAGGTGTTGAGCGGCAGGTCGGCGCGGCCGTACACGCGCGCGTCGTGGTCGGCCACGATCACGAACAGCGTGTCGTTGAACCAGGGCCGCGTCGCCGCCTCGCGCATGAACTGGCCGATGGCGTGATCGGCGTAGCGCACGCCGGACGGTCGACGCCCGCCGCGCGGCTGCACGCCCGGCACGCCGTCCGGAAACGTGAACGGCTTGTGGTTGGAGGTGCTCATCACCATGGAGAAGAACGGCTTGCCTTCCTTCGCGCGCGCATCGAAGTAGCCGACGGCGTGATGCATCAGGTCCTCGTCCGACACACCCCAGATGTTGGCGAAGCGTGGGTTCGGAATATCCGCGCGGTCCGAGATCGCAAAGCCGTTGTTGCCGAAGTAGGCGTTCATGTTGTCGAACGCACCAAAGCCGCCGTACAGGAAGCTGGAGTGATAGCCGGCGCGGTTCATCACCTTGGCCCACGTCGCGATATCGGCATTGCCCTCGCGCTTGACCACCGACTCGCTCGGGATCGGCGGCAGTGAGGCGCTGATCGCCTCCAGCCCACGCACCGTGCGGGTGCCGGTGGCATAGGCGCGGGTGAACAGCACGCCATCGCGCGCCAGCCGGTCGAATTCCGGGGTCAGCCCGCGCGTGTCGCCGTAGGCGCCGACCCAGCCGGCGCCGAGCGATTCCTCGACGAGTACCACAACGTTGAGGCGGCCGAGTCCCGGCCTCGGCTCGAAGCGGCGCGTGAGGTCACCGGCCGGCAGGTTTGTGAACTGCCCGCCGCCGCGTTGCAGGTCGGCCACCAGGCGCGCCTGCATCTGCGCGGAATCGCCGCTGCGGTAGAACACCGGGTAGTCGATGTGGTTGTTGCGGAACGCGGCGAAGAAGTTCGTCGCGCCGTTGGCTGCCAGCTCGTTGGCAACGCGGTTGCTGAACGGGCTCAGCCGATCCGCCGTCCACAGCGCAGTGACCGCCAGCGCCATCACCACGTGAACGCCCAGCCACTTCAGCGCTTGGCGCCGCGAGCCGGACTGGTACAGGCCGTAGCGGCGCAGCAGCATCCAGGTCAGCACCATCGCGAGCGCGGCAATCAGCATCAGCGCCGGCCCGACCGGATACTCGTCGCGGATGTCGCCGATCACCTCGGTCGGATAGATCAGGTAATCGACGGCCACCAGGTTGAAGCGCGCGTCGAATTCCTCGAAGAAGAAGTATTCGCTGACGCCGACAAACAGCATCAGCGCAATCAGCAGGCCAATGCCGATCACCTGCGGCGCGCGCGCGCGGGGGGCCAGCGCAAACAGCAGGCTCAGCGGCAGCAGCAGGTAGGCCGCCTGCATCAGGTCGTTGACCGCGCCGAGCGGCATGAGCGCAAACAGCTCGGCAAGGCTCACGCCATCGACGTGTCCAAAGGCCAGCCACAGCACCCCGCGCGTGAGCGCGCCGATGAGCAGGTACAAGCCGAGCATCGCAGCGATCGGCTTGGGCGCAGCGTTGCGTCGCCACGTGGTCAGGGTCGACGCTTCGAGCGGTACACCGCGCGCGGTCAGGGTGTTCATCGGGAGTGACTCGGCATCGGGCACCACACGGCCCGAGATCCGTCGCGCAAGGGACGGACCGGCCGCGTGCCAGAGCCCCCCGCATCACGCCAAGTCAATGATGCAGCTGAAGAACCCTCGATGCAGCGCGTCTTGTGATGCGCCGCGACCGCGCGCATCGCGCGGTACACCGTGCAGGTTTCGTCTACGTTTCTTGCACGCGACTCAGGGCGGCGGCGCCGGGCACTTCACGCTCTCGTCCGCGCGCAGCACGCGACCCTGCGCATCGATACGCAACGCGGCGCGAAGCGAAGCGCCGAGCCCGCAATACGGCAGGTAGCCGATCGCGTGGGTGGTACCGGCGACGAAACGCTGCACCGCCTGTTCCGAGGCCAGCACGTGTGGCGGCAGCACGCCCTGGAAATACTGCTGGTTCCAGTAGTCCTCCATCGCCCGCGGCGACTGCTGCAGCACCACGCGCGAGAAGCGAATCCGCAGCGGGTGATCGGCGGGCAGGTTCACCGGCACGATGCGTGCGCCGCCCGGCCACAGCGTTTTTTTGCGTCGGAAGATCTGCGCGACCTCGGCGAGGTCCAGCACATCGACTCCAGCGTCGGCCGGCACGACCACGGCGAGGACCTCGCCGTCCTGCACCTGTGCCTGCGCCGGCAGCGCGATCATCCCCGCCGACAGCCACGCGCCGAACGCGAGCAGGCCCCAGCGCAGCGAGAGCGACAGCCCACGCATCAGAACAGCACGGCGATCGAGGCGAGAAACCCCTCGACGAAATCGCCGGTGTCGCCGCTGATGTCCGAGACCTCGGCCTTGAGCGTCAGCGCCGGCATGAACCGGTAATTGAGCCCACCGAGCACGAGCTGGAGATCCTGATCCGGCTGCGAAACGTGGAAGGTCTCGTAGCGCGCGACGGCGTACAGCTTCTGCGCGAGCGGCGCGACAAACTGCAGGTACAAGCCCTCCTCGTCGCGCGAATCACCGCCGCGCGCGATGTTGCGATACGCGATCTCGCCCGACAGCTCGTAGCGGTGCCAGCTCCACAAAAAGTCTGCGCCGAAGAGCTGCTTGCGCTCCTCTGTCGAGCGTTCCTGCTCGAAATTCACGTAGGAGAATCCGAACTGGGTGTTCGGCAGCAGGCTGGTCGCGAGCCGCGCACCGATGGCCTCCTTGAACGTGTCGAGCCCCTGTTCCGGCAGCAGTTCCTCGCCCGGCGTGGCGTAGAGCGAATACTCCAGGCCCTCGCGGCCCCAGGGCAGCACGCCGTAGACCATGCCGCCGGTGGTGTTGGTGGGAAACGTGGCCTCGGTGATCAGCGGCCGCGAGGTGGTCCAGGTCAGCGGCGCGGCGTGGATCAGGTTCCAGCGCCCGACCGGCGTGAGGAACTTGCCCAGCCGCAGCTTCAGCGCATCGCTGCGCGTGTAGTCGACATAGAACCGCTCCAGCACCCACTCGGCTTCGTCCGTCGTGGTGTCGCCGGGCTGGGCGACCAGCGCGTCTTCCAGCTCCAGCTCAGAAAAGAAATGCCAGCGCCCGCCGCCGTCCCACCACAGGATCATGCTCAGCGCGTCGAGCGCGGCCTGCGCATCCCGTCCCTTCTCGTCGCGAACTGTGGCCTCGCCATAGCCGCCCAAGGTGAACCCGCTGTCACTGATCCGGTAGCCCTGGCCCAGCTGGTAGCGCCGCGCCATCGGATCGAGTCCGATCTCGCGCTCCACCGCCGGCGCCAAGTCGGCGGTTTGCGCCAGCACGATGCTGGGTGCGCACAGGCACCCGGCGATCAGCGCGCCCGGCAACCGGTGGTGAAGGAATCGCAAGGTGGACACGATCATCGGCAGACAGGGTTCGACGGCGCGGCGATGGTGGCCAGTTCCGTATGCCGTGACAAATCGCCGCCCGCTCGGTGATGCTTGACCGATGTTGAAGGCCGCCCCTGCTCCGATCCGCGCGTGACCATCCGCCGCCTGCTGCTGGTCGCATTCCTCGCGGTTGGCCTGATCCCGGCGACGGTGCTCACCGGCCTTTCCTTCAACCGCACGCGCGCGGCGATGCAGGCGGAAATCGAGCAGGGCGTGCTGCGCGGCGCGGAGTCGGTCTCCGCCGAAGTCGACAAGCTGCTGTTTGAACGCATGCTCAATGCCACCACCTGGAATCACCTGGAGGTGATGCAGGACCTGCGCCTGCACGATGTCGACAAGCGCCTGAGCGTCTTCCTGGCCGAGATGCACCGGCGCTACGGGGGGGTGTACCTGGGTCTGCACGCCGTTGACACGGCCGGGCACGTGGTCTCCAGCAGCAGCCCGGCGATGCTCAACACGACGCTTGCCCGTTCCACGGCGTGGCTGAGCGCGGAACTCCCCGGCGGCGCGGTGACGGTGGATGCACCGCAGGCAGTCAGCGGCGGCCAGCACCGTCTGCGCCTGTGGGTGGGGATTGACTCGAACTTCACCGAAGGCGAGATCGGCGCGCTGGTGCTCGACGTGGACGGCGCTTCGCTGGAACGCGTGCTTGATCAGAGCGCGACGCACGCGCGGCAGACGCTGGTCCTCGATCAGTCCGGCGCCGTCATCGTTGCGTCTGCGGGTCTGCGTGCGCAGGGGCTGGCCGCGGGAACCGTGCTTGCGGACTGGGCGCAGTCATCCGGCGCGTCGCTGCAGATTCGCGATGGCCAACCGTTGATGGCAAGCGCGGCCATCGTCGGTCGCAAGGTCTCGACGCAGATCGGTCCGAGTACCGGCACTGGCCTGACCACACTGCTGCTGCAATCGCGCGCGGTCGCGCTCGAACCGGTGCAGCGCATGGCCTGGGTGTTCGCCGGCTTGCTCGCCGCGACCGTGCTGGCCACGATCCTGATCGCGTTCGCCGTCGCGGGCCGCATCGCGCGGCCAATCGTCGCGCTCACCGAGTTCACGCGCGGATACCTGCGCCCCGGCCCGCCGCCCGCGCCGCCGCGGGGCAGCGGCGAAGTCGGCGAGCTGAGCCGCAGCTTCGTACGCCTGGTAGAGGATTTGCAGCGCTCACAGCAGACACTGGTGCAGGCCTCCAAGCTTGCCGCGCTGGGTGAGGTCACGGCGCTGATGGCACACGAGGTGCGTACGCCACTCGGGATTCTGCGCTCGTCGGCACAGATGCTGCGCAGCGAAACCCAGCTCAGCCCCGATGGCAAGGAACTGCTGGCCATCATCGAATCCGAGACCGCACGCCTAAACCGTCTGGTCAGTTCGATGCTGGACAGCGCGCGCTCGCGTGCACCGCAACTCAAGCCGACCGACCTGCATGCGTTGATCGTACATGCGGTCGCGCTGCTGGCAGCGCAGGCGCGCGATCGCGGCGTGACCGTGACGCTCGATCTCGGCGCGAGCCGCTTCGTGTGCGACGCCGACGCCGAGCAGTTCACCCAGGTGATGCTGAATCTGATGATGAACGCCTTGCAGATCCTGCCGCGCGGCGGACAGGTGCGCGTGGGCACCCGCAGCGACGAGGGTCGCTTGCGCATCGAGGTGGCCGACAACGGTCCGGGCATCGCGGCCGACGAGCGCGAGCATCTGTTCGAGCCCTTCGTGTTCAAGCGTGAGGGCGGCGTCGGACTTGGCCTGGCGGTGGTGCGCCAGATCGTGCGCGCGCACGGTGGCGAGGTGGCGGCTGACGCGAGCCCCACCGGTGGTGCATTGTTTCGCGTCTCTCTGCCTCTGATCCCCGCTCAATGAACGAACGCCGCGTCCTGGTTGTCGACGACGAAGCCAACATGCGCCGCGTGCTGGAAATCATGCTCGGCCGCCGCGGTTTCAAGACGCTTGCCGCCGCCGATGGCGCGCAAGCACTGGAGCAGATCGCGGAGACGCCGGTGGACCTGGTGGTCAGCGATCTACGTATGCCCGGCATCAATGGCATCGAGCTATTGCGCCGCCTGCGTGACGCCGGCAACGCGGTGCCGCTGATCATGATCACGGCGCAGGGCAGCGTTGAAAGCGCGGTCGAAGCCATGCGCTTAGGCGCCTGCGATTACCTGCTGCGGCCGTTTGACATTGAAACCCTGGATCTGGCGATCCAGCGCGTGTTTGCCGTGCGCGACATGCTGCAACAGAAGCAGTTTCTGCAGACCGAAGTGGACCGCAACTGGGAAGGTCTGGTCGGCGATAGCCCGGCCCTGCAACGCGTGCGCACCCAAATTTCGCAGGTGGCGCCGACCAGGGCCTCGGTGCTGCTGACCGGCGAGACCGGTACCGGCAAGGAAGTAGTGGCGCGCGCGGTGCATCGCTTGTCGCCGCGTCGCGACAAGTTGTTCGTGCCTGTGAACTGCGCGGCGATCCCGGCGGAGATACTGGAGAGCGAGCTGTTCGGCCACGAGAAGGGCGCGTTCACCGGCGCGCTCAAGCAGCGCGTTGGCAAGTTCGAGTTGGCCCAGGGCGGCACCATCTTTCTGGATGAGATCACCGAGATGCCGGTGGCACTGCAAGCCAAGCTGCTGCGCGTGTTGCAGGAGGGCGAGATCCAGCGTCTGGGTGGCAATGACACCATCAAGCTCGATGGGCGCGTGATCGCGGCAAGCAATCGCGCGCCGCGTGTCGCCATTCAGGACGGGCGCCTGCGTGAGGACCTGTATTTCCGCCTCAATGTGTTTTCCATCGAGCTGCCGCCGCTGCGAGAGCGACGCGAAGACCTGCCGGCCTTGCTGCAACATTTCGCCGCGCTTCATGTCGCGCCCGGCAAACCGGTGGCGGCGCCGTCGCCGGCAGTGCTGGAGCACCTTCAGGCCTACTCATGGCCGGGCAATGTGCGTGAGCTGGCCAATATGGTGGAGCGCGCCGTGATTCTTAGTGGTGGCCAGTCTTTGCAGGCGCCGCACTTTCCGCTGGACAGCGCGAGTCGTACCGGAGCTGCGGCCATGACGAGCGCGGACGATGGTGCGCGACCCGAGAATCTGAACCTGGATCAGGCGGTGGAGGCGCTGGAAAAGCGGCTGATCAGTGAAGCATTGCGCCGCGCCGGCGGCAACAAGGCCCGCACCGCGCAGCTACTGCAAATCAGCGAACGCTCGGTCTGGTACAAGCTCAAGAAATACGGCTTGGGCGGCGAACTCTAGCGCCGGTCTCCGGCTTGGTGATCAACGCCGGTCCACCGTCGTAGCGTTGCGAACGCCTGGTGTCCAAGCGCCATGCGGTCGCGTGGTGGAACAGGAACAGGGCCTCATGACCACCCACCTCGGCGCAGGTTTGAGTCTGCACGGTGACAGACCGGGTGTGTACGTACGACCCACCGCAGATCGGGTCTGAACCTACGCTCGCGATGAATCCGGTATCGCAGCGGCCTGCCGCTTGGCTAAGCTTCAGGAATCCATCCTGACCTGCGCCGCATGTCGCCACGCCACGCCTACTGCCTGCTTGCCCTGCTGCTGGCGCCGCTGCACGCGCAGGCCGAGATCTTTGCTCACCCTCACAAGGGCTATGCCGTGGAAACCCCCGGGGGTTGGCACCTGGCACATCCGGATTTCATGCTGATGAGCAGCACCGGCGCCTCGCTGTCGGAATCCGATCTGCCCTCGCACGGCCCGCGTTCACTGGAAAAGATCAGCAAGACCGCCGGCATGATTGCCTGCATCGGCGCGGACTACCGCGAGACCGACGAGCACTTTTCAATTGCCGGCGAAAACTGGAACGGCTTGGTCAGCGTGTTCGAGGAACCCCGACGCAGCAACCGCCTGCCGCGCCACGTACTGCAGCTGGTGACCCAGCAGGGCGATCACTTCCGCCTGTTCTATCTGGCGGTTCCGAGCCGCGAATGGATTCACGACCGCAAGCCGTTTGAAACCCTGCTGACGCGAATCCGCTACCCCTGAATCTGCCGGCTCGCCTGAATCCGTTCGGCCCGGCCGCTGCCGGACGACCTAGCAGGTGGCCAAGGCTATTTGCCGAGCAGGCCTTTGACCACGTCCAGATATTTCTGCATCGCCTGTTCCTTGCCAGTGCCCTTGAGCTGGGCCCAGGCGTCGTACTTGGCGCGGCCCACCATATCCAGCATGCCGGGGCGCGCGCCCTTGGCATCGCCCTCCGTGGCTTGCTTGAACAGGGCGTAAAGCGCCAGCAGATCGGCGTTGCTCGGGCGCTTGGTCAGCGTCTTGATCTCTTTTTGAGCCTGTTCGAACAGCGCCTTGATGTCGGACATGAGAGTCGGTTGGCAAGAATTGGCCGCAGGTTGTAGCACGCCGCGTCGACAGGATAAAACTCAGGGCCGGCCGGCGAAAATACGGCCGCCGTCGCCGCCGCCCAGCGGGAGGGCGTAGCCAAAATCGATATCCAGATCCACGAACCAGTCGACGCGGACGCGCACGCCTAGACCCAGACTGCTGTAGACACGGCCCAGATCCGCATCGCGCGGCTGCTCGAAGGCATTGCCCGCTTCCAGTACCACCAGCCCGCGCAGCCAGTCCCAGGCACCCAGCGGGGTCAGGAACTCGGCGGCGACACGATAGAACGCATCGCCCTCAAGAAAGTCGTTGTCGTAGCCGCGCAGCTGACCGGAGCCGCCCAGTTCGTAGGCGTCGTTGTCCGGCGGCCCGCCGTGGCGCGCGCCCAGTTCCGCCAGCAGAACCAGGCTGCGATGCGCCCGCTGGCCCAGAGGCAGGAAGCGGCGCGCGTTGACCGTATACGTCAGCTGATCGTAGTCACTGGCCACGCCCTCAGTGGCTACTGCAACCTGCACATTGAACAGGCCGCCGTCTTCGCTGTAGCGCTTGAAGTGCAGATCGCGAAACCCGATGCCGGCGACCACCGAAGTGGCCGTGCCATACGGGGTTTCGGCGTTGTCACCCGAGGTGTCCTGCTGCTGCCATTGCACACCGCTGCTCAGCATCCAGCCCTGACTGGGCGGGCCCTGGTCCGACAAGCTGCGCGAAACCTGCACGCCCAGATTGTGGAACTGCTCGTCGTAGGTCAGCCCCGGTGCGGATTCAGCGTCCACCGGCCGCGAGGTGTAGGCGGCGCTGAACCCCAAGTTGTAGCGGCTGTCGGCGATCTGCGGCAGCGCGTAGGCGGCAAACACAGTGTTCTCGCGCCCCACGCCCTGTTCCTTGCGATCCCGCTGCTCCCAGATCACGCGCAGATTGTGGTTGAGCCCGAACAGATTGGCCCAGCGCAGTTGCGCACCATAGGCGTACTCGCCGGAATCCTTGACGTCGAAGCGCGGCAGCGGCAGCAGGTAAAATTTTTCCTGCACGGTGACAATCAACACCACGCCGCCCTCCACCGCGTGCGGCTCAATCTGCACCGCGCGGAACAAGCCCAAATCCTGCACCGCCTGGCGTGCTGCCTCGATCTGCTCAGGCGTAGCAACGTCCACCGGCGCCAGCTGCATCTCGCGCAGCATCACGCGCGGCTGCGTCACCGCGTTGCCGGAAAATTCGATATCGACGATGCGCGGGGCGGCGCTCGTTTCCGTCGCCTCCTGTGCGGTCGCGGCAAATGCCAGACAGCACAGCAGCGGCAGCAGGCGGATCACCTTCGTTCCAGGGTCAGGAAACGGTAAGGAAAAGCGTGGCGCGCGTCGGCTGGATGGTCCTCGCGGTGCAGCTCGCGAAAAACCGTCGTATCGAATTCCGGAAAGTACACATCGGTGGACCCCTCAGCCTCCAGCGCAACCCGTACCTGAGTCAGGTACAAGCGCCGTGCCAGGTGCAGGGTCTGGCGATACAGCTCGGCCCCGCCGATCACCATCAGCTCACCGTCGGTCTGCGCGTTCAAGGCCGCGTCCAGCGAGGCAAATACACGCGCACCCGGCGGCGCGAACTGCGGCGCGCGGCTGACCACCCAGTTGTCACGGCCCGGCAGCGGCCGACCCAGCGAATCCCAGGTGCGACGCCCCATGAGAATGGTCTTGCCCAGGGTCTGTCGCTTGAAGTGCGCCAGGTCATTGGGCAGGCGCCACGGCAGCGCGCCGCGACGACCGATCAGCCGGTTCTGGTCCATGGCCACGATCAGGCTCAGGGACGTCCCCGCCTCGGTCATACCGCGACGGGCGCCTTGATGTGCGGATGGGCCTCGTACTCGCTGAGCACGAAGTCCTCGGGCTTGAACGCGAACAGATCGGTCACGTCCGGGTTGATGCTGATGCGAGGCAGCGGATGCGGTGTGCGCGCCAGCTGGGTGCGTGCCTGCTCCAGATGATTGGAGTACAGATGGCAATCGCCGCCGGTCCAGACGAAATCACCCGGCCTGAGTCCGCAGACCTGCGCCACCATCAAAGTCAGCAAGGCGTAGGACGCGATGTTGAACGGCACGCCCAGAAAAATATCCGCGCTGCGCTGGTACAGCTGGCAGGACAGCTTTCCATCGGCCACATAGAACTGGAACAGCGCATGGCAAGGTGCCAGCGCCATCTTGTCCAGCTCGCCGACATTCCAGGCCGACACGATATGCCGTCGCGAATCCGGGTTGCCGCGAATCTGGTCGATGATCAACCGCATCTGGTCGATTTCGCGCCCGCCGCTGGCCGGCCAGGCGCGCCATTGACGGCCGTAGACGGGGCCGAGTTCGCCGGTTTCGTCGGCCCACTCATCCCAGATCGACACGCCGTGTTCCTTGAGCCAGGCGGTGTTGGTGTCGCCGCGCAGAAACCACAGCAGCTCGATCAGGATCGACTTCAGATGCAGTTTCTTGGTCGTGACCATGGGGAAACCTTCCGCCAGGTCGAAGCGCATCTGGTGGCCGAACACGGACAGGGTGCCGGTGCCGGTGCGGTCAGTTTTAGGCGTGCCGTGCTCGAGCACGTGCCGCATCAGGTCAAGGTATTGGCGCATGGACGGAATTTTCAGGGTTCGCGACCGAGGACGCCAGCGCGCTCGCAATCTGCCAGAATCCTTACATTCTTACTTCCTGTATTGACCACCATGCTCTCCAAGCTCACCAGCAAGAACCAGCTCACCCTGCCCAAGGCGGTGATCAGCCAGTTTCCCGGCACCGAGTATTTCGAAGTCAGCGCGGACGGCGGACGCATCGTGCTGACGCCCTTGCGCAAGAGTCGTATCGAAGAGGTATGGCGCAAGATCGAGAAGCTTGGCATCACTGAGCAGGACATCGAAGACGCAGTGCAGTGGGCACGCAACAAGCCGTGAGTCGGCGCTGTGTCTTCGACACCAATGTCGTGGTGTCAGCAATCCTGTTCCGAACTGGCCGCCTTTCCGCCTTGCGCGCGCTGTGGCCGTCTTCCACGATTCCGCTCGTCAGTGCCGATACCGTAAGGGAACTGGCCGAGGTACTGCACTACCGAAAGTTCAAGCTCAGCGCCGACAGTGTGTCCGACGCGCTCGCGCTGTACCTACCGCACGCGGAAACTGTGGAGGTTGTGAAACCCTGCCCGCTGCGCTGCCGCGATGCGCGCGACCAGAAATTCCTCGACCTCGCGCACAGCGCCAAGGCCGCGCTGCTCGTCACCGGGGATTCCGACCTGCTCGCGCTGGCCGGCAAGGCCAAGTTCCGCATACTGACGCCGAGCGAATTTCTCGCCGGCTAAACCGCGAAGCTCTCGCCGCAGCCGCATTCGGCTTTCACGTTCGGGTTGATGAACTTGAAGGATTCATTCAAACCCTGCTTCTGCCAGTCCACGGTCAGGCCTTCCAGCAGGGCCAGATGCTCGGTCTTCACAATCAGCTTGGCGCCGTTGGAGTCATAGACCTGATCGTCGGCGTTGACCGCGTCCGCGTAGTCCATGGTGTAGGCCCAGCCCGAACAGCCGGATTTCTTGACGCCCACGCGCAAACCCAGGCCCGAGCCGCGCTTGGCGATCTGGCTCTGGATACGTTGTGCCGCTGCAGGGGAAAGCTGAAGACTCATGACCATTGCCGTGACAGATCGCGCAGCAGATCCTGCGCCATAAGCCAACAGTGGGCGCGATCCTCCGGTATTTCAAGCGTCGCGCGCATTTCGGTGATGGGCGCAGTTGCCAGATCAGCCCGCGCGCGGCCGACCAGCCAGTTCGCCAGCCAGGCCCCGGTCGCCACCGTGTACGGGCAGCCGTAGGCCTGAAAGCGGCTGTCGGCAATGTGTCCCGCGGCGATGCGCAGCGCCATGCGCAAACGCGCGCCACCTGCGGGACTTCCGACCTCTGTGCTCAGGATGTCCGGCGCGCCATCGGCAAATCGGCCCGCGCCGGGCGTGTGCATGAACAAACGCCAGACCTCCACCGGATAGCCCAGCGGATTGGCTGCACTCTCCCTCACCCCCGACCCCGCCCCCCCCGGGATTGGGTCTCAAACACCCTCTCCCCCGGGGAGAGGGTCGCGCGCAGCGCGGGGTGAGGGAGAGTCATTCACGCGAGACGATTGAGGCCATTGTGTGCCGCCACCCGGTAGGCCTCGGCCATCGTCGGATAGTTGAACGTGGTGTTGATGAAGTAGCGCACATCGTTGATCTGTGGACAGGCCATCACGGTCTGGCCGATGTGCACGATCTCCGAGGCGCGGTCACCAAAGCAGTGCACCCCCAGCACCTGCAGGGTCTCGGTGTGAAACAGCAGCTTGAGCATGCCCACGGTTTCGCCGGTCATCTGCGCGCGCGCCAGGCTCTTGAACGCGGCATGACCCACCTCGTACGGCACGCCGGCCGCGTGCAGCTCGCGTTCCGTACGGCCGACCGATGAAATCTCAGGAATGGTGTAGATGCCGCTGGGAATCATCTCCAGCGGCTGCGCCTGCACCTTGGGATCGAGGATGTGCTGCACGGCGAAGCGCCCCTGCACGGAAGCCGCGCTGGCCAGCGCCGGCGGGCCGATCACGTCGCCCACCGCGTAGATGTGCGGCTGCGCGGTGCGATACACCTCATCGACCTGAATCTGCCCGCGTGAATTGAGCGCGACACCCAGCGCATCCAGATTCATACCGTCGGCATTGCCGGTGCGGCCGTTGGCCCACAGCAACACGTCGGACTTGATGCGTCGCCCGGATTTCAGGTGCAGCACTACATCGCGCTCGCGCGGCTCCACGCGCTCATGCTGTTCCTGATGCCGGATCAGGCAACCCTGCTCGCGCAGGTGATAGGACAGGGCCTCGGCAATCTCTTCATCCAGAAACGACAGCAACCGATCCTGGGTATTGACCAGGGTCACCTTGGCGCCGAGGTTGATGAAGATCGAGGCGTACTCGCAGCCAATGATGCCGGCACCGTAAATGGTTACCGCGAATGGATGCTGGCTGTAACGCAGGATGCTATCGCTGTCCTGCACGCGCGGATGGGTGAAATCGATCTCTGGCGGATGGTAGGGGCGCGAGCCGGTGGCAATGACGAAGTGCTGCGCCCGAAGGATCTGCGCATCGCCATACTCGCCCTGCACTTCCACGCGATGGGCGTCGATAAAACGTGCGGAGCCCTCGAACAGCGGCACGCGATTGCGCTCGTAATTACGCCGACGGCTGGCGATCTGCGCGTCCACCACCTTGTCGGCGCTGGCCAGAATCTGCGGAAACTGCAGCGGATTGGCCGCCACGTAATGCCGCGTCAGCGGGTTATGGCGCAGATCGTTGAGCGTCTTGACCGCATGGCGCAGCGCTTTGCTGGGAATGGTGCCCCAGTGCGTGCACCCACCACCGACTTCCGCGTTGCGCTCCACCAGCGCCACGCGCCGATGGCTCTTGGCCGCCATCATCGCCGCGCCCTCACCCGCGGGGCCGGAACCGATGACGACGATGTCGAATTCTTGGATGGGCATGTCGGGCTTCTTCAGGGTGACAAGGCTCGCAAGCTTCGTACCTGCTCAATGACGCGAGCCGCAGCGGTGTCGATCTCGGCCTCGGTGGTTGCCCTCCCGAAAGAAAATCGCAGCGAGGCATTGGCGAGCTCATCGCTACGCCCCAGCGCGCGCAACACATAAGACGGCTCAGCCGTGGCCGATGAACAGGCCGCGCCGCTGGACACGGCGAGGTCGAACAGGCGCGCACGCAGCGACTCGCCCTCCACGCCCTCGAAACTCAGGTTGAGCAGATGCGGTGCGGCCCGCTCGGGATCGCCGTTGCGCAGGACACCGGGCAGTTCGCGCAGCGCCTGCCACAGACGATCGCGCATACGCGCGGCATGCGCGGCGTAGTCCTGGGGCAGCGCCGCAAACGCGGCGCCCATGCCGACGACTTGATGGGTGGCCAGGGTGCCGGAACGCATGCCCAATTCATGCCCACCCCCGTGCATCTGCGGCGCCACGCGCGCGCGTGGCTTGCGCCGCACGTACAGCGCACCCGCACCTTTGGGACCGCCCAGCTTGTGTGCAGACAGGGACAGCAAGTCGATGGGAATCTCGCGCAAGTCGATTGGCAACTTGCCCGCGGCCTGTGCCGCGTCCACATGCAGCATCACGCCGCGTTCGCGCAGACGCACCGCCAAGCCCGGAATATCGGTGATGTTGCCAATCTCGTTGTTGACCCACATCAGCGACACCAGCAGGGTGTCCGGGCTCAGCGCGTCCATCACCTGCTGCACGTCGATGCGGCCCAGCGCATCCGGCTGTAGATAGCTGACGCGGGTCTTGCGCTCGGCGGTTTCCAGCCAGCGGCAGGCATCGAGCACGCACTTGTGCTCGAT
>JBQTJH010000223.1:0-4096 GCA_052387335.1 Panacagrimonas sp. | reverse complement strand
GCATCGCCGCGCGCGCAATTGAAGTCGCCGCCGATGAGCACGGTTTCGTTGGCACGCGCGGTGTCGGCCAGTCGCGCCATGACGTGCTCAAGTTGCGCGCGGCGCAGCGTGGCTTCCGCGCGCACATGCGACAAGTGCACGCAGGCCAGACGCAGCGGGCCACGCGCAGTCTGCACGCGCACCAGCAGGGCAATACGCTCGCCACCGATGTCGCTGCTGGGCAGTGGGATGACGTCGTGATCCAGCAACGGCCAGCGCGTGAGCACGGCCAGGCCAGATTCGGAGTCGCGCTCACTGTTTTCGAACCGCCGCCGCTTGCGTCGTGCCGGTGCATAGATCGGCGTGAGCCCTGTAGCTGCGGCCAGATAGGCACAGGTGTCGGCGTCGGGCTCAGCGCGAAAGCATTCCTGCAGCAACACCGCGTCTGCGCTTAGCGCACGCAGAACAGCACCCATCTGCGCCAGGCGCGTCCGGTAGTCGCCGTCATTCTTCCAGGTGTTCCAGCTTGCTAGGCGCATGAACGGCAGGTGTCAGCGCGAGTCGATGGATGCAACGAGGTCTGAAACCCCGAACGAATCCTGGATCAAGCAAGCGCGCATAAGTCGTCGGTGTGGCCAGAGTCGAACACGCGCCATGCTGAGGCCCGCACATTGCACGGCGGCGTCGCGCGCAGACCGATTGCCGACCAATGCAGCTTTGGTCGGGCGCGAGTTCAGACTGTCGAGGAGAGTTGTGCGCTCAATGATCGGTACGAAAGGGCACGCTTGCCGAATCGCGGGCCGACGGCCTGCAGGAGCTGCGCCCGGATCGAGGCAAACATCAAAGGCCACGCCGGATCGTAGTCGGCGATGACGATGCAACGTTTGGGCGATGCCATAGCGCGCTGCTCAGAAGAATTCATCGAGTAGCCGGTACCACGCGAGCTTGGCCTGATCCGGCTGGGTCAGTCCGTAGGCGGCGAAAAACGGCTGAACGAACGCGCTGCCGTAGTTGTAGTCGATGCTGCGCGCTGCCACCGCCAGATCCTGGTAGCGATCTGCCACGCCGACCCGACCGCAGTCGACGAAGCCACTGAAGCGTGTGCCGTCGAAGATCAGATTGGGCAGGCTAGTGTCGCCGTGAGTCAGCACACGGTCCTCGTTCTCGGGCCGGTCGCGCTCGAGATCCTGCAACAGGTCGAGCGCCCGCCGTCCGCGGCGCTCGTGGTCGAAGTCGGTTTCGTCCACACATCCCGCAGCGACGTTGGCATGCGCCTGCTCAATTTGCCGGCGTGCACCCAGATCGAACGGGCAGTCATGGATTGCTTGAGCGTGCAACTCGCGCAGCGCACTGGCGACGCCGACGACACAGGCCTTGCGTCGCGATGGCGGCACTGCGCTGGCATCGACCCCGGCTAGCGCACGCGTCACCAGCAATTCGTAACCCGCATGCTGCTGAAAGGCGACCACCCGCGGCACCGCGACGCGCCCGCGTAACCAGCGCAGGCGGTCATGTTCCGCACCCAGCGCATGACCGGCGCCGCTGGCAGCGGATTTCAGGTACAGCGTGGCGACACCGGGCCGCTGCAGACGGTACACCTGCGCCGATGATCGCCCCAGCAGCACGGGTTGACGTGTGTAGCGCAGCAGCCAGTCGGGAAGATCGGCATCGATCATCGACCGGCTCGCCCCTTCTACGCAGTCCGAGCCGCGCTGGGTGAGGCGCTCGCTGCCACGAACTGCGTATGCAGCGCGGCGTAACGTCCCTGCAAGTCCAGCAACTGCCTGTGCGTGCCGCGTTCCACAATCCGTCCATGGTCGAGCACACAGATCAGGTCTGCACGACGGATGGTGCTGAGACGGTGGGCGATGATGATGCTGGTGCGCCCGCTGAGCAGGGTGTTGAGCGCGCGCTGCAGACGCGCTTCGGTGAGCGTGTCGATGGCGCTGGTGGCCTCGTCCAGAATCAGCAGACGCGGGTTGGCCAGCCAGGCGCGCACGAAGCAGATCAGCTGGCGGATGCCCAGCGACAGCTGATGCCCGTTTTCGCCCACCGGCGTGTGCAGGCCCTGCGGCAGATCGTCCAGGATGGCCAGCGCGTCCAGCGCGGCAGCGGCGGCGCGCACATCGGCCTCGGTGGCGTCGAGCTTGCCCAGACGGATGTTGTCGAGCACGGTCCCGGTAAACAGGAAATTGCGCTGCGGCACGATGCTGATCTGCTGGCGCCACGACGCGGTCTGGTGCGCCGCCAGGTCATGACCATCCACCTCGATACGGCCGGCCTGCGGCAGATAAAACTTGGCGATCAGGCTGGCCAGGGTGCTCTTGCCGCTGCCGGTGGCACCCACCAGCGCCACGGTCTGACCGGCCTGGATGCTCAGGTCGATGTCGCGCAGCACGCGCTGCTGCGGCAGATAGCCGAAGGACAGATTGCGTACCTCGATCTGCCCACGTGCCAGTGGCAAGGGCGGCGCGTTCGGCGGATCCGTCCAGTCCGGTGTTTCATCCAGCACCGAGCAGATGCGTTCGGCGCCGGCCATGGCCATCACGCTGATGGTGTAGAGCCGTCCGATCTGCTGTAGCGGATGAAAGAAATGGTTGGACAGGAAGAAGAACGTCACCACGTCGTCGGCTTGGATTGCGCCCCAGCCCTGCAGCGCACCGTAGCCGCCGATGGCCAGCAGCAGGGCGAGAAAGGCCTGGCTGTTGAAGTCCAGTAGCGACAGATACACCGCCTGGTCGCGACCGAGGCGCACATTGTTGCCGGCGTGCGATCCGACCAGGGTGTCGTAGCGATCAAAATTGGGTTCTTCCTGTACGCAGGACTGGATCACGCGCATGCCGTTGACGCTCTCGGCGACCTTGCCGGTGATGCGGCTGTGGCTGCGTTGCACTGCGCGTGAGGCCTCGCTCATTCGGCCGTGAAAGCGCCGATTGATCCAGGCAATTACCGGCGCAATCAGCATCAGGGTGGTGAACAGCGCCGCGTTCTGCCACAGCATCAGCGCGCTGGACACGGCCATCATGCCGAACAGCATCGGCGTGAAGAAGAACACGTGCTGCACGCCGCGGCGCACGTTCTCGATGTCCGAGATCATGCGGCTGAGAATGCTGCCGAGCTTGGTGCGATGGAAGTAGGCGAGGTTCATCGCCTGCAGGTTGGTGAAGAAATGCGTGCGCAGGTCGTGCACCACGCTCTCACCCAGTTCCAGGGTGGCACGCTGGCGCACGTAGAACGTGATCTCGGTGAACAGCGCCAGCAGCGCGAATCCCAGCGCGCCCCACAAGGTCAGATGCCAGTCGCCGGGCGTGATCGCGGTGTTGACCACCCAGCCGAGCGCAAAGCCCATCATGGGTCGCTGCACCGCACGCAGCGCCGTGAGCGCGAAGATCCAGTTGCGCTTGGCCGCATGCGGATGGGTGTAGGCGTAGATCCGTCGCAGCACGCGCCAGTTCAGCGCAGAACTGCGTCCCTCGGTCATGACATTGGCGGCCGGATTGCCCATCGCCGCCATGGCGCCACCCACACCGCCACCACCACCGCCGCCTCCGCCCATGGCACTCATGCCGCCACCTCTTCGAGCCCGAGGGTGATGCGCGCAACGCTGGACGCCGACGATGCCGGCTCGGTATCCATCTGCAGGGTAGCGGCCTGGCGATAGTGCGCATTGCTGGCCATCAGCTCGGCATGCGTGCCGCTGGCCACCAGGCGCCCGCGTTCCAGCAGCAGCACCCGATCCGCACGTTGCAGGGTGGACAGGCGGTGGGCGATGACAAAGGTGGTGCGGGAACTCATGGCGCTGTCCATGGCCTCGAAGATTTCGTGCTCGGTTTCCGGGTCTAGCGCCGAAGTTGGATCGTCCAGCAACAGGATTGCCGGGTCCGCCACCAGGGCGCGTGCCAGGGCGATGCGCTGACGCTGGCCGCCCGACAGATTGCTGCCGCCTTCTTCCAGCACGCTGTCGTAGCCGTGTTCGGTGGCCATGATGAAGTCGTGCGCACGCGCCATCTGCGCGGCCCGGCGGATGTCTTCATCGCTGGCATCTTCGCGACCGAAGCGGATGTTCTCCGCAATGCTGGTGCTGAAGATGAACGGCTCCTGGAACACCATGCCGACC
>JBQTJH010000222.1:0-9489 GCA_052387335.1 Panacagrimonas sp. | reverse complement strand
ATATGAATGATCGCTGCGGCGGAGGTCGCTTTTGCGCAGCGCAAGGAAGGAGCGACGAGGTGTACTTGAAGTACATGATGAGCGACTAACGCAGCGATGCGCAAAAGCGGCCCCGCCCCTTCGGGTTGCGGCCAAAATCCCGCCATGCGGCGTTGCGCCCGCCTCGCTTGGAATCACCAAGCTTCGCCGACCGCGCCTTGCCTGGCGGAATTTTGGACTCGCAACGCAGCGACCATTCATATGTCAACAGACCCTAGTATGTGTTCGTGGAGCGACAGGCTGCCGATGGAAGCTGGATCCACGTCGCCACCGATCGCGATCCCGAACTGATCTTCGACTGGCGACCGCAGTTGGGCGTGCCGCTACCCATCGACAGCGTCACCGGACCTTCGACGGCCGACGCGCGTTGGACCATCCGGCGCGATACGCCGGCCGGTACGTATCGATTGCGCCACGAAGGGGTTGCACGCACTGCCGTGCTGCCCGCCATGGCCTACAGTGGGGTATCCAGCCCATTTACTGTTTCGGGACCGGTCAGCGACTGTCCCTGAGGAGCAGACCATGAACGTCATCATCAAGCCCAGCACCGCCATTCGCGATCAGGTGTCCGAGGAAGAATGGGCGCTGCGCGTTGATCTGGCCGCTGCGTATCGACTGGTGGCGATGTATGGCTGGGACGATCTGGTATTCACCCACATCTCGGTGCGCTTGCCCGGCCCGGCTCGCCACAAGGTTTCGCCAAAGACAGATACAAGTGGGAATGCGAGCCCACCGACACCTCCCGCACCCGCTTCGCTTCGCGAAGACACCGTGTCGGCGTCGGATCATCATTTCCTGATCAATCCCTACGGCTGGATGTTTGACGAGATCACCGCGTCTTCGCTGGTGAAGGTCGACATCCACGGCAACAAGGTCATGGACTCGCCGTACCCGGTGAACCCGGCGGGCTTCACCATCCATAGCGCCGTGCACGCCGCGCGCGAAGTCGTGGCGTGCGTCGTGCACACCCAATCCATCAACGGGGTTGCGGTATCGGCGCAGAAGGACGGTCTGCTGCCCTTGTCGCAGACCGCGCTGATTGCCGGCTATTCGATGGCCTATCACGACTACGAGGGCATCGCGCTGTACGAAGATGAAAAGCCGCGCCTGGTCGCCGACCTCGGCGACAAATGGACCATGATGCTGCGCAACCACGGTCTGCTGACCCTGGGCAAGAACTGCGCGGATGCCTTCCTGCGCATGTACATGCTTGAAGCCGCATGCATGATCCAGGTGCGCGCGCAGGCCGGCGGTGGTCCACTCAAGGGCGTGGCACCGAAGATTCTCGACGGCATCGAACAGCAGGTCGAGGCCGTGACCTTCGGCCAGTTCGGCATGCTGGCCTGGCCAGGCTTGCTGCGACGCCTGGATCGGCGCAATCCGGGCTACCGCGATTGATCGTCGTTGCGCAGTGTCTCCAGCACGGTGCGCAGAACTGCACAGTAGAACGCCGGCCGCGGAAATTTATTGCAGCCCAGATTGAAGGTCTTGTAGCTCACACCGCAATGATGGGTGCGCACCGCGCCCAGGTGATGGCGGCGTAGCGGTGCTGAATCTGCTCGTGCCAGGAAAAAGTTTTCAGGGTCTCGTGGGTGAACCCGGGCACCAGCACCAGCCTCTGCGCGGCCCAGAATGCGGCGCCCAGGGGCTGGCGCGGCTCTGGAACGGGTCGCGCCCGACAGCGCTTGTTGGTGCAATTCTCGGCTGCGGCCGCCCGCCGCCACAATGGCCGCCCAACAAAAAGCCCGTGACCGCAGTCGCGGTCACGGGCTTCGGATCAGCGAGCCTTATTGCGGAACCAGAACACCGATGCTGATCGGAAGGCCCGAAAGACCCGAAAGACCGGGAAGCGCCGGAAACGCTTCGACATCGGTCGGGATGCCGCCAAGCTTGGCCTTGAGACCGATCAGCGAATGGCCGGCGCCGTCGTTGTTCTTCAGCGCGAGGGCAAGACCCGCAACATTGGTAATGCCGCCGGAGTAAATGCCCGTTCCAGGCAGCGGGGCGGCGCCGAGCGTGGGTCCGAGCACGGCCAGGCTGATACCGGCCGCGGGGATGCTGGGTCCTGCCAGCGCCGCCGTACCGACCAGGCTCATTGCAACACCAGCGAGAAGGGGTCGAAGCTTCATCGGATAAGTCTCCCTCAACAAATGAAAGTGGAATAAGGATGTACGGTGAATCTTGATGTTTATGTCCGCAGCCGCGTCTCCTCACATGCTGCTCCTACAAATGATAACAATAAACGTGCCAATTCGTCGTAGTTCGGCTGCAGTGACCCGCACTTGGCACAGCCCTAGCTGTGGAGGCTCGACACGTTGTTCATTGCGCTCGGCGAGCCTCCGGCGTCGCGGTCAGCGCCGACCACACCGCCTGCCGCGCGCGATGCCTGAAGCGTTCTTTCGATCGATCGTTGCGGTGCTGGCAGCCTCGCAGGCGACCACGCAATATGCGGCTTCACCCCGCGCAAGGAGCCTGCCCGTGACGATCCGACTCGGCGACATCGCCCCCGACTTCGAAGCCGACACCACGGAAGGTCGCATCCGTTTTCACGAATGGCTCGGGGCAAGCTGGGCCGTGCTGTTCAGCCATCCGAAGAACTACACGCCGGTGTGCACCACCGAACTCGGCTACACCGCCAAGCTCAAGAGCGAATTCGCCAAGCGCAACGTCAAGGCCATTGGCCTGTCGGTAGACAAGCTGGCCGACCACCACGGCTGGAGCAAGGACATCGAGGAAACGCAGGGCGCGTCGCTGAACTTTCCGCTGATCGCGGATGCGGACAAGACCGTGTCGAACCTCTACGACATGATCCATCCGAACGCGAGCGACACCTTCACCGTGCGCAGCGTGTTCGTGATCGATCACAACAAGAAGGTGCGTCTGACACTGACCTACCCGGCGAGCACCGGTCGCAACTTTGACGAGATCCTGAGAGTGATCGACTCCCTGCAGCTCACCGACAAGTACAAGGTTGCGACGCCGGTGAACTGGAAGCAGGGCGAGGACGTGATCATCGTGCCTGCGGTCAGCAACGACGACGCGAAGAAGCTCTTCCCCGCCGGCTGGAAGGAACTCAAGCCCTATCTGCGCGTGGTGCCGCAGCCCAAGGACAGCTAGGGCCTGTTCACACTACGGCGCTCGCTGCGGCGGAGGTCGCTTTTGCGCAGCGCAAGGAAGGAGCGACGAGGTGTACTTGAAGTACATGAGGAGCGACTAACGCAGCGATGCGCAAAAGCGGCCCCGCCCCCGATTGGGCTTACGCGGGAGTGACATTGAGTCACTCCCGCGCTGGGACCCAATCGGGTTGCGGCCAGAATTTCGCCATGCGGCGTTGCTCCCTCCTCATTTGGAATCACCAAATCTCGTCGGTCGCGCCTTGCCTGGCGAAATTCTGGACTCGCAGCGCAGCGACCGACGTAGTGTGAACAGGCCCTAGTCGGCGAGCGTCCGCGCCAGCGCGCCCAGCTGCGCAATACCCTTGCGCAAGGCGGCGTCCCAGGGGTGCCCGTAATTGAGGCGTATGCAATGGCGGTAGGCGCGCTGCGGCGAGAACATCGGCCCCGGTGACAGGCCGATGCCGATGGCGGCGGCACGGCGATGCAGTTCCAGCGCATCGACCTGTGGCGGCAGTTCGAGCCAGGTGAAGTACCCCCCTTGAGCGCGCGTGGCACGCGTACCGCTTGGGAAATGCCGCGCGATGGCACTCAGCATTTCTTCCTGCTGGGAGGCCAGGCGTCGGCGCAGTCGCCGCAGGTGCGTGTCGTAGCGACCGCTGCGTAGATACACCGCCAGAGCTTCCTGCGCCGGTATGTTGGTGGCCAGGCTGTTCATAGTCTTGAGTCGCTCCAGGGTCTGTGCGTAGCGACCGCCCGCAACCCAACCCACACGCCAACCCGGCGCCAGGGTCTTGGCGTAGCCACTGCAATGCAGGACCAGGCCTTTGTCGTCGAAGCTCTTGTACGGTCGTGGCGCGCGTGCACCGAAATACAGCTCGCCATACACGTCGTCTTCGATCAACGGCAGCTTGCGCTCGGCCAACAGTTGCACGATTTGTGGTCGCTGCGTGTCCGGCACGCTGGCGCCGAGCGGATTCTGGAAGCTGCTCATGAACCAGCAGGCGGCAACGGCGTGCGTGTCGAGCAGCTTGCGCAGCGCATCGAGCTGCACACCGTAAACCGGGTCGGTCTTGACCTCAACCGCGCGCAGTCCGAGCCGTTCGATGGCCTGCAGCGCGCCGTAGAACGCGGGTGATTCGATTACCACCACGGCACCCGCCGTCGTCACCGCCTGCAGGCACAGGTTCAGTGCTTCCATCGCGCCATTGGTGATCAGGAGGTGATCAACCGCGACGTCGGCGCCCAGCGACAGGTAACGCCGCGCGATCTCGCTGCGTAGCGCCAGGCTTCCCGGCGGCAGATCGGTGACGGTGCTCCAGGGATCGAGCGCGCGCGTGCTGCGCGCCAAAGTGTTGGCCAATGCAGCGAGTGGAAACAGCAGGGGACTGGGGAAGGCGGACCCGAACGGCAGCAGTCGGCGTTCGCGTGTGGCTCCCAGAATGTGAAACACGAGTTCGGAGACATCGACCTGTACCGCACTGGGGTCCGGCGGTGGGGCAAGTCCTGCAGATGCCGCAGCGGCACGCGCGACGAAGTATCCGGAGCGCGGTCGGCTCTCGATGTGGCCCTGGCTTTCAAGCAGTGCATACGCGCGTAGCACGGTGGCTTGGCTCAGCGCGCGACGGCTGCGCAAGCTGCGCACCGAGGGCAGACGGTCGCCAGCGCGCAACGTACCGGCGACCATCATCTGCCGCACGTCTTCGGCCAATTGCTCGTAAAGCTTCATTTCAACTGCTTCGCTGGAAATTCACCCAATCTGTGCCTGTCGACTCTGGCAGGGCGTCGCCATGATGACGCAACACGTTCAGACAAAGGGTCACGCCATGTCATCAACCCAAGGACAACTCGACAACGACCACCGCAGTGATCCGCCTGTCGGCCTGCTCACCACCATCGGCAGCGTGCTGGCGGGTTTCTTCGGTGTGCAAAGTTCGCGCGCGCGGGTGCGCGACTTCACGCGCGGTTCACCGGCCTTGTTCGTCGGCGTCGCGCTGGTGCTGACCGCGGCGCTAGTCTTCGTGTTGTTCGGCCTAGTGCAACTGATTCTGCTGCAGACTGCGGGCGGCACCTGACCGAACGGTGGCCGCGTCAGCTCAGGGTTTCAGCGAATCCGCGAAGTAATGCCGGGTCTTCTCGACCTTGGGCATGGACACCCCGGCGATATACGGCTGATAGGGATTACGCTCGGCGTAGTTCTGGTGATAGGTCTCGGCCGGAAAGAACTGCTCCAAGGGTTCGAGTGTGGTTACCACGGGTGAGCGAAACACCTTCGCGGCATTGAGCGCTTCGATATAGCGAGCTGCGACGCGGTGCTGATCGGTGTCGGCGTGAAAAATCACGGATCGATACTGGCGGCCGCGATCATTGCCCTGCCGGTCCAGCTGCGTGGGGTCGTGCGCGGCGCTGAAGAACACCTTGAGCAGCCGGCCGAAGCTGATGCGCGCCGGGTCGTAGTCAATCTTGATGACTTCCGCGTGATTCGTGCGCCCTGAACACACGGCCTCGTAGTTGGCACTTGCCGGCTGATCGCCGGCATAGCCAGAGGTCACCGCGAGCACGCCGTCGAGCTGGCGGTATACCGCCTCGGTGCACCAGAAGCAGCCGCCGCCCAGGATCAGGCTCTGGCTGGCCGCGTCCGATGTCAGGTCCTCGGGCGGATCAGGGAATTGCAGATGCGGTGCGGCGCGCGATGCGCCGGGCAGATCGCAGGCTTGGCTCATGGGGCTCTCCAACACGTTCGAAGTTGCTGCATTGTGCGCCGCGATTTGCAATGTCGCGCGCCGCGCGGACGATCCGCGCGTTCTTGTGAACGCTCGGATCAGGGCTCGGGTCAGGGGCTGATTCGGGAACTCGTGGCGGCCGCCGCAAACAGCTCCACCGGCTGCCCCAGCGCCAGTGTCTGCACTTGGACACCCGGCCGCAGCCGCGCCATGTCTTCAAAGAATCGATCCAGACGCACCACGACCGGAAACGGCTTCAGCGGTGCGTCCAGTGGACGGGTGAAATCATCCCAATGCGTAGGAATCACGCGCTGCGCGCCGACCGCATCGACCGTGTGTTGCAGATACGTTGGTAGGTCGTCGATCAGGGCGGCGCCCAGAAACACCACATCGGCGCGGTGATTGGCCAGTGCGCCGGGCACGAAGCCGGCACTGCCGTGATGCAGCAGCGCGCCCTGTGCGTGCTGGATCAGGATGGAGTAGGCGCCGCCGAGCTTGTAGTCCAGGTAGCGCGCCGGCGTCTGCAGCGGCGCGCTGATCTCGCCGGTGGGCTGGCCGCCGGTGGCGCCGGCATGGCGGCTTTCGATGAACTGGATGTTGAAGGGGCCGACGGTCTGCGCCGATTCAACACCGATCAGGCGATCCTCATCCAACCCTGCGCCGCGACCGATCTGCAAGCTGCTCGGCGAGCCGATCAATACCGCACCGGTCAAGCGCGCGACGACACCTGCGTCCATCGCATGGTCGTAGTGCGAGTGTGAGACCAGCACTGCATCCAGCCGCGCTACACCGAGTCGCTGGAGCCAGTCGCGGATCAGCGCCTCGTTCGGCGCAATCGGACGGTCCAGCAGCAGATTCACAACGCCGGGCGGACGCGTGAAGAAGGGATCGATCAGCACGGCGTGTTCGCCATCGCGCAGCAGCAGCGCAGTGACGCCCAGCCAGGTCGCAGTGAAGCGGGTCGAGTCTGGCGGTGCCGGTGCAGCCAGATACGCGGTGTAGGCATCGAGCCCGGGTCGATAGCTCCACAGGAAGGTGAACAGGGCGGCGACGACGATGAGGGCAAGAACCAGCACACGGACAAGTAGACGACGCACGTGCGTGATCTCAGCTTGTCGTAGCTGAACCGAGCTGGCGGATGGTGCCTTCGAAGAAACTCATGGCGGTTTCGATGACTGTGTTGATCGGCAGACGGTAGCCGTCAGCATTCCAGCGCATGGCGATGTGGACGCAGCAGCCGATCAGGCCGGTGGCCACCAGGTTCATGTCTTCCTTGGGCTCGGTGCGCGTCGGTAGCGCGGCCAGGGTCATCTGCTTGAGCAGATCGCCGAAGCCGAAGGTGGCGCTCTGCGCGCGCTGTTCCATGTCCTGGCTCACCGTCAGCACTTCCACCAGCAGCATGCGGGCGATGCGCGGGTCCTGCTGCAGACGCCGGAAGAACACCTCCAGCCCGGCCCGGGCCATGTCCGACAGCTGCGGCACCCGCGGCAGGGCCGCGGCCATGAAGTCGCGGCGCAGTTCCGCGATCAGGTGCTCGTAGACCGCCGCGAACAAGGCCTCGCGGTCCTTGAAAGATTCATAGAAGTAGCGTTCGGTCAGCCGCGCCTCGGCGCACAGGTCGCGCACCGTGACCGGGTGGTAGCCGCGCGTACCAAAGCAGCTCAGGCCGGCTTCGATGAACTGTCGGCGACGTTCGGTGACGCGCTCGCCGGCGGCGATGCCGCGATAACGACGCGGCTTGGTCGGCGTTTTGTCCTGTATGCGCATGGCCGGATATTGACACGAGTAATTGTCAGAAATAAAGTGACAACGTCATATGTCACAACTAACGAGGGGTCTGCACATGGCATTCGATTCGGCAGCGCGCAAGGACATCACGCATTTCGACGCGCTGATCATTGGCACCGGCTTTGCCGGCTTGGCCATGGCGATCAAGCTCAAGCAGGCCGGTCAGAACGACTTTGCCGTGCTGGAACGTGCCGACGAGGTCGGCGGCACCTGGCGCGACAACCGCTATCCCGGCTGCGCCTGCGATGTGCAATCTCACCTGTACTCGTTCTCCTTCGAGCAGAACACGGACTGGACCCGCATGTTCGCCAAGCAGGGTGAGATCTGGGCCTATCTGCGCGCCTGCTCCGAAAAATACGGCCTGGGCCCGCATCTGCGCTTCGGTGCCGATGTGGTCGGCGCGGCCTGGGACGATGCAGCGCAACTGTGGCACCTCAGCACCCGCGACGGCCGACGCTTCAGCAGCCGCGTGCTGATTTCAGGCATGGGCGCATTGTCCAATCCGGCGATCCCCAACATCAAGGGCAAGGACACATTCCAGGGACCGCAATTTCATTCCGCGCAGTGGCGCGATGACGTGGACCTGCGCGGCAAGCGCATCGCGGTGATCGGCACCGGCGCCTCGGCGATCCAGTTCGTGCCGCAGATCCAGAAGCAGGCTGGACGCGTGGATCTGTACCAGCGCACGCCGCCGTGGATCGTGCCCAAGCCGGATCGCGCCATCAGCGCCATCGAACGCGCGCTGTTCAAGCGCTTCCCGCTGCTGCAGAACCTGTATCGCAAAGCGATCTACTGGATGCTGGAAGCGCGAGTGCTGGGCTTCACGGTGGATCCACGCCTGATGAAGCTGTTCGAAAGCGTGGCGCGTCTGCATATCAAGCGACAGATCAAGGACCCGGCGCTGCGCGCCAAGCTGACGCCGGACTACACCATCGGCTGCAAGCGCATCCTGATCTCGGATGACTATTACCCGGCGCTGGCGCAGCCCAATGTCGAGGTCATCAGCGACGGCGTCCGCGAAATTCGTGCGAGCAGCGTGGTCGACAGTACGGGCGTCGAGCGCGAGGTCGACGTGATCATCTGGGGCACCGGCTTCCAGGCCGCCGACCCGGTGCCGCGCGGTGTCATCCTGGGCAAGAACGGCATCGATATTCTCGACGCATGGAGCCAGGGTGCAGAGGCCTACAAGGGTACCACCATGAGCGGCTTTCCCAATCTGTTCTTTATCGTCGGTCCCAATACCGGGCTGGGCCACAGCTCGATGGTGTTCATGATCGAGTCGCAGGTGCAGTACATCCTGCAGGCGCTTGAGACTTTGCGCGCACGCAAGGCGCAGACCCTGGAAGTGAAGGCCGACGCCTTGCGTCGCTACAACGACACGCTGCAGGCGCGCATCGGCAAGGCGGTGTGGAACACCGGCGGCTGCCAGAGCTGGTACCTAGATCAGAACGGCCGCAATGTCACCCTGTGGCCCGGCGCCACCTGGCAGTTCCGCTTGCAGACACGGCAATTCGACGGCCAGCACTACGAGTTCAGTCCCGCCAAGGCCGGGGCCGCATCCCGCGCACGTAGCGCCCTGTAGGGTCTGTTGACATATGAATGGTCGCTGCGTTGCGAGTCCAAAATTCCGCCAGGCAAGGCGCGGCCGGCGAAGCTTGGTGATTCCAAGCGAGGCGGGCGCAACGCCGCATGGCGGAATTTTGGCCGCAACCCGAAGGGGCGGGGCCGCTTTTGCGCATCGCTGCGTTAGTCGCTCCTCATGTACTTCAAGTACACCTCGTCGCTCCTTCCTTGCGCTGCGCAAAAGCGACCTCCGCCGCAGCGAC
>JBQTJH010000221.1:0-10244 GCA_052387335.1 Panacagrimonas sp. | reverse complement strand
AAGATCGATCACTTCGTCACTCACTACAACAAGAACTGCTCGCCCTTCGTCTGGACCGCAACGGCAGAATCGATCCTGGCAAAAATCGAACGACTTACATCACAAATCAGTGGGACACCACACTAGTGTCCTGTCTCTATAGTTTGATCGCTGCGGCCGAGTCTGTTTTGCCCCAGCGCAAGGAAGGAGGAGCGTGATGTACTTGATGAACTGGCGCGCCGTTGGCCGCCGCGAGGGGGCAAAACAGGCCGGCCCCAAAGGGTTGTCCCCTGATTTTTCGCCACGCCGCGTTGCTCCCTCCTCATTTGCAATAAGCAAACCTCGTCGGTCGGCACGGGCGACACGGTGCCCGAGCGCAGCGAGGTGGGTGCGGGAGCCCGTGCTGGCCGCGCCTCCCGCACCCCTTGCTTCGCAAACACCGTGTCGGCGCGGCCTTGCTTGGCGAAAAATCAGGGGCAACGCAGCGAACAAATTAGTGTGAACAGGCCCTAGACTGCGGCTCGATGTCACGCCTGACGAATGCGTGGCCGCCGACCGGGGAGCCCAGCATGGTCCGCAAAAGTATCGCCATCGTTCTGCTCGTGGTCACGGCGCCCGCCGTGCTCAGCCTGATCGTGCAGGCGCAGAACGCGCCGCGGCCGCTGAACTCTGAAGGCAGTTATGCAGCGGCGGCGGACGACTACTGGCCGGCGCCCGGCGCGTATCCGGTACCGGCCACGCCCTACTCGCACACGCTGCGATCAGTGTCGCTAGATGATCTGGCTGCGCGCAAAATCCTGCCGTTGGGTATCTACCAGGGCACGCCGCAACTCAATGCCAAGCGGGCGTGGTACGAGTCCAATTTCTACAACACGCTGGCGGCGAGAAAAGTCTGGCCCGATGGCGGCCAGCACTACTTCAACGAGTGGCAGGCGCCCGTCACCTGGACCTACGAGGGCATTCCGCAGGCCGCGCCGCCGCCCTGCGATGAAGCGCAGCCCACGGGCTACGACGCCGAGTCCTGTCGCTATGTCAACGCCTTGTTCACCGACATCGCCGCGACCGACCGCGCACGTGCGCGGGTCTTGCGCGAGCAAGTGCGGCGAGGTCGCGACGTCTGGTTCAAGGGCACCTTCGGCAACCAGGACGAGATCTATCTGCACTTCTCGCGCACCACGCCCAACGGCATCAAGGACATTTGGTATCCCTGGCTGGACACGCGCGAGCGCGCGCAGCGCTTCACCAAATACGGCCTGATCAACGATCCGGATTGCACCGAGGGCGACGAGAGCACGCACTGGTGGGACCGCTGCCCCGATCCGCATTCCAGCGGCGTGCTGGGCTATCGCAAGTACTACGCCTCGCCGACCCTGGATCAGACCGGCAAGATCGTGTTCGATCCCAAGACCGCGCCGTATCGCGACGACGAGCTGCAGAAAAATCTGCGCTATGTGGTGGGTCATCCCTGCGTGCAATGCCACGTCGGCTTCGACCCGACCCATCCGCCGAAGAACCCCAATGAGCCGGAGTGGGAGAACCTTTCCGCCACCATCGGCAACCAGCACATCAAGCAGCCGGAGATGTTTTTCCAGGGCGCTCCGCCGGATTCACTGGCGCGCATCGCGCTGGAGGCCGGGCGTCACGGCACCATCGACACGTCGCTGGTGGCCAATGATTTCCAGAACAATCCGGGCACGCAGAACAACATCATGGATTTTCACAACCGCATCGTGCGCGAGCAGTTGATGAAGGATCCCATCACCGGTGAGCTGAAAAGGGGCCTGACCCAGAACGTGTTGAAGGGTGGTGAAGACAGCGTAGGCGATCACCTGGCGCTGATCCGCGTGTACGTGAACATCGGCATGTGTACCGAAGAATGCTGGACGCCGAACTTCCCCACACCCGGCAGTTTCTTCGGCCAGAGCGCCAAGCAGAAACCTTTCCGCATCGCGCAGTGCGCCAAGGATTGCGAGGCCTGGAACTATGCCGATGCCAAGATGCATGACCTCGCAGCCTTCCTGATCACCGGCGGCCCCACCTATCTGCTGCGCGCCAACGACATCGACGGCTCGCCCGGCGCACGCTACATCGACCTCAACCGCGTTCCCGCCGGACGCAAAGTGTTCGCACGCGAATGCGCGGCATGCCATAGCTCGAAGTTGGCGCCTGAATCGGTACGCGCCGACAAGGCCGCGCTGGAAAGCTTCTACGAAGGCCACGTCTTCGGCGCCGAGGAATTCTGGCGCTACGAATTCAGTGAGGAAGAACGGGAATCGGAGGCCTTCATCAGTCGCTACATGGCGCCCGATCCGCTCGGCGTGCTGCGTCCGCGTCAGTTTGCCGAGAACGGCATCTACGGCCAGGACTGGCTGGGCAATGACGAACCGACGCCGTTCAATATCATCGGCACCAACGCCTGCCGCGCGCTGCACGACAACCACAACCAAGGTCAGATCTGGGAAGAGTTTTCGTCAGAAGACTACAAGCAGCGCGCCTCGCCCGGCTCGGTGCCCCTGGTGCTCAATCGCATGATTCCGCTGCTGGGCGGCATCGAATTTGGGCAGAAGCAGATCAGCGGCGGACCGGGTTATCTGCGCAATATTTCGCTGCTTTCGATCTGGTCGCACTCGCCTTTCTTGCACAACAACGCCATTGGCGAATTGAGCACGCTCGACGACGGCAAGACCCTGGACTACACCGTGGCCGGTCGTATCAAGCAGTTCGAGCAGGCGTTTGACGAACTCATGCGCTCCGACAATCCCAGCGTCACCGGCGCCAGGCCGCAAAAAATCAGCCGCGTCTCGCGTGACTTCAAACTCGCGCTGCGCGAAGACGGTCAGGGTTCGATCAAGCTGCCAGTGGCCGCGGGCACGCCATTGGCCAACTTCACCAGCCTCAACCCGCACCGTCCGCTCTTCATGAAGTGCGATGACCCGGTGGAGAACAAGGGCCATCAGTTCGGAGTGTCGCTGTCAGCCGATGAAAAACGCGCGCTGCGCGAATTTCTCAAGCTGATGTAGTGCGGACACCGTGAACTGGCGAACGGCTTCAAGCCCGTGATCCTCGGCTTGACTCAAGATTGCAGGCCCGGACGGTATGCCCGTCAATCGCGACGCGCCGTACGCGCACGGGTTGCGGGACTTCACCAGCACGCGACACGCGAGTACCCTTTGCACTCTAAGCTTGCGTTGGTGCGCGGGTTTGGCTGTGAGTTTCGCGGATGTAGTTCAATGGCAGAACTTCAGCTTCCCGAGCTGATCGCGTGGGTTGCAGAAGATGTCCCCATCATCCGCTTGCGGCACGCGGGCAAGTTTCGAACAATGTTTCGCGGGTGTAGTTCAATGGTAGAACTTCAGCTTCCCAAGCTGATAGCGTGGGTTCGATTCCCATCACCCGCTCCACCTCCCTGATATGGCGCGCCTCCCCCGCTTCTGGTCGCGCTCCAGGGCAAAAACCAAGGCCGTGGTGATCACCGGTCGCGGCGCTCGGCCGGCACGCCCAGGCAGCGCACAACCCCTACAGCTGAAACTGATCGGGCACGTTCCGGTTCTGGGTCGCTATGCCCGACAACGCGCCGAGCAGCGCGCCGCAAAACTCAAGGCGCAACAGCGGCTGCTGTCGCCGACGCGCTGGATGCGCGAATTACGCGCGCGCAATGACCAGGTTTTGCTTGCGGCAGAACAGCGCCTGCCCTTGCTCGGCCCCGCCCTGCGTCAGGTGCGCAAGCCGCTGACGCAGACCGCGCGCGTGGTGCAGGCCGCACGCGAGGTGCGCAAGCCGATGACGCGATGGGAACGTTTGCGCGAGGCGGCGTGGCTGGCCATCGAGGAACCCTCTGCGGCTTCACGCTGGGAGCATCTTGTCGGCTTGGGCCTTGCGTTGGCCAGCGGCGGTGTAGACGAACCGCCGGAGCCTGCGTCGCGATGGCCGCGCGTGCTCCAGCGCAAGCACATAAAAAAAGCCGGCTCCGGGAAAACCCGGAACCGGCTTGGATTCAGACCTCGCGGCGATCGCTGAGACAGTCGCCGCGCTAAGTCCTGATCCTCGGCGATCAGCGCATCTGGATGTTGCCGCCTGAGACGCGCACCGCGGAACCGACGCTGATACCGGCGGGGTCGGCGACATTCACCGTCTGGTAGGAGCCGTTGTCCATCTTCACGCCGACGCGGTAGTAGGTGGTGGCGCGGATCGCCTTCTCAGCCTGATGGCCGCCGTAACCACCCGCGATCGCACCCGCGGCGGTCGCGGCATCATTGCCCTTGCCGCTACCGAACTGGTGGCCGATGACGCCACCGGCGATGGCACCGAGCACGGCACCCGCACCGCTACCCGAACCCTTTTCCTTGACGGCTTCGATCGAGGCGACCGTGCCGCAATCGTTGCAGACCGGCGGCGGCGCGGGCTCCGGCGCACGCGTCTCGGCGCGCTCACGCGAGCGCTGCTTGGCAGCTGCGGCGGCCGCTTCCTCTTCTGCGGCCTTGGCCTTGGCTTCGGCTTCCTCGGCGGCGAGCTTGGCCGCATCCAGTTCTTCCTGTGCCTTGGCGAGTTCTTCGGCGGCCGTGGCGGCACCCTCGTCCTCGGCTGGCGGTGCGCAGGCGGCGAGGCCGAAGATCAACAGGAAAGCAGCGGCGATGTTCGAAATACGTGACATGGAAAATCTCCCAAATGATGCGTGGACACCGCGAACCCTAGTCGCGGGCAGAACGAATTCTGTGGCGGCATCTTGATCGCATCGACTGAACGAGCGCTGACCCGGGGTTACGGTTTTTCGGCGACCCGATCAATGAACGCAAGAAACGCCTTGGCCACAGCCTGCGGCGATTCTACATGCGGATAGTGGCCCAACCCCGGTAGCGAGCAGACGTCGGGGCGGGGAATCAATTCGCGGTAGCGCTGCACCATGTGCGCGCCTGAAACCGGGTCCAGCGGGCCGTTGAGCAGATGCAGCGGCACGCGGGTGTTCTGCAAGGCACCGACCCAGCGTTCGCGATGACGCCGACGATCCAGGATGTAGCGAATCAGCCGGTGCATCAGGCGATGACCGTTGTGCAGCTGCATCAGCTGCCAGAAGGCGTCGAGTTGCGCTGCGCTGGGTTGCGTGTCGGGTCCGAACACGGCGCTGAAGCTGGTGCCAAAGCGCGCACGGCTGTTGAGCCGCGACACCAGCCAACCCAACGGACCCAGCAGCAGTTTCTGCGCGCGGGTGGCGCGATGCGTCTCCGGAAACAGTCCGCCATTGAGCAGGGTGACCGATAACAGCTCCAGCTTGGGTGCGGTTCGTTCCAGGTGTCGCGCCAACAATTCCTGTGCGACGCTCACGCCGATGTCGTGCACCAGCAGGTGAACTTTGCCAACACCTAGACGTTGCAGCAGTTGTTCGTGCAGGGCGGCCTGATCGATCAGGTCATAGGGATAGTCCGCAGGCTTGTCGGAAAATCCGTAGCCGATCATGTCTGGCGCAATCACACGGCCGAAGCGCGGAGCAATCAGCGGCCAGATGTCGGCATAGTCCCAGCTTGCGGTGGGAAAGCCGTGGATCAACAGCAGCACCGCGCCATCGTCGCGTTTCTCGTCGATGAAAAAAATGGAGTGACCGCCATAATCAAAACGCTGACCACGCGCCTGCCAGGCCTCAATCGATGTGCTCACTGCGCTCTCCGACCGCAATTCTTGTCCGTTGATCATGCCAGCCCTGACACGGAGTCGCGGTCGGCGCGCGGTTCTGCTTAGCTTGCGCCCTGACTGCACACGGAGCACACGTCCATGGCAAGAACCGCGTCGACAATGCTGCCGCTGACAACGCCTGCGCCCGATTTTCGCCTGCCCGACACGCTCAGTGGTCGCGAGCTGAGCCTCGCCGATATTCGCGGCAGGCGCGCAACGCTGGTGATGTTCATCTGCAACCACTGCCCCTATGTCCTGCACGTGAATCCCGAGCTGCTGCATCTGGCGCAGGACTACGGCGAGCACGGCGTCGGCATTGTGGCCATTTCGGCCAACGATGCGCAGAGCTATCCGCAGGACGGGCCCGCGGCCATGCGCGAGCACGGGCTCAAGCTGGGCTATCCCTTTCCCTATCTGTATGACGCCAGCCAGGACGTGGCCCGCGCCTACGACGCTGCGTGCACGCCGGATTTCTTCCTGTTCGACGCCGATCTGCGGCTGGCCTATCGCGGCCGCCTCGACGGCGCCACTCCGGGCAACCAGGAACCCGTGGACGGTCGCGACCTGCGCGCCGCGCTGGACGCCCTGCTAGCCGGACAGGCGCCCTCCCGAGAGCAGCATCCCAGCCTGGGATGCAACATCAAATGGCGCCGCTGAGCCGGCCGGCGCGAGACGCGCTATCTCAACGCAGCCTCGACAACAATCACAAAAAACCCTGCACAATCAATATTAAAGCGATGGGTTAAATTTATCGACCGCTTTTTGTTGCAGTGCAATAGAAAACCGACCCCGCCCCGATTAGACTGCGCTCACCGTGAACCCAAACGTTCGTTACAGCGTCCGCTTCGATGAGCCGGGCACGCACCGCTTCCAGCTGCGCTGCCGAGTGTCCTGCGCCGACGCGCTGGTGTTCCGCCTGCCCGCCTGGATCCGCGGCAGCTATCTGGTTCGCGATCTGGCCAAGCACGTGTTCGATCTGCGCGCGACGCGCGCGGGTGCTGCGGTGGCCGTCGAGCGGCTGGATAAATCCTCGTTCCGCGTGCCCGCCGGCGACGCCGAGCTGCAAGTCGACTACGCCGTGCACGCCTTCGACGAGTCGGTGCGCAAGGCCTTTCTCGACAGCCGTCGCGGCTTCTTCAATGGCAGCTCGTTGTTCTACTGCCCGCAGGGCTGGCGCAGCTGCAAGTTTGAACTCAGCATCGAGCGACCGCTGCACCCGGACTGCACCGACTGGCGCGTGGCCACCACAATGCCGGCGTTGCGCGTCGACGCCGAAGGCTTTGGCCTCTACCAGGCAGAGGACTACGAGGCGCTGATCGATCACCCGGTGGAGATCGGCAACTTCCGCCGCGTGGACTTCGACGTCGACGGCGTGCCGCATGCACTGATCCTGTCCGGACGCGGCGACGCAGACTTATCGCGGATGGCCGCCGATCTGACCCAGGTCTGCCGCGCACAGCGCGCCATGTTCGGCGGCGAGCCGGCGCTGGATCGCTACTTGTTTCTGACCCACGTCGTCAGCAGTGGCTACGGCGGTCTGGAGCACCGAGCCAGCACCGCACTGATCTGTTCGCGCGGCGATCTGGCCACGCTCGGCCAGACCGTGGCCACGCGCGATTACCGAACCTTCCTCGGGCTGTGCAGCCACGAATACTTCCACCTGTGGAACGTCAAGCGCATCACCGCGCAGGCGTTCCTGGATTCGGACCTGGCGCGCGAGGCCTACACGCGCGACCTCTGGCATTACGAGGGCGTGACCTCGTACTACGACGACCTGTTCCTGCTGCGCGCCGGACTGCTCGACGCGCCCACGTATCTGGATGCCTTGGCCGAACAGGCCACGCGTCTGCAGCGCACACCGGCGCGCACGCGTCACACGCTGGCCGATGCCAGCTTCGAGACCTGGATCAAGTACTACCAGCCGGACGAAAACAGTCCAAACGCCAGCACCAATTACTACGTCAAGGGCGCGCTGGCCGCGCTATGCCTTGATTTGCACCTGCGACTGCATTCCCGCGTCAATCTGGACACGGTGATGCTGGCGCTGTGGCAGGGTTACGGCCGCACGGGTATTGGCGTGCCCGAGGGCGGCCTGGTACAGGTGGCGGCGGTCGTCTCGGGTCTGGATCTGCGTGCTTTGTTTGATCGCCTGCTGCGTTCCACCGAGGAGTTACCGCTGGCCGAAACCCTCGCCGCGTTTGGTGTGCAGGCCGAGTTGCGCGTCTGCACCTCGCCCATCGATGACGGCGGCCGCACCCACGCGCGCGGCAGCATGCCCTGGGTCGGTCTGCGCATGCGTCCGGGCGAAACCACGCTCAGCCAGGTGCTGGACGACAGCCCGGCGCAGGCCGCCGGCCTGTCGGCTGGCGATCAGCTGATTGCGCTCGACGGCCTGCGCCTGAGCGGGCCGCAGTGGCCGCGCAAGCTGGAGGCGCTGGTGCCGGATCAGCCAGTGACCTTGCACTTCTTCCGCGGTGACGAGTTGTTCAGTGCCACGCTCGTCCCCCGCCCCGCACCGCTCGACACCTGGACGCTGACCTTGGCCGAAGTCAGCGGTGATGCTGCCGAACGTCGTCGCCGCTGGTTGGGCGTCTGAATCCAATTTTATGAACACCGCCAGTCTCACCCCGCCGGTCACACCGGCCATGGACCCCAGCCGCGTGCACACCTTGGCGCAGCTCTATGCCGAGCGTCTGCGCCTGTCGCCGCACGCGGAAGCCTGCCGCCACTTCGACGCGCGCAGTCAGGCCTGGAGCAGCCACAGCTGGACCGAACTGGCCGCCACCGCGCGGGCCTACATCGCCGGCATGCATCACGCGGGGCTGCGCGCCGGTGACCGCATCGCCTTGCAGCTGTCCAATGGCCCGGAGTGGCTGGCCGCCGACTGGGCCGCGAACCATCTGGGTCTGGTGACCGTTGGTCTGTTCCCGGACGAGACCTCCACCGGCACCGCACAACTGCTGAATGACTGCGGCGCGCGCCTGCTGCTGACGCGCGATCTGTCCGGCTGGAACGCGCTCAGCACAAACGCCGAAGTGCCCGCGCTGCGCTGCGTCGTGCCGCTGCGTGGCAACGCGCGCGTAGATGATCGTCGCGTGCAGGCACTGACGCGCTTTCTGGGTCAAAAGCCGGTGACGCTGCCGGTGTTTGACCAGGGCGATGCCCTGGCCTCCATCGTCTACACCTCGGGCGCAACCGGCCGACCCAAGGGCGTGATGCTGTCGCACCGCAACCTGCTGTCCAATGCTTTCGGCTGCGCCGAAGCGCAGAGCGTGCACGCTGGCGATGAAGTGTTCTCGGTACTGCCGGTGGCGCACCTGTATGGCCGCGTCGCCGGTGTGTACGCGTCGATCGTGCAGGGCGCTTGCTTGATCTTTGGTCGCGGCGCAGGACATGTGGCCGAAGATCTCTTGAGTCAAAAGCCCACGGTGCTGATCGGCGTGCCGCGCATCTTTGAACGCATTCACGGTGCGCTGCTGCAGGAACTGGACGCGGGCCCGGCGACGCGACGCGCCATGTTCCGTCTGGCTGTCGATGCAGGCTGGGCGGCCCAGCGCAAGGACGTCAGCGCGCTCAAGGTGCGCCTGCTGCCGACCGGCCTGACCCGCCGCGCGGGCGATGCGCTGCGCGAACGGCTCGGGGGTCGCTTGCGCCTGGCGGTGTCGGGCGGCGCCAGTCTGTCGCCGCAGATCGGTCGCGTCTTCACGGCGCTCGGCATTCCCCTATTGCAGGGCTATGGCCTGACCGAGACCGGACCCGTGGTCAGCGTCAATCGCGTTGAAGACAACGATCCGGCCAGCGCCGGTTTGCCGCTGCGTGACGTGGAGACTCGGATCGAGGCCAACGGCGAACTGCACGTGCGTGGCCCCGGCGTGATGCTCGGCTACTGGCAGGATCAGGACGGCACGCGCGCAGTGCTGGATGAAGCGGGCTGGCTGCGCACTGGCGACAAGGTCAGCCGCCTGGATACGCATCGCATTTATCTGGTTGGCCGTTTGAAGGAATTGCTGGTCACCGCCACCGGTGAGAAAGCCTCGCCTGCGGACATCGAAGCGCGTCTGCGCGCACTGCCCCTGGTCGAACAGGTGATGGTGGTGGGCGAGGCAAGACCCTATCTGACCGCGCTGATCGTGCCGCAACCCGGACCCTTGGCCATGCTGCGCGCCGAGATCGGCCTGACCGAGGGCGATGATTCCAGCAGCGCGTTGTTGGCGCTGGAAGAGGTGGTGCTGCAGCGCTGCCAGGAACTGCTGCGAGACGCGCCGCGCAATCACTGGATTCTGCGTGTTGCGCTGATCCAGCACCCCTGGACGCCGCAGAACCAGCTGCTGACCGCGACGCAGAAACTGCGTCGGTGTGAGATCGCGCGCGCGTTTGAGGCAGATATCAATCGTCTGTACGACGGTCACTACACCGTCGCCGCCAGCGACTGCTCCAGCAACGCGGCGCTTTGAGCCGCCGCTGCGCCAACAAGGCTCAGTAATCGCCCTCGCGGTGCTTGAGTTGCTGGCGCGCGGCCATGCGCTCGGACTTGTCCTTGTCGGACGCCCAGATCACTTCCGGGAACAGCAGCACGCGCAGCAAGCCAATCAGCATCCACA
>JBQTJH010000220.1:0-2573 GCA_052387335.1 Panacagrimonas sp. | reverse complement strand
ACGCCGGCAACGCCATCTGCACGGTCGAAGCACCGGCCTCGCCGCTGGTGCTCGGCACCGTGCGTCTGGCCTCGTTCCAGGCCGCAGCGGGTGGCAACAGCGCGCCGGTCGAAGCCGCGAGCGTCTCGGCCACCTTGCCGACGCACACGCGCTTCGTCTCGCTGGCCGCGCAGAAGTCCGAGCGTCCCGAACTCCAGTCTGCCAACCGCGTCGTCTCCGGTGGTCGCGCGCTGGCCTCCAGCGACAACTTCAAGATCATCTACGACCTCGCCGACAAGCTCGGCGCCGGCGTCGGTGCCAGCCGCGCCGCGGTGGACTCCGGCTACTGCCCCAACGACATGCAGGTGGGCCAGACCGGCAAGATCATCGCGCCGGAGCTGTACATCGCCATCGGCATCTCGGGCGCGATCCAGCATCTGGCCGGTATCAAGGACGCACGCACCATCGTGGCGATCAACAAGGACGCCGAAGCGCCGATCTTCGAGATCGCGGACTTCGGAATCGTGGGTGATCTGTTCACGCTCGTGCCGGAGCTGACCAGCAAGATCTGATGGCAGCGCCGGCTGCACGCGAAAAAGGCCGGGAAACCGGCCTTTTTCGTATCTGCGCCGTGCCTAGACGCGCGTGCCGGGTGTCGGCGGAGTCTCGGGTGGTCCGGCGAAGCATTGTGCGATAGCCATCCACTGCTGCGCGGACGGACCGTGTACGTTCAGCGCCGTCTCTGCGACATTTCGGTTCTGCGTCACGACGTGACAGAAGTCGCTGGCCTGTCCTTCGATGCAGTGCTCGACTGAGGGCTCGTTCCACTGCCAGATCGCACCAGAAAGCGCGACGAGGCGCAGGCTGCGGCGTTTTCTGGCCGCGATTGCGGAAGCAGAATTCATAGGTCTTCACGCCGAGCGTGGCGATCACGTGCAGCGCGTCGGTATACACCCGTTGGCGGCCGAGCAGGTCGTACACATCCTGCGCATGCGCCCAGGTTTCCATGTAGCGCGCGGTGACGAAGCTGCGCAGTCCCGTGTCGGGACCGAACCAGGCGAGTCGAGTGTTCGCGTCCGCAGCATCAACCCCCGCGCACAGCTCGGCGATCGTGTCCTGCCAGACGGCCAGCAATGCCGGCCCATCGAGCGTTTCAAAGCGCTGTCGGGTGTAGTCACGCAACGGCGTGCGGCGCTGGAGGGCGGCCAGCAGCGGTTTGATCTGGCCCGCGAAGTCGTCGCGCGAGCGCAGCGAGGCACAGGCCCACAGGTCGGACAGATGCAGGTGAGCGATGACGTCCCAGGGCGTCCAGTTCTTGAACGGTGTGGGTCGCTCCCAGTCCGCCGCAGTCAGGTCAGCTAGCAAGGCCGCGAGGCTCTGCGCCTCTTCGCGCACAAAGCCAACCTCGTCCAGCTTAGACACCTCAGGAGAACCGGGAGAAGTCCGGCTTGCGCTTCTGCAGAAACGCGCCAATCGCCTCCTGCGCCTCGGGCTGCGAGAGCATGGGCACGAAGTGGAAGGCTTCCAGCGGGATGGCCTCGGCAATCGTGTTGTCGGTCCAGCGCTTCATCAGACGCTTGGTCGTGCGCATCGCGTTGGGTGGCTGGTCGGCTAGCTTCAGGGCGCGTTCCATTGCGCGTGCCTCGACTTGATCGGCGGGTAGCACTTCATTCACCAGGCCGCACTCGCGCGCATGTGCGGCGCTGAACGGCTCACCGAACAGCACCAATTCCATCGCGCGCGCATGGCCCATGATGCGCGGCATCAGATAAGTCGAGGCGTACTCCGGCACGATGCCGATGTTGACGAAGGGCATGGTGAAGCGCGCACCTTCGCCAGCGTAGATCAGGTCACAGTGCAACAACAGGGTGACACCGACGCCGATCGCGAGACCAGTCACCGCTGCGACCACCGGCTTGGGAAACGCCGAAAGCGCATTCATGAAGCGGATCACCGCGGAATCGCCGCCTCCGCCACCGGACTTGGCGACCTTCATGAAATCCACCAGGTCGTTGCCGGCGGTGAACGAGTCGCCGCTGCCGGCGATCATCAGCACGCGCACGGCGCGATCCGTCGCGGCGGCGTTGATGGCCTCTGCCATGGCGGCGTACATCGCCTGCGTCATCGCGTTTTTCTTTTCCGCGCGATTGAAGCGCAGGGTCAGAACGCCGTCGCGCAATTCGGACGAGACGGGAGAGACAATTGCGTCAGACATGGCGTGCACCGGTCGATGAAGGATGACCGGATTCTAGCGGAGCCGTTCCGGGAATCCCGGTTACTTGTTCGCGCTCAGAACAGGTCGGCCTTGTCCGTCTTGGTGGCCGTCTGACCGGCCCTGGCGGCGATCCAGTCACCCGTAATCATCTGACCGTAACTCATGCCCGGACCGACCATCGGATACACCGAGGCCATCGGATCGATGACGACTTCCAGAAACGCGGGACCCGGATACTCGATAAACGCCTTGGCCACCGTCGCCAGATCTTGTTTTTTCTCCACGCGCTTGGCGAAGGCAAAGCCGTCGGCCTCTGCGGCCTTGACGAAATCCTTGCGGTGCAAGCTCTTGTCCGAGCCGGCGTAGCGCGAGGAAAAGA
>JBQTJH010000219.1:0-3902 GCA_052387335.1 Panacagrimonas sp. | reverse complement strand
GGCGCGGCTCCAACAGCGCCCAATCCTTGTCCGAAAGATCATGCCGCCGGTGCGATTCCGCCATCTCGTGCCCCATCGTTGCGCTGAAAGCTATTTCATCATATCTCATGACGACATAGCCTAGGCTCGCGCGTGCTCTTTGGTATCGAGAAAACGTACCTCCGGATGACGTTCGCGCGTCATTGAAAGATTTACATTGCTCGACGCCAGATACACAAGATCATTGTAGTGATCGCGCGCCATGCGCGTTTCGTTCTTCTCGATGAAGGCGTTGAACCGCTTTTCGTCTGTGCAATCGACCCAGCGCGCACAGTGCACGGTGACGGGCTCAAACGCGGCCTCGACGTTGTATTCGTCGCGCAGTCGGAATTGCACGACGTCGAACTGCAAGGTGCCGACCGCGCCCAGGATGATGTCGTTGTTGGTCAGCGGCCGATACACCTGGGTGGCGCCTTCCTCGCACAACTGGTCCAGACCCTTGTTGAGCTGCTTGGCCTTGAGCGGGTCCTTGAGCACCACGCGGCGGAAATGCTCCGGCGCAAAGTTCGGGATGCCAAGAAAGCGCAGGGACTCGCCCTCGGTCAGGGCATCGCCAATGGCGATATTGCCGTGATTGTGCAGGCCGATGATGTCGCCGGCCCAGGCCTCTTCCACCGACTCTCGATCCGAGGCCATGAAGGTCAGCGCGCTGGAAATCCGCACCGGACCCCCCAGACGCACGCTATGCAGCAGCATGCCGCGGCGATACGCGCCCGAGCACACGCGCAGAAAGGCCACGCGGTCGCGATGCTTGGGGTCCATGTTCGCCTGGATCTTGAACACGAAACCGCTGAACTTGTCCTCGACCGGCTGTACTTCGCGTGTATCGGTGCTGCGCGGCTGCGGCGGCGGCGCCCATTCGACAAAGCCGTTCAAGAGTTCGCGCACACCAAAATTGCTGATGGCCGAACCGAAAAACACCGGCGTGAGCTTGGCTGCGCGATATTGGTCCAGGTCGAACTCGGTGCCGGCCATCTGCAGCAGTTCAATCTCGTCGCGCAAGGTCTGGTACGGCTGACCGAAGCGATCCGCGAGGCCTGGCGTGAGCAGGCCGTCGATGGTCTCGATCTCGCTGACCCGGTGTTTATCGCCGGAATACAAGTAGAAGCGATCCTCGAGCAGGTGATACACGCCCTTGAAGTCGCGGCCCATGCCGAGCGGCCAGGTGATGGGCGTGCACTGCAAGCCCAGTACCTTCTCGATCTCGTCGAGCAGTTCCAAGGGCGGTCTGCCCTCGCGGTCGAGCTTGTTGACGAAGCTGACGATGGGTGTGTCGCGCAACCGGCAGACTTCCATCAGCTTGATCGTGCGAGTCTCCACGCCCTTGGCGGCGTCGATCACCATCAGCGCCGAATCCACCGCGGTCAGGGTGCGGTAAGTGTCCTCGGAGAAGTCCTCGTGACCGGGCGTGTCCAGCAGGTTGACAATGCGGTCCTTGTACGGGAACTGCATGACCGACGTGGTGATGGAAATACCGCGCTGCTGTTCCAGCGCCATCCAGTCCGAGGTGGCGTGGCGCGTGGCCTTGCGGCCCTTGACGGTGCCGGCGAGCTGGATTGCACCGCCAAACAACAGCAGCTTTTCCGTCAGCGTGGTCTTGCCGGCGTCCGGGTGGCTGATGATGGCGAAGGTGCGTCTCTTGCTTGATTGTTCGAGGATTTTACCGTCCTGCATTTCGTTGAATCCTCGAATATGTACGCAAATATGTACACGAACTCAAAGCACTTCACCCAGCGTCCATCCCGGCCACTGCGCGATTTTCGGTCGCGACGCAGCATGATAACCTAAAAACAAAAAACGCAATAACCTAGAAACAATTTGACGCAATAACCTAAAAGTCGTACAACTTAATAAACTAGAAATAGCCTTCGTAAAAAGCGGCCTCCCATGGCAGAACCTTCGACAACCCTCGCCGCCTCACTGGAAATCCTGAAAGAACTCCAAGATCGCGGGATCGTCGCTATTCGCACCCGGCATATGACCCGAACGCATCGGGAGCGGCTGCTAAAGAACGGCTTTATCCGGGAGGTGATGAAAGGCTGGTACATCCCGACCCGACCCGACGAACCGGCGGGCGAGAGCACCGCCTGGTACGCCTCATTCTGGACGTTCTGCGCCGACTATCTGACCGAGCGCTTTAGCAATGCCTGGTGCCTCAGCCCTGAGCAATCACTCGCCTTCCATGCGGGAGATTGGACGGTCCCCCGGCAGGTTCTGGTCCGAACGCCCAAAGGAGGCAATAAGCCGACCACGCTACCGCATTCAACTTCAATCTTTGATGTTCGGCTGGAACTGCCGCCAGAGCAGGACACCGAGACCAAGGACGGTCTTAGGGTCTTTCGCCTTCCGGCCGCACTGATCGCTGTTCCGCCCAGCTATTTTACCGCGCATCCCATCCCGGTTCGCGCGGCCCTTTCCACCGTTACCAATGGATCGGACGTGCTGAGCCGATTGCTGGACGGCGGTCACAGCACGATCGCCGGACGACTGGCGGGCGCGTTCCGCAACATCGGGCGTACACAGATCGCCAATGACATTCTTGGGGCCATGGCGGCGGCAGGCTATACGGTCAACGAACTCGATCCATTCACCGATAGGGCACCGATGACGTTTGGCCTCCGGGAAACGTCACCCTACGTCAACCGCATTCGAATGGACTGGCAGAGCATGCGTGCCGATGTATTGGCACACTTCATCAATCCGCCAGCGCAACCGCAGGACAAGGCTTCCTACCTCAAGCACATTGATGAGGTCTATGTCAGGGACGCGTACAACTCGCTTTCAATCGAAGGCTACCGTGTCAGCGCAGAACTGATCGAACGCGTCCGATCGGGAAACTGGAACCCCGAGCATATCGAGGCCGACCGCAACCACCGTGATGCCTTGGCGGCAAGGGGTTACTGGCAAGCATTTCAGCAGGTCAAGAAAAGCGTCGAAAAGGTCCTAAACGGCGAGAACGCCGGGCTTGTCTCCGGTGCGGATCACAGCGGGTGGTATCGAGAACTGTTCGGGCCCGGGGTCGTGGCGGGCCTGATTAGACCTGCCGACCTCGCCGGTTATCGCAGCCATCCGGTTTATATCCGTCGCTCAATGCATGTGCCGCCGCGATACGAAGCAGTCCGCGAACTGATGCCTGCGTTCTTCGAGCTTATCCAAAATGAACCCGAGCCGGCCGTGCGCGTCGTGCTTGGTCATTTCGTCTTTGTCTACATTCATCCCTACATGGACGGGAACGGGCGTATGGGCCGCTTTCTGATGAACGTCATGCTCGCGTCCGGCGGATATCCATGGACAGTCGTGCCGCTGGAGCGGCGCACCGATTACATGGCGGCACTGGAACAGGCCAGCGTGGACAAGAACATCATTCCATTCACACAACTGATCCGCTCACTTGTTGAGAGTGAGCACTAAAAGAGTAGAGGCTCCGTCGTGGTTCTCGGGCGGAATCATCCAGATCCCTTTTGCGAAATCGAAGTGCTCCTTCTTGCTAGCGCGAAGCTCCCCGTTTCGGCAACCGTAGATCAGGCATAGCCGCAGGAACAACTTGTTCTTGGTCGCCATGCGGGACAGTTCGATGGCTCGCGATACTCGCACGATTTCGTCGTCTGACAGCGAGCGTGACCCGACGATCTTCTTGATCTGTAGGTCTTCCTCGGCGTTGATCTCGACCAGCGGACTGGCCGGGATCAAACGGCGCTTACTCATCAGTCGCCAAATAAGGCGACAAGCGGTTGAACGTGAGGCGTGGGGTTCTACCCCGTTTTTACGGACACTTCAGAGAAGGCCGATGATGGCCACAAGGAGTGTTTATGTCGAAGCGAAGGAAGTACAACGTTGAGTTCAAGCGTGGCGCGGTGGAGCAG
>JBQTJH010000218.1:0-7664 GCA_052387335.1 Panacagrimonas sp. | reverse complement strand
TCCGAGCCGCCGATGCCGATGTTCACCACGTCGGTGATCGTGTCGCCGCGCGCGCCGCGCCACTCGCCGTTGCGCACGCGCGCGCTGAAGGCCTGCATGCGGTCGAGAACGGCGTGTACGTCGGAATCGACGCGCTGACCGGCTGCGCGCATCGCGACGCCGCGCGGCGCGCGCAGCGCCACATGCAGCACCGCGCGCTGCTCGGTGTGATTGATCGACTCGCCAGCGAAAAGGCACGCGCGCGCAGCGGTAAAGCCGCGCTCGCCGGCCAGTTTCAGCAGGAGATCCTGCGCGCGCGCATCGATGCGCTGCTTGGAGTAGTCGAGCGTCAGGCCACAGGCCTCGGCGCGGAAGCGCTGCGCGCGCGAGCAATCCGCGGCGAACAGCGCGCGCAGGTGTTGCGCGCCGACGGCGCGCGCGTGGTTCAGGACATCCGCCCAGGCGGCGGAAGATTCGAGGGCGGTCATCGGCAAGCGCGTGGCGGGTTCATGCCACGAACATGCACGATCCCGCGCGCTCGGCCAAGCGGCGAGGACTTCGGTAGTGCCTCAGTTTGAATGGGGCCGCTTTGGCCGCCCCATCAAACCCCGTTCATGGCGAGTAGCCCCCTGCGCAGCAGGCGGCGTATCGAGCCACCGGTGTGCGGCGCTAATCCCTCGATACGGCTGCTCGCTTCGCTCACGGCCTACTCGGGACGAACGGGGCCAGGGCTCAGCATCTCAGGCCACGACAAAGCGCCGCGAACCGCGGCGCTGCGCGATCAGGCCGCCTGCACCGGGATGGTGTTGGCGGTGCGCACGACCCGGTTGGTCTCGTCGAGATAGACCAGGCGTGGCTTGAACACGCGCGCCTGACCTTCGTCCATGCCGGTGTACGAGCAGATGATCACGCGATCACCAACGCGCGCCTTGTGAGCGGCCGCGCCATTGACCGAGATGATCCCGGAACCGGGCTCGGCCTTGATCGCGTACGTCGTGAAGCGCTCGCCGTTGGCGATGTTGTAGATCTGAATCTGCTCGAACTCCATGATCCCGGCCAGGTCCAGCAGACGCGAATCAATCGCGCAGGATCCGTCGTAATCCAGTTCGGCGTGAGTTACGCGGGCACGGTGCAATTTGCACTTGAGCATCGTCAGTTGCATGGCAATAACCACTTGGCTTGGCGACCCCGGGTGGCCCACTAAGACATGCACCCGAGTATCAATGAGTTAACGGCAACGGGCGGCCCAAAAAGACATACGCCCGAGCTTTGTGACGCATTGCACAAAGCGGACGCGGAGTGTACCGACGCCCCCCCGCATCAGCAACACTTCCTTCACAAATCAAAACTGAGATTGTCGATGAGCCGGGTTGTGCCTAGAAAGGCGGCAGCAAGAATGACCCTGTCACGACGCTCGGCACGCGGTTCTGACAGATCTTGCGCGCGGATGACGACGTATTGAGACCTGAATCCAATTGCAGCTAGACGCTGCATGGCCTCGGCCTGAAGTGCCGCGTGGTCGCGCCGACCCTCGCGTAGCGCCTCAGCGACCTCGCTCAGCACGCGATAAAGGGCTGGCGCCAGCCGACGTTCGTCAGGGGTGAGGTACTGGTTGCGCGAAGACAGCGCCAGACCATCCGCGGCACGCGCTGTCGGCTGTCCAAGAATCTCGATCGGCAAGTGCAGGTCAGCCACCATGCGGCGGATCACCTGCAGCTGCTGCCAGTCCTTGTGTCCGAACACCGCAACGTCCGGCCGCACCTGGTTGAACAGGATGCTGACCACCGTTGCCACGCCATCGAAGAAGCCAGGCCGAAACTCGCCTTCGAGCTGATCGGCCAAGGCCGGCACGCGCACGCCGCTCAATTGGTCGCGACCGCGCGGGTACATCTCGGCCACGCTGGGCGCAAACAACAGGTCACAACCGGCGGCCATCAGCTGCGCCTGATCATCCGGCAGGCTGCGCGGATAGCGCTCGAAATCCTCGTTCGGCCCAAACTGCAAAGGATTGACGAACACACTCGCCACCACCTGATCCGCTGCCGTTCTCGCGCGCGCGATCAAGTCCAGATGCCCGGCATGCAGATTGCCCATGGTCGGCACAAAACCGATGCGCCTACCGTCGCGCTTCCACGCCGCGATCTCGGCACGCAGTTCGGCGACGCTGTGGACCGTGCGCATTCAGAAGCAGTGTTCTGCGGCGGGATACGCGCCGGATTTGACTTCACGCACATACCCACCAATGGCCGCTTCGATGGTGGCGCCATCGATCATGTAGTTCTTCACAAAGCGCGGCTTGCGGCCCAGCGTGACCATGGGCGAGATATTGAGAATGTCGTGCAGCACCAGGATCTGGCCGTCCACATTCGGGCCGGCCCCGATACCGATCACCGGCACCGGGCTGGCCTGCGTGATGCGCTTACCGAGTTCGGCCGGCACACATTCCAGCAGCAGCATGTCAGCGCCGGCCTTCACCAATACATCGGCGTCATGAACCATTTCCTCGGCCGCGGCCTCCTCGCGTCCCTGTACTTTCATGGCGCCCATCTTGTGTACGAACTGCGGTCGCAGCCCCAGGTGCGCGCATACCGGCACACCGCGCACGGACAGGTATTCCACGATGCTGGCCTGCTCGCGCCCCCCTTCGAGCTTGACCATCTTGGCGCCGCCCTGCTGCATCGCGCGCTGGCTGGCGTCGAGCGCGCGATCCAAGGTCGCGTAGGACAGGAAGGGCAGATCGGCAATCAGGAATGCACGCTTGAGATACGGCGCCACGCACCGCGAGTGGTAGACGATGTCGTCCACACTCACCGGCGTCGTCGTATTGCCGCCTTGAATCACCATGCCCAGCGAATCGCCGATCAGCACCACGTCGACCCCGGCGCGATCTTCCAGCAGTGCAAAGCTGGCGTCGTAGCAGGTCAGACACGCGATTTTCTCGCCGGCCTCGCGCATGCGGCGCAGTTCGGCAATCTGTACGGGTTTGCTCGCAGCATCCATGCGGGGTTCCAGGGTGGGTTGCGCAGTCAAACGACTATATCAAGGCGTCATGTGTCAGCTGCACGAACGGCGCGTCGGACTGCAGGGCGTCCAGCAGCGCCTGGTAATCGTCCGCGCAACCCAGCAGATCGAACTGCGCGGTGTCGACTTCGATCACCGGGACCTGTACCGATTCACGCAGCCAGCGCGCGTAGGCTGTACTGAGGCGTTGCAGATAATCGGGCGAGATATCGGCCTCGTACTCGCGTCCGCGCTGGGCGATGCGTGACATCAGCAAGTCGATCGGCGCGGTCAGGAAGATCAGTCGATCCGGTCGCGGCAGTTCGAAAGCCAGACGCTCGAACACACGAGCATACAAGGCCAGATCCGCCGCACTCAGGGTCAGCTCGGCAAACAGACGATCCTTGTCGAAAATGAAGTCGGCGATGCACTGACCGGCGAACAGGTCGCGCTGATGCAGTTGCTCGACCTGCCCTGCGCGCTGCAGCAGGAAGGTCATCTGCGTGGAAAACGCGGCGCCGGCCGGATCGCGATAGAAGCGCGGCAGGAACGGATTTTCATCCGGCTGTTCCAGCAGCAGGCTCGCACCCAGGCTGTGCGCCAGCTTGCGCGCCAAGGTGGTTTTCCCCGCGCCGATGACACCCTCGATGGCGAGATAGGAAAACCGCATGCCCCTGCCGACGGGCCGGATCGGTTCGCTCAAGGCGCTGACACGCACCTCAGCCAGCCGGTGCCGCCTCGGGTCCGGCATGTCGCCGACCGCCACGACGCCGACGGCGACGGCGCGGTGTTGCCGCGCCTGCTTCTGCGCCTTCGGCTTCGTTGTCTTGTCCCGGCGCCAGCGCTGGGAGATCGCCGCCCTTCTGCGATTCGGTCCACCAGGCCGCGAGCTCCTGCAGGTGCTCATCGCCATGCTTGGCGCGCAGCACCAGAAAATCGTAGGCCGCACGAAAGCGCGGGTGTGTCATCAGCTTGCGAGCGCGCGTATGATTGCGCATCTCGAAGCGCGTCTGCATGGCCCAGATTTCGCGCATGGGGATGGAGAAGCGCTTGGGAATGGCGACGCGTAGGATGGCCTTGGCCAACACCTCCTCCGAGGCCTGAGCGACTGCGAGGTGCTCGGGATGACCCTCGCTTTCCTGCAGCTTGCGCGTTCGCTTCTCCACCGCCGGCCATAGCAGCGCCGCATAGAGGAACGCCGGGCTCACCGGCATGTCGCGGGCGATGCGATCAGCCGAATTGGCCAGCGCCGAATTGACAAAGCCCAGCACGGCCGCATCGCCCAGCAGCGCATCGGTGGCCGGAAACAGCTGCCGGAACAAGCCGTAGATACGCAGGCCGTAGAGATTGTCCGGGCCCTCGCGGCACAGCAGGATCTTCAGCACTTCGTCGAACAGGCGTGCCGCCGGCACTTCGCCCAGCAGCGGCGCCAGCTTGCCGATGGGCGCGGCACTGGCCGGCTCCAGGCGAAAGCGCAGCTTATTGGCGATGCGGATCGCGCGCAGCATGCGCACCGGGTCTTCGCGGTAGCGCAGTTCGGGATCGCCGATCAGACGCAGGGTGCCGGTCTTCAGATCGTCCAGGCCGCCGCAGTAATCGACGATGGAGAAATCGCGGATGTCGTAGTACAGCGCGTTGACGGTGAAGTCGCGGCGGAAGGCGTCGTCTTCCAGATTGCCGTAGGCGTTGTCCGACAGAATGCGGCCGGTTTCGTCGCGCTCATGCAGATCGGTGATGGGCCCGCGGAACGTGGTGACTTCCAGCACTTCGTCGCCGAATCGCACATGGCAGATCACGAAGCGGCGACCGACCAGGCGACAGGAGCGGAACAGGCGCTTGACCTGTTCCGGGTGCGCGCTGGTGGCCACGTCAAAATCCTTGGGTTCGATCCCGGCGAGCAGATCACGTACGCCACCGCCCACCATGTAGGCCTCGTAGCCTGCATCCTTGAGTGTGTACAGCGTCTTGAGAGTGCCGGGAGAAATCATCGAGCGCGAGATCGGATGCTCGGCGCGCGGTATACGTCGTGGCGTCGTGATGGCGGAATCCTGAAGGTTCAATGCGAGGTTTGGAAATGCGAGGCGATCATTTACGTTGTCCGCGCCGCGCGAATCCCTATAATACGCGCCCTGTCGCCTCGCTCCTATCGTCTAGAGGCCTAGGACGGAGCCCTCTCAAGGCTTAAACCCGGGTTCGAATCCCGGTAGGAGCGCCAGTTATCAATCTTTTGATGACCAGATTTCATTGGAGACAAGCGAGAAACCCCTATAAAACGGGGTTTTTTTGTGCGCGAAGGTCCGCCGTCTTCCGTTGACAGCCGGAACGATTGGGGGGACAAATTGGGGGAACAGATCGTTATTTCCCCCTAAAGGGAGGCGTGTTCCCCCATGCTCACCGAAGTCCGCTGCAAGTCTGCGAAGTGTCCTGATGACAAACTTCGGGTCCGCCTGACCGATTCGGGTGGCCTATACCTTGAGGTCAACGACGTCAGCAAGCGCTGGTTCTGGAAATTCCGTATCGCCGGCAAGGAAAAGCGGCTGGCCCTCGGCGGCTACCCCGACACCAGCATCAAAGAGGCGCGCGAGGCACGCGACGAGGCGCGCAAGACGCTGAACAAGGGCGATGACCCGGCCCTGGCCCGAAAGGAGGCCAAGCTTGCGGCGCGCGTCCGGTTTGGAACCACGTTTCGGGCAGTCGCCACCGACTGGCACAGCCACTGGAAGGAAACGCAGACGGAGCGACACGCCGTGTACGTCATGCGGCGCCTTGAGGCCGATGTCTTTCCGGAGATTGGGCCTATGCCTGTCGCGGACATCCGGGCGCGCCATCTGCTGGCCGTGGGCAAGGCTATCGAGAAGCGCGGGGCCACTCACCTGTCCCGCCGTGTGTTGCAGACCTGCGCGCAAGTGTTCCGGTACGCCGTCGCCCATGGCTTGATTGACCGCAACCCGTCTGCCGATTTCAAGCCAAGCGACGCGCTCAAGCCCCACAAGATCCAAAACTACACTCGATTGGACAGTAAGGAAGTCCCTGAGCTGCTGCGCAAGGTCGAAACCTACGTCGGCTCACCCTATACCCGGCTGGCCATGAAATTGATGGCGCTGACCTTTGTACGGACTGGCGAGCTGATCGGCGCCAAATGGGATGAGTTCGAGGATTTGGACGGCGACGCGCCTACATGGCGAATCCCGGCCGCGCGTATGAAAATGGACACGCCTCATATCGTGCCACTGTCCAAGCAGGCGGTGGACGTGATGGCTTGCCTGCACGAAATTCGCACCAAGTCCGATTTCGTATTCCCCGGCGAGCGCAAGCGCAGTCAGTCGATGAGCAATAACACTGTTTTGTTCGCGTTGTATCGCATGGGCTACCGAGGCCGCATGACCGGCCATGGCTTCCGCGGCGTTGCGTCAACAATCCTGCACGAACTTGGCTGGCGACACGATCTGATCGAAATCCAGCTCGCGCACCAAGAGCGCAACAAGGTCAGCGCGGCATACAACCACGCAACCCACGTACCGGAGCGCCGCAAGATGATGCAGGCCTGGGCCGATCACCTGGACGCAATGCGCGAGGACCGGAAGGTGATTGCGGGCAAGTTCGGCAAGGCGGCATAGAGCCATGAAAAATCCCACTGCCATCGAACAGCTGCAGTCGAAGCTGGACCAAGCGCGGGCCGAGCGCGACGCTTGGAGGGGAAAGAGCGCTCATCACTTTGAGATGGCGTCGAAACTGGTCGTCGCGATGGAGGCGGAACTCAAACGAGCAATCGAGGCAGAGCAGTACCAGCGGTAACCGCGACGCCCTGCGGCGGATTTCAGCGGGGCAATGTAGCGGGCCGGTGACGTGGTAGTGACACGCCGCCGGCCCTAACCACGAAGCACTTGGAGGTGCGACATGGCTGAAGGAAATGGTAGCAACAGCATAAAAACCCCGTGGCAACTGGATATCAATGTCGAGAATCTCTTCCGCGTGCTTGGCGGAGTTACTGATGCGGATCGCAGCGATATCGAGGTGCAATACGCCGGTAAATCCGATGAACAGCTCGAAGCTATCTACACCCAGGCGCGTGGAGTCGCTGAAATCGCAGCTGAAGCCGCGACGGTGGTTGGGAAGCTGCTGGGTTATGCCGATCTGGGCTCATTCAACCCCCACGACATTTCGCGAATCGGATGGGCGATTGAATTGCTTTCCCTCCTCGGCACGTCCGCACGTGAAATAGAGTCAGAGGCGGAGTTTATGTTCCGCGAGCCGCCCGAGCGCCGGCAGATGTGGGCGCAATCGGAACGCGAGCGCCTTGGATTAGCGACCTGACCCACACGCCCCGCTGGAAACGGCGGGGCTTTTCTTGAGGAACGCAGGAAGGTGCGTTGTGTCTGACAGTGAATCATGGTCGGAAATGAATCTCTGGCAGCGTACGGCGGCTTGCTATGAATTCTTTAAGCAGCGCCACTGGCTAACAGAGGAATGCTGGAGAATCGACGCGCGTCTCGGAAACCCTGCGCCTGATTCTCAGAAGATTTGGCAGACCATCTGCGACGAGCTTGGGGGACGCCAAGGCCGCCTCGTCGCCAGCCATGTGAAGCAGTGGTTAGAAACCGAAAATCCATATCATGTCGCCGCTTCCGTGGCGTTGTGTGATGTGTATGGGTTTCCAATCACCCCAACGGTTCAAGCTCAAGTCG
>JBQTJH010000217.1:0-24541 GCA_052387335.1 Panacagrimonas sp. | reverse complement strand
TCCTGCGCCATGACTGGCAGTGCAACGGCCAGCAACAACGAGCCCCACGCAATGCGCTGATTCATTCTGATCTCTCCCCGAATACGGCCGGTCGACACAGTGCCGGCTGACCGATTGTAATGAGCCTGCCCTGATCGTGACGATTGCAGCCAAGACAGTCATTACGCGTAAGCTTGGTCTCTGCTATCCGACACGCCCGCTGCCCTGCCCACCGACGTCCGCAATGATCACCGAGGTCAAGTTCTGCAACGCCTGCGGCGCACAGGTGAGCCACCACGTGCCTGCCGGCGACCATCTGCCACGTCACGTCTGCGTACGCTGCGGGCACATTCAGTATTTCAACCCGCGCGTCATCGTCGGCTGCATTCCCGAGTGGGAAGACGGTCGCATCCTGATGTGTCGCCGCAACATCGAGCCGCGACTGGGTCTGTGGACCTTCCCTGCCGGCTTCATGGAACTGGGCGAAACCAGCGGCGAAGGCGCTGCACGCGAGGCGCGCGAGGAGGCCCAGGTGGAGGTGGAGATCGGCGGCCTTCTGGCCATGATCAACGTGCCGTATGTGTCACAGGTTTATGTGGTGCACCGTGCGCGCATGCGCAGCCTGCATCACGCGCCAACGCCTGAGAGCAGCGAGACACGCCTGATGACGGAAAGCCAGATTCCCTGGGATGAGATCGCCTTTCCGACCGTGCTGCACAGCCTGCGTTTCTTCTTTGCCGATCGCGCCGCAGGCGTGCAGCAGATTCACAGCCTGGATCTGAGCCACAAACCGCGCCGCCCGCGTGACCAGGAAGTCAGCACCGGCGATCCTCCGCCCTAACCCGCCCATGGCCGACCAGATCGTCAGACTCGAGCAGTTCTTCGCGGCGGAGCGCGAGCGGGTGTTTGCCTGGTTTGCCGATCACAGCAACTTCGGCAAGCTGTTTCCCGGGCGCACGCGGCGCATCCAGGACAGCGCGGACGCACAGCACATCGACGGCTTGGGTTCGGTGCGCGAGGTCCGCGTCGGCGCGGTGCGGCTGGAAGAAACCATCACCGTATTTCAGCCGCCCGAGACCATCGAGTACCGCATCACACGCGGCTGGCCGGTGAAGAATCACGTTGGCCGTCTGCGCTTCGAATCGGTGCCCGGCGGCACGCGTCTGGAATTCAGCATCGAGTTCGACAGCAAGATGCCCTTTGCCGGCCGCTTTATCGCCGGCGTGATGTGCAAGTCCTGGCGCCGCGGGGTGCGCCGCGCGGTGGAAGATATTTCCAGCTCAGCATAAATGCTTGCACACCGTCACGACCCGCTAGCAAAAATAGCGTGCTAGCGGTCAACCGCATCTTGAGCGTTGGTGACGAACCGCAGGAGCACGCATGGGCATCTTGAAATTTCTGCTGGTAGCGGCGGGCCTGGCGATTGCCGCTGTGGCTGGCGTTTACGTGGTGTCGCCGCCTCATTTCTTGCGCGGCGCCGTTGCGGCGGAGCGCTGGGTTTCTGGGCTGCAACACAAGACCGTGGAAATTCCCGGGTTTCGTATCGAATACCTGGATAGTGAGGGCAGCGGCGCGCCGCTGCTGCTGATCCACGGCTTTGGTGGCGACAAGGACAACTGGACGCGCATCGCGCGGCATCTGCGCCCGCACTATCGGATCATCGCGCTGGACTTGCCCGGTTACGGCGACAGCCACAGCCCCATGGATACGGCCTACGGCATCGTCGCGCAAACGCAGCGCGTGTACGCGTTCGTGCAGGCGCTGGGCCTGACGCGCATCCATATCGGCGGCAACTCGATGGGCGGCAATATCGCCGCGCACTACGCCATCGCTTATCCCAATACGGTGGGCAGCCTGTGGCTGGTGGCCAATTCGGGCGTCGCCAGCGCGCCGCTCAGCGAGTTGCGCCAGCGTATCGCCGACAGCGGCGAAAACGGACTGATCTCGGCAACGCCGGAGCAGTACCGCAGCATGCTCAAGATAGTGATGTCCAAGCCGCCGCCGCTACCGGACCCGCTGATCGAGGTGATGGCCGCCAAAGCCATTGCGGCGCGACCCCTGCGCGAGCGCCAGTTCGCCGATCTAGTGGCCGAGGGCGCGGCACTGGAACCGATCATCGCGGGACTGCCCATTCCCACGCACATCGTCTGGGGCGCAGAGGATCGCGTCCTGCATGTCGGAGCCGTGGATATCCTCATGGGTCTGCTACCGCAGGCCAGCAAGACCGTGATGCCGGGCATCGGCCATGTGCCGATGATCGAGGCACCGCACGCGGTGGCCGAGGACTACATCGCGTTTCGCGCCAGCCTGAATCCCTAACGCGTCCCCGCGCGGTCGCGGCAAGGCGGGCGCGATCTCCCGCCCTCCGTGCTGCCCCCCCGCGGCGGAGCAGGCGGGCGGGTCGTGCTTCGTCGCCTTCCGCACACGCGCGCGGCGGACGACTGACCCGAGGGCGCGGACGCCTGGACATTGCCGCAGGCTCGCGCTCTACCCACACTGCGTGAACGCTCGCGACTCGCGCGCACACCGGCCTGCCCGCTCATGACTTCCCGACGCCTGATCCTGCTAGCGCTGCTGGCTTCCGCCGCATTTGCCTTCTTTGCCTTCGACCTGGGGCGATTCTTTTCACTGGATTATTTTCAGGCGCAGCGCGGACAAATCGCGCAGTGGCAGGCGGCCTATCCGCTGGCCACCGCCGCCGTGTTCTTCGTGGTCTATGTCACGGTCACCGCGCTATCGATACCGGGCGCCACCGTGATGACGCTGGCCGGCGGTGCGGTCTTCGGACTGTTCTGGGGGCTGCTGCTGGTGTCCTTCGCCTCCACCCTGGGCGCCACGCTGGCCTTCCTGGTGTCTCGCAGCCTGCTGCGTGACAGCATCCAGTCGCGCTACGGCGACCGGCTCAAATCCATCAACGACGGCTTCGCGCGCGACGGCGGCTTCTACCTGTTCACCCTGCGCCTGGTGCCGGCGGTGCCGTTCTTTCTGGTCAACCTGCTGATGGGCCTGACGCCCATTCGCACACGCACCTTCTACTGGGTCAGTCAGCTCGGCATGCTTCCCGGGACCGTGGTGTATGTGAATGCGGGTACCGAGCTGGGCGAACTGACCCAGTTGAGCGGCATTGCCTCACCCAGCTTGATCGGCGCTTTCGTGCTGCTCGGCATTTTTCCGTACCTCGCGCGCGCGCTGGTCAACGGATGGCGCGCACGCCGGGTCTACGCGCCTTTTTCGAAGCCCAAGCGCTTTGATCGCAATCTGATCGTGATCGGTGCAGGTTCCGCCGGCTTGGTCAGCGCCTACATCGCGGCCGCGGTGAAAGCCAAGGTCACGCTCATCGAAAAGAATCGTATGGGCGGCGATTGCCTCAACACCGGTTGCGTGCCGTCCAAGGCGCTGCTGCGCGCGGCCAAGCTGGTGTCGCACATCGACCGCGCGCGCGAGTTCGGTATCGACGCCGGCATGCCGCGTGTGGACTTCGCCGCGGTGATGCAGCGCGTTCATCAGGTGATTCGCGAGATCGAGCCGCATGATTCGGTGCAGCGCTACACCGAGCTGGGCGTGGAGTGCCTGCATGGCGATGCCATGCTCATCGACCCCTGGACGGTGGAGGTCAATGGCCAGCGCCTTACCGCGCGAAACCTGATCATTGCGGCCGGCGCCGAGCCCTTCGTGCCGCCGATTCCTGGGCTGCGCGAGGTCGGGTATCTGACCTCGGACAGCGTCTGGGAGTTGAAGGAACTGCCCAAGCGCCTAGTGATTCTGGGCGGCGGCCCTATCGGCTGCGAATTGTCGCAGGCCTTTGCACGACTCGGCTCGCAGGTGATCCAGGTCGAGATGCTGCCGCGCCTGATGATGCGCGAAGACCCGGAGGTCTCGGCGATGGTGGCCGAGCGCTTTCGCAGCGAGGGCATCGACCTGCGCTTGAATACCAAGGCGCTGCGCGTGATCGAGAACGACAGCGGCACCTTCCTGGTATGCGAGCACGCGGGCGCAGAAGAAGCCATCGCCTTCGATCAGATTCTGGTGGCCGTGGGCCGCGCCGCGCGCCTGCGCGGCTATGGCCTGGAATCGCTCGGCATCAAATGCGGCAAGACATTGGAGGTCAACGAGGTCTTGCAAACCAACTTCCCCAACATCTACGCCTGCGGCGACGTGGCCGGCCCCTACCAGTTCACGCACACCGCCTCGCATATGGCCTGGTACGCGGCGGTGAACGCGCTGTTCGGTCCACTGCTTGCGCTGCGCGGCGGCTTGTTCAAGGTGGACTATTCAGTCATTCCCTGGGCCACGTTCACCGAGCCCGAAGTGGCGCGCGTCGGGCTCAATGAAACCGAGGCGCGGGACAAAAATATTCCCTACGAGGTCACCGTCTATGGTCTGGACGATCTGGATCGCGCCATCGCCGACGGCGAGGCGCACGGCCTGGTCAAGGTGCTCACCGTGCCGGGCAAGGACCGCATTCTCGGTGTGACCATCGCCGGCGAGCACGCCGGTGATCTGATCGCCGAATACGTGCTGGCCATGCGCCACGGTCTGGGACTCAACAAGATTCTGGGCACCATCCACATCTATCCCACGCTTGCCGAGGCCAACAAATACGTTGCCGGTGCGTGGAAGAAGGCGCACGCACCCGAAGGCCTGCTCAAGTGGGTGGCGAAGTACCACGCCTGGCGCCGCGGCTGAAGCCATTCCAGAGGGCCAGTCCAGAGAGCCAGTCCAGAGACATTCAGCTTGAGCCGCTAAACTCCGTGAGGGTTTTCCTTCACGAGCTTCGAATCATGCCCAGGCCGCTCAAGCTTGCTCTTGCCGTTGTCGGCATTCTCATCCTTGTGGTGTTCGGCGCCGTCGGCATCGCCGCGATGATGTTCGACCCGAACGACTACCGCGACAAGATCACCCAGGCGGTGAAGCAACAAACCGGTCGCGAGTTGAAACTCGGCGACATCCAGCTCAGCGTCTTTCCTTGGCTCAAGGCGCGCGTGGCCGATGTCAGCTTCAGCAATGCCGAAGGCTTCGGCGATCAGCCGATGGCCGAGGTCAAGCTGGCCAGCGTCGGCGTGCAGGTCTGGCCGCTACTGAGCAAGCGCGAGGTCAAGGTCAGCACCGTGGAGTTGGAAGGACTCAAGCTGGACTTGGCCAAGAACGCCGAGGGCAAGTCCAACTGGGAAGGCCTGACCCAGGCCAAGGAAGAGGAAGAGGGCGAACCCAAGCCCGAGGACAGCGGCGACGGCGTCAAGCTGGAAAGCGTGGACATCGCCGGTGTGGCGCTGCGCGACGCCACCATCGCTTACCGTGATGCGCAGTCCAAGCAGGCGTATCGAATCGAGAAGCTGAATCTGGAAACCGGCAACTTGCAGCCGGGTGAGCCGGTGGACATCGAGGCCTCGCTGTCGGCCTTCGCCGAGGCGCAAAAAATGTCGGCGGACCTCGCATTCTCGGCCACGGTGATGGCCGACATGATCGGACAGAAAGCGACCGTCGATGGACTCAAGCTTGATCTGAAAACCCGCGGCGACGGTCTGGATGCCGCGATCAACGTGGTCGGTGATATCGCAGCCAATCTCGAGACACAGGTCGTGGACGTCAAGGGTCTGAAGCTGGACTTCAAGACCGCGATGAAGGACCTCAATGCCGAGGGCAGTCTCAGCACCCAGCTCCAGGCCGCGGTCAAGACACAGCAATTTAATCTGGCGAATCTGGTGCTGGATGCCACGGCCAAGGGCGCTGCCATTCCGGGCGGCGCACAAGTCCTCAAGCTCAGTGGCAACGCCGCGTATGACGTCGCCAAGGGCGCGCTCAAGTTCAACGACGGCAAGATCAGCACAGCCGGCTTGAACATCAGCACCTCGATCACCGGCGAAGGTTTGAGCGGAGACAGCCCGCGCTTGTCGGGCCCGATCCAGATCGCGTCCTTCAGCCCGCGCACCCTGCTCAAGACCCTGGGTCAGGCGGACATCAAGACCAGTGATGCCAAGGTACTCAACAGCGCCAGTCTGTCGACACGCTATAGCGGCAGCTTCACGTCGGCGCGCTTTGATGATCTGAAGCTCAAACTCGATGACACCTCCATCGCAGGCACTCTGGCAGTCCGTGATTTCGCCACGCAGGCGCTGGAATTTGCGCTCAAGCTGGATCGCATCGACGCCGATCGCTATCTGGCACCGGCCGAAGGCAAGCCGGTGGATGTTCCAACCTCAGAGCGCACGGCTGCGGAAAAGAAGGATCTGAACGCCACAGAAATTCCGCTGCAGGCGCTGGAAAAGCTCAACGCCAGCGGCACCTTCGATATCGCCGAACTCAAGCTCAAGGGCGCAACGCTCAAGGACGTGCGCCTCAAGGTCGATGGCCCGAAGAATCAGCCGAAGCTGGTCAAGCTCGATGCCAAGGCCTACGGCGGCGAGATTGCCACCAGCACCCGGATTGCGCCGGGCGCCAAGCCGACCTACGCGCTCAACACTTCGCTGTCGACGATGCAACTGGCGCCGATGCTACAAAACTTTGTCGGCAAGGAATACGTGTCCGGCTTGGGCAATATCAAATTGGATCTCAGCTCCGCTGGCGCCACGGTGGGCGATGCGCGGCGCAGTCTCAACGGCGACATCGCGCTGAATTTTCAGAACGGTGCGGTCAAGGGCTTCAATCTCGGGCAGATCCTGCGTCAGGGTCAGGCCCTGCTCAAAGGCGAAAAGCTCGCAGCGAACGAACCCAAGGAAACCGATTTCACCGCCATCAGCTTCGCCGCCAAGATCGTCAACGGAGTGCTCAAGTCCGACCAGCTCAACGCACAGAGCCCGCTTTTTCGGCTGGCGGGTAACGGCGAGATCGACCTGGTGCAGGAAACCATCAACTACCTGGCCTCGCCCACCGTGGTGGGCAGCAGCAAGGGCCAGGGCGGTAAAGGCCTGGAAGAACTCGCCGGCCTGACCATTCCGATCAAGCTCACCGGCAGCTTGTACGCACCCAAGTACAAGCTCGATCTGCAAACCGCACTCAAGCAGAAGGCCGGCGACGAGCTGCGTGGCAAGGTCGCTGACAAGCTGCTGGGCGGCGAAAGCGGACAGGCCATGAGCGAACCCGAACTCAAGCAGAAAGCCGGTGAGAAATTGAACAAGGAACTCGGACGCGGCCTGGAGAAATTGTTCGGCCGCAAGAAGGACGCCGCACCGGCACCTACCGCCGAGCCCGCAGCCGAGCCTGCAGCAGCAGAGCCTGCACCCGAAGCCGCGCCGGCGGACGCCGCGCCGGCGCCTTGAGCGTCAGCGCGCTGATCGCTCGCACCGCGTCGTCATCGGCGCTGCTCAGTCTCCTGCTCGTATTTCCTGCGGCCCAGGCTTTCGAGCTGGACCAGATCGAGGTCCGGCACACGCCGCCGCGCTACGAGGTCAGCATGCAGGTGCGTCTGAATACGCCGGCGCGGGCCGCGTTCACGGTGTTCTCCGACATCGGTCTGCTGCCGCAGATCAACCCGGCGATTCGCAAGGCCAGCGTGCTGCGCGAATTGCCCAACAATAGTCGCCGCGTTTATACCCAGGTCCATCTATGCGTGGCCATGTTCTGCAAACAGATTGAGCAAGTGCAGGACATGCGCTTTGTCGCCGCCGAAAACGGAGGCAGCGTGCAGGCGCAGGTGCTGCCGGATCTGAGCGACCTGCATTTCGGCGAGGCGAGCTGGACGTTTCGTCCCTGCGGCGCGCACACCTGCCTCGAATTTCATACGCGCATGGAGCCCAAGTTCTGGGTGCCACCCTTGATCGGTCCCTGGCTGATCCAGCGCAAGCTCAGAACCGAGGCCATGGAAACCAGCGCAGGGCTGGAACGCCTGGCGCGCGCTCATCAGCAGCAGAAGATCCAATGAGTGCCGCCCGTGAGTGACGCGAGCTTTGCGGATCGCCTGCTGCGCTGGTTTGACGTTCATGGTCGCCACGACCTGCCCTGGCAGCATCCGCGCGATCCCTACCGCGTCTGGCTTAGTGAAGTGATGTTGCAGCAGACGCAGGTCAGTACCGTCATTCCCTACTTTGAACGCTTTCTGGCGCGGTTCGCCGACGTGTTCGCACTCGCAGCATCGCCGATCGACGACGTGCTGCAGCTCTGGGCCGGTCTGGGTTACTACGCGCGTGCGCGCAATCTGCATCGCGCGGCGCAAGTCGTGGTGACGCGACACGGCGGCCACTTCCCGCGCGAGATCGAGGCCCTGCTCGCGCTGCCTGGCATCGGCCGATCCACCGCGGGTGCCATTCTGTCGCAGGCCTTCGACCTGCCTTACGCCATCCTCGACGGCAATGTGCGGCGCGTGCTTGCACGTCATGGCGGCATCGACGGCTGGCCTGGCCTGCCCAAGGTACAGAACCAGCTCTGGGCGCTGGCGCAAGCGCGTCTGCCGTCAAATCGTCTGGCCGACTACACACAGGCCCTGATGGATCTGGGTAGCACGCTGTGCCGCGCGCGCGGCCCCGCCTGCGAACGCTGCCCGGTGCGCAGCGATTGCCTTGCGCACGGCCAAGGGCGCGTCGCGCAACTACCGGCACCGCGACCCCGCCGCGCACGCGCGCAACGACACGCTCAGGTCTTGCTGATCAGTCGCGAGCCGGCCGAAATCCTGCTCGAACGCCGCGCACCTGCCGGTATCTGGGGCGGACTCTGGTGCCCGCCTCTGTGCGAGAGCGATCAGGACTGGCGCGCGTCCTTGGATGCGCTGGGATATCGCGCACAGCAGGCACAGCCGCTTGCGCCCATAGACCACGCGTTCACGCACTTCGACCTGCAATTGCAACCGCTGCGTATCGAACTGGCCGCAGAGCTGGACGCAGTTAGGGAATCGGCATCGCATACCTGGATTAAGCTTGCGCATCCTGAAAGCTGGCCGGGTATGCCGGCCCCGATTCGCAAACTGATGGATCGTCTGAGCCAACAGCCCGAGCTCTCGCTCAGCGTTTCACCCAACACGAAAACGCCATGTCCCGCACCGTCCACTGCATCAAACTCGACAAGCCCGCCGAAGGCCTCGACCGCGCGCCCTACCCCGGCGCGCTCGGTCAAAAACTCTACGACTCGGTCTCCAAAGAAGCCTGGCAAGCCTGGCTCCAGCACCAGACGCGGCTGATCAACGAGTACCGCCTGACCTTGTCCGACGCCAGCGCGCGCAAGTTTCTGGCTGCCGAAATGGAGAAATACTTTTTCGGCGGCGGCGAACTCGCGCAAACCTCCTACACGCCGCCGAAGAACGTGTCCAATTCTTGACACCCCGGGGGTGCGCCGCTTTAATGCGCGACCTTTTTGCGGCCCGCAGTCCTTCTGCCGCAGCACTAAATGGCCGGGTAGCTCAGTCGGTAGAGCAGGGGATTGAAAATCCCCGTGTCGGCGGTTCGATTCCGTCCCCGGCCACCATTTAATGAAGTGCGTCGATCCGTTGCTCGACTTCCATCGCGTGCGATGTCCGCCACTGCCGTTAACGATAAAAGGGAGCACACCATGGCCGGTCCGCTGCAAGGCTTGCGCATCATCGAAATGGCCGGCATCGGCCCCGGGCCGTTCTGCGCCATGATGCTGGCCGACCAGGGCGCGGAGGTGATTCGCGTGGAGCAGAAGCGCAGCGGCCCTGCCGGTCCTGACGCGGTAGACCTGGGTCGGCGTTTCGATGTGCTGGCGCGCGGCCGTCGTTCTCTAGCCATCGATCTAAAAAAGCCCGGTGCCAGCGATGCGGTTCTAGCGCTGGTGGAAAAGGCCGACGGCCTGCTCGAAGGATTTCGCCCCGGCGTGATGGAACGTCTGGGGCTTGGCCCGGAGGTGTGCCACGCACGTAATCCGCATCTGGTGTTTGGCCGCATGACCGGCTGGGGGCAAACCGGCCCGCTGGCGCATGCGGCCGGGCACGACATCAATTACCTGTCGCTGACCGGCGCCTTGAACGCCATCGGTTTTGGCGACAGCCGGCCCTGCCCGCCCCTGAACCTGGTTGCCGACTTCGGCGGCGGCGCCATGATGTTGGCCTTCGGTATGGTCTGCGCGCTGTTGGAAGCGAGCCGCTCGGGCAAGGGACAGGTGATCGACGCGGCGATGACCGACGGCGCGGCGCTGCTATCGGCCGCCGCCTACGGCTACCGCGCCGCCGGGCGCTGGTCGCTCAACCGGCAGGACAACCTGCTCGACGGCGGAGCGCACCACTACGGCACCTATGTCTGCGCTGACGGCAAGTTCGTTTCCATCGGCCCGCTGGAGCCGCAGTTCTATCGCGAGTTCCTGCAGCGCTGCGAACTCAACGAGGCCGAGTTCATGCCGCAAGCAGATCAAGCACGCTGGCCGGCGCTGCGCGAGAAATTCGAAGCCCTGTTCAAGACCCGCACGCGCGCGCAGTGGTGTGAGTTGCTGGAGGGCACCGACGTCTGCTTCGCGCCCATCCTGGACTGGGACGAAGCGCCGCAACACGCGCACAACCGGGCGCGCCAAACTTTCATCGAGATCAATGGCGTCAAGCAGCCGGCGCCCGCCCCGCGCTTTTCCAGAACTCCGGGCGAGGTACGTAGCGCACCGGCGGTTCGCGGTGAGCACTCGCAGGAAATCCTTCAGGACTGGGGTCTTTCTGCCGAGGTGATCTCCGCCTTGAAGGACGTCGCAGCCATCTGAGCGCGATGCGCACAAAAAAAGGCCGGATCGAAATCCGGCCTTTGTATTTTGGTGGAGACGATCGGGATCGAACCGACGACCTCGTCATTGCGAACGACGCGCTCTCCCAACTGAGCTACGTCCCCACGGATCAACCTGATGTCACAACTGATTACGGCATGCCGCAGAACTTAACCCACTACACAAGCTTAACGCAGCATCCTGCGGTTCATGGTCACTGGCCCAAAACCGGGCGCGGAGTATAACCACGCCCCCCAAGCAAAGGTAGTGTCCTGCGAGCCTTGATGCAGCTGCCCACCGCTATCCCCATTCTGGTGTTTGCGCGCGCACCCACGCCGGGCGCTTGCAAGACACGGCTGATCCCAGGATACGGCCCATTGGGCGCCGCGCGCCTGTATCGCAGCCTGGTCCATCGAAGTGTGTCCATCGCGCGCGCCGCCGACTGCGGTCCGGTAGTGCTGTGGGCCACACCGACGGGCAGTCATCCCTTCTTCGCAGGACTCAGCGCCGAATACGGCGTGAAACGGATGCGCCAGACGCGCGGCGATCTGGGGCAACGCATGGCCTTTGCGCTGGATCAAACCCTGAACGCGGGCGCAGCAGCGGCACTATTGATCGGCACCGACGCGGCCAATCTCAGCGCAGACGATCTGCGCGCGGCCGCGCAGGTCCTGCAAACACAAGCCGATGCCGTGCTTCAGCCCTCGGAGGACGGCGGGTATGTGTTGATCGGCGCGCGCAAACCCCTGGGCGGGACCTTGCGCGCCGTGCAGTGGAGTTCAGGGCGCGAATGCCAGCAATCACGCGCACGGCTGGAAAAGCGCGGTTTTCGCGTGGCGCTTCTGGATGCGCGTTGCGATATCGACGCGCCGCGCGATCTGCGCCATGCGCGGCACCAAGGCTGGTTCGACGGCGTGAAATGGATCGGCGTCTAGCGCGATTTCGCAACAACGTCGCGGCCCTCTTCACGCGCTTGCAAAAGCCTGCTAAAAGGCCGCGTCCTCGCGTGATCGGTGCACCACCCTCAGACCATGGCCCGCAAGCCGAAGCAGAAACCGCCGCAGCCCGAAGCCCCCAAGAGCTTCGATGATGTGGTGCCGTTTGAGACCGACAGTGTCGACGACGATCCGGCGGTGATCGAGCCCGAGGTGCCGGTCATCGACAGCAAGTCGCGCGATTGGCGCGACGTGGAGCGCTACAAGGAAATGCGCCAACTGCGCAAGCTCGTGGACGACGATCTAGACATCGATCTGGATTGAATCTGCGGCATCTACATGCCGCGACTCAAGCACTCAAGCCGCCGATCACCTGCATTAAAGCCTGCTCTGGTGTGTTGGCGTAGCTGAACAGATTCAGATCCGCACGACTGATCAGACCACGCTTGGCGAAGGCCTCGAAATTGATCGTCTCGTTCCAGAACTCGCGGTCGTAGAGCACGATCGGCATGGGCGAAGACTTCCCCGTCTGCGTCAGGGTGAGCAACTCGAACAACTCGTCCATGGTGCCGAAGCCGCCGGGGAAGATCACCGCGGCGCGCGCAAGATTGAGAAACCAGAACTTGCGCATGAAGAAATAGTGGAACACCACGCTGCGTCGCTCGTCGACAAAAGGATTGGCCTGCTCCTCGTGCGGTAGCGAAATATTCAGACCCAGATTGAGCGAGGCATCGACGCGCGCAGCGCCCTCATGCGCCGCCTGCATGATGCCGGGGCCGCCGCCGGTGACAATGTAGTAGCGCTCGGGTAGCGCGTGCTGCTGGGTGGTCCAGCGTGCCAGGCCTTCGGCCAGATCCGCCGCATCGCGATAGGAAGGTGAACCCTTGGGCAGACGCGCCGAACCAAACAGGATCACGCCCTGATTGACGTCCATCTCGCGAAAGCGTCGTTCCGGATCCAGGTACTCGCATAGCATGCGCACGGTTCGCGCTTCCGGACTCTTGAGGAATTCCGGATTGAGGTAGGACTTGGGCAGTTTCATGAACGCTCTTGTCGTTGCGGTGATCGCATCCTAGCCGTTTGCGCGTGACGCGCTCATGCATCCCAGACCACTGGCGAACGCTGGCCCACCCAGCGGTCGATGCGCGATTCGTAGAGTTTTTCCACCGCCGCGCGCTTGACCTTGAGCGTGGGTGTGACCAGGCCGCTTTCCACCGTCCAGGCATCCGTCACCACCACCACAAACTCCAGTTGCTCATGCGGGTCAAGCTGCGCGTTGACAGCCGCCAGATGCGTTTTCAGTGAGGCCATCAGCGCGTCGCGATGCGCGGTGTCTTTGCAGGCCGCGTTCTCGTCCGGCGGCAGGATCAGCACGGCAAACGGCTGCGGCAATCCCGCGCCCATTACGCAGCAGGCCTCGATACGCGAACTCGCCGACAGTCGATTTTCGATAGGTGCAGGTGACACGTATTTGCCCTTGGACGTCTTGAAGATCTCCTTGACCCGACCCGTGATGCGCAGGCGGCCCTGCGCATCGAGTTCACCGCGATCACCCGTGCGCAGCCAACCATCGGCGGTCAGGGTTTCACTGGTTTTCTCTGGCTCGTGGTAATAACCGAGCATCAAGGCGCCGCTGCGCATCTGTACCTCGCCGTCTTCGGCGAGCCGCGACTCCACGCCCTCGTACGGCAGTCCGACATAACCTGCCTTGGGATCGCCGGGCACGATGGAATGCGAGATCGCGCAGTTTTCCGTCATGCCGTAGACCTCGATGATTTCCAGGCCCAGGCGCGAATACCAGCGCAGTAGATCCGGCGGCATCGGCGCGGCGCCACCCGCGGCAAGGCGACAGGCGTCCAGCCCAAGTCCTGCCAGGATCTTGCGCTTGACGATGCGGTTGAGGACGGGAATCCGTAGCAGGCGGTCCAGCTTGTGGCGCGGCATCTTGGCGAACACACCCTGCTGGAACTTCACCCACAGCCGTGGCACGGAGAAGAAAAACGTCGGTCGCGCACGACGCAGATCAGCAGCAAAGGTATCCAGTGATTCGGCGAAAAAAATCTGCGCACCGATGACGATGGACATCACTTCCACCGCGCCGCGCTCGGCGATGTGCGACAGCGGCAGATAGGACAGCAGGCGCTCGTCGCCGCGCACGCCAAAGCGTCGCTGACCGGACTCAGCCGCCCACGCCAGATTGTGAAACGAATGCATCACGCCCTTGGGCATGCCGGTGGTACCGGAGGTGTAAATGATGGTGGCGAGTTCCTCGGCCTTGCGTACCGGTTCTCCGCTCAGTGGAGGTGTGCGCGACACGATCTCCTCCCACTGCGCGCAGGATTCTTCGGGCGCGAGCGGCAGACGGATGCGCTCCACACTCGCCGGTACGCCCTCTCGCATGGCAGGCCAGGCGTCGAGCTTGCCGATGAACACCGCACGCGCGTCGCTGTGCTCAAGAATCTGGCGTACGGAGTCCGCGGTCAGCGTCGGATACAGCGGCACCGACACATGCCCGGCCATCCAGATAGCGAGGTCGGCGATGATCCAATGCGCACTGTTCTTGCCGATGATGGCGATACGCGATCCGGGCTCCCAACCGAAAGACCGCAGGTGCGCAGCCATGCGCCGCGCTTGATCGCCCACCTGCGCCCAGTTCAGTTGCAGCACACGACCACCGCCCAGCGGCTGGGTGAAATACACCTGGTCCGCCTGTTCACGCTCGCGACGAAAAAAACATTGCAGCGGCAGTTTTTGGTCCGCGATGTGTATTGCCATTGGTCTCCCCGGTATTGCCCGAATGCTAATGGACGACTAGCGTTGTCGTCAGTTCATTTTGATTTATAGGTAATTGTGATGACCTTGATACACCCGTTCTACAACGAGGACCACGACGAGTTCAGAACTCAGGTTCGTCGATTTGTGGAAAAAGAGATTTCACCTCATGTGGAAGCCTGGGAAAGCGCCGGCCGCCTGCCGCGAGAATTGCATCGCAAGGCGGCCGAGGCGGGCGTGCTGCAGATCGGCTTTCCGGAGCGCTGCGGTGGTATTGAAGTGCCGGACCTGTTCTACGCCAATGTGCTGACCGAAGAATTGGCGCGTGCCGGCAGCGGTGGTGTGATCGCCAGTCTGATGAGCCATGGCATTGCCACGCCCCCGATCATTCACGTTGGCACGCCAGCGCAGCAGGCGCGTTTCGCGCAGCCGGTTTTGAACGGCGAGAAAATTGCGGCGCTCGCCATCACCGAACCGGGCGGCGGATCGGACGTGGCCAATCTGCGCACCCGTGCACAGCGCGACGGCGATCATTACGTCGTCAACGGCAGCAAGACCTTCATCACCTCGGGCATGCGCGCGGATTTCATCACCTGCGCGGTGCGGACCGGTGGACCAGGCATGGGCGGTGTGTCCCTGCTGGTGATTGAAGGTGACACCCCAGGCCTGCAGCGCAGCGCGCTGGACAAGATGGGCTGGCGTTGCTCGGACACGGCGACGCTGTATTTCGATAACTGCCGCGTGCCGGCCGACAATCTGATTGGCCGCGAGAATCAGGGCTTCATGTCCATCATGCTCAACTTCAATCAGGAGCGGATCATGCTGGCGGCGCAAGCCTACGCCTTCGCCAAGGTCTGTTACGAAGACGCCCTGGCCTATGCCCGCGAACGCGAAACCTTCGGCAAGCCGCTGATCCGCAACCAGGTCATTCGCCACAAGCTGGTGGACATGCGCATGCGCATGGAGGCCGTGAAATCTAATCTAGACCTGCTGACCTGGCGCGTCTCCAATCGCCAGATGCCGGTGGCCGAGGTGTGCATGCTGAAGAACTTTGCCTGCACCTCGCTGGAGTGGATCGCCAATGAGGCGATGCAAGTATTTGGCGGTGCCGGGTATCTGCGCGGTGCCCGGGTGGAACGGATTTTCCGTGAAACCAAGGTGCTGACCATTGGCGGCGGATCGCTGGAGGTGATGAAAGACCTGGCCGCCAAACAGCTCGGAATGTGAGTCCGACCCATTGCGAACCCCCGGGACCTCAGTACATTACAAGCTGAAATTAAAGTAATTAACGGCCGCACTACCGAATCCGGCTCAGATACAATTCCGACAGCGGCGCCAACGAGCGCTCTTTTCATACAGATTGGGTTTTCAGGGGGCAGCATGAGATTTGCACAACAAGTCCGCAACGGGCTTGCAAAAGGTCTGTTCGGGTTCGCACTCGCAGCCGGATCGTTTGCGGTTTCGGCGCAGTCTTCGCCGGGCTGGTACTTCGGTCTGGAGGGCTTCTACTCCGACGTCGAGGACATTGACGGCACGCTGACCCTTAGCAACCCGGCATCCGGCACAGCGGCAATCCCGAACAGCTGCATTCTGCCAATCGATCTGCTTGGCACGCCCATAGCCCTCGGACCCCTCTGCGTGCTGGGAGACAACGGAGCCCCATCAACGCTACAGCCGGGCACGTCGATTTCCTCTCCGTCCACGATTATTGTGGACGACGGCTTCGGCGGCGGCTTCACTTTCGGCTATCTATTCGACGGCGGTCTGCGACCCGAACTGAATCTGCGCTACTCCGAAAACGACATTGAGGAAATTGTGGTGGGCGCTAGCTCCACCAGCAGCAACGATGCCTCGCTGCGCGCTATTCGCTTGATGGCCAACGTCTGGTATGACCTGGACTTTGGCAACCTGGCGCCCTACTTCGGCGGCGGCTTCGGCATTCAAAACACGGAGCTGAGCACCGGCAACACCAATGCTGACGACGACACCACCACCTTCCAGCTCGGTGGCGGCGTGGCCTACTGGTTCAGCAATCAGACCGCTCTCTCTCTCGATTACCGCTTCATCACCGCCGAAGATCCGGTGTTTTCCAATACCGATTCCATCACTGGCGCGCGCAGTGACCTGGAGGGTGAGTACAAGGCGCACAACATTGGCGCCAGCTTCCGTTACTCCTTCGGCGGCGAGTTCAAGGACTCGGACGGCGATGGCGTGACCGACCGCAAGGACAAGTGCCCCAACACGCCCAAGGGCGTGCAGGTCTATGCCGATGGGTGCCCGCTCGACCTCGATCAGGACGGCGTGCCCGACTATCTCGACAAGTGCCCCAACACCCCGCCCGGCTCGCCGGTTGACGCCAATGGTTGCCCGTTCGATTCGGACAACGACGGCATTCCCGACCATCTGGACCAGTGCCCCGGCACCCCGGCGAATGTGAAAGTCGACGGCAAGGGCTGCCCGCTGGATAGCGATGGCGACGGCGTACCCGACTACCTCGACAAGTGCCCTGAGACCACCGCAGGCCAGGCGGTCAACGCCCAGGGTTGCGCGATCACGGACAGCGACGGCGACGGCATCCCCGATCACCTCGACAAGTGCCCGAACTCGGATCCGTCGATCAAGGTCGGTCCGGACGGTTGCCCGCTGGACAGCGACGGCGACGGCATTCCCGACCATCTCGACGAGTGCCCCAACACGCCCGCGGGTCTGAAGGTGCTGCCCAATGGCTGCGCGCTGGTGGGCGACTGCCGTCGTCCGCGCCCGGGCGAGGCCGTTGATGCCAAGGGCTGCGCCCTGGATCAGCGATTCGTGCTGCGCGGCGTCAAGTTCGAATTCGACTCCGACCGTCTGACCAAGCCGGCCGAGAAGATTCTCGACGACGTGGCCGACACCCTGGCGGCGTATCCGGACGTGACGGTCGAAGTGCAGGGTCACACCGACAGCCTCGGCACCGACGCGTACAACCTCGGCCTGTCGGAGCGTCGTTCGATCACCGTGCAGCGCTACCTCGGTGGCCGCGGCGTGAAGACCGATCGCCTGCGCCCGGTGGGGTATGGCGAATCGGCACCGATCGCCTCGAACGACACCTCTGAAGGTCAGGAAGAGAATCGCCGCGTCGAGTTCAAGGTCATCGACTAAGGCTCGCGCAGATTTTCAAAAGCCCGGCCCGGGACACCTGGTCGGGCTTTTTGTTTTTTGGACGGATTGACGCGCCCCATCTCATGCACAGTCCTCCACTCGGCAGCGCCATGACAAGCACCCTGCTTCATCACTGGACCCCTGTGGGTTGTGCGCTGATACTTGCCAGCGCAGCGTCTCTGACGCCGCAGAGTGTCCTGGCCCACTCGTTCGGACAGGTCGTCACGCTGCCGGTGCCGGTATGGATGTATCTCTACGGCGCCGCGACGGCCTTGGTGTTGTCCTTCCTGATGTGCGCGCTGTGTATCCAGAAGGCGGATCAGCCGGACGCTGCAGGCACACTGGCGTCGCCGCCGGCAGAGCTTGCGGATATCGGCAGGAATTCATGGCTGTGGCGGTTCCTGCAGTTCACAAGCGTGGCGATGCTGGGCTTCTGCACCCTCACCGGCCTGCTCGGCACCCACAACGCCTATGCCAACTTCAACATGACCTGGTTCTGGGTCGTGTTTGTGCTGGGCTTCACCTACCTGACGGCGCTGTTCGGCGATCTGTACGCGGGCCTGAATCCCTGGAAACTCATCACGCAGTGGATCTCCCGGGTCCGGCCCAATGCATTCCAGGGGCGAATGCGCTAGCCGCAGCGACTGGCTTACTGGCCGGCGCTGGTGCTGTACATGGTGTTTATCTGGGTTGAGCTGCTGGCGCACAGCGGACCGCAAGGTTTGAGCCTGTTGCTGCTGAGCTATACCGCGGTCAATTTACTCGGCGCCTGGTTGTTCGGGCGCAAGGCTTGGTTTGAGTACGCCGAGTTCTTCGCGGTATTTCTGCGCTTGATCGCCAAGATGTCGATCTTTCAATGGACTGGTGATGCGAAGGGACTCGGCCAACTGCGACGACGTCAGCACTTCAACCACCTACTACACCCGCACGCCAAGCACCTGAGTCTGTTGCTGTTCGTGTTGTTCATGCTGTCGTCCACCGCGTTCAACGGCCTGCGTGAAACTGATGCATAGCGCGTGGCCGCCAAACCCCAGCCCCTGACCAATGGTGCCGATGCCGCCGGGCAGACCCGGCAAGGGCGGCAAGGTCAGCCCCACACCGATGTTGATTGAAGCCTTGAGCACCGGATTGCGGCAATCCTGCTCTTCATACACGTCGAAAGCGGTGCCACCGCGCGTCGCCACGATGATGCGACGCGCCTGATTGGCCTGTAGCGATTCGTGCGGCGCCAGCATCGCCGGGCTCTGCAGAATCTTCAGCAGCTTCGGATTCTTCGGGTCTACCGCGTCAATCACCGCCATGCCGTTGAGTGGATTGAACTGCGGTTCCAGATACGGCGATGACGCCGGTCCAGATATCTGCGCAGGCGATGTCGTCGTCACATAAGCGCAGTCGTCCAGCCAGGCCGTGCTGAAGTTGGCACCGCGATTCATGATGGTGTTATGGCCCACCAGTTTCACGCCCTTGCGATAGCCCAGCGCAGCGTGTCCGCTGTTCTGGTCGGCCAGCGGTACCTGACCTTGCAGGCCGGTCTCGGGAAGATCGTCGGCCCTGGCCAGGCCACTGGGACCGATCTCGTCGGGCACGTTGCTGCCGTGTGGCGAGCTTTCGCCACAAGCTGCGAGCACTACACAGGACAGGAGCGCGGGCCATAGCGCTCGCAACGGGTGGCAGACCTTCTTCATGTTCAGTAATCGAGCAGAATCTTGCGTGAGGCTTCCAGATCGCGCCGCGACTTGGCTCGAATATCCTCGGCAATCGCCGCTTCCACCTTGCCGCCAACCAGGGGGATGCTGCAGCTCACAGTCCAGCTCTGCACATTGACCGCCTTGCCGTTCTCCTCGATGAGTTTCATCTCGGCAAAGACTTTCAGCGGTGCGTTCTTGATGTCGATGTCGAGCCGGCCGGTGCGCTTGACCAGGTCCCAGCTGTCCTGCTGCGTCATCTTGACGGTGTCGCCCATGATCTTCTTTGCGACCTCCGGCAAGGGCGCGTCTGACTTCATCACCAGGCGATATTTCACCCGCGCAATGGCGTTGGTCCTCTGGTGATCGATCAGCTCGCATTCCAGCGCACCGACGAGCTGGTACTTGCGATCAAAGAATGCGCGGTCGGCGTACATCTTCATCACCGCGGCGGCGGGCTTGTCAAAGCTGTGGCGTTCTTCAAATTTCATGCTGGACTCCAGACATGAACCCGCCGGCACAAGGCCGGCGGTTTCTGGATAGGTATCAATAGGCGCTCGAGTACTTGGTCGAGGACTTCTGGACCGAGGCCGACGTGAAGTAGTCGCTAGAGAATGTCGCCTGCAGGTCGTAGGGCTTGTCCTCGTTGATGGCCGCGGTGATGAAGTAGCGTCCGGAATTGAAGTGGTAGATGACCTCCGGAATCGTCGACGCCGCCTGGATGTTGTAGGCGTAGATCAAATGGCCGTCCTGGAACTGGTAGAGCTCGTCACGGTTGTCGTAGTCGTCGACCGCGGCGATATTCCATAAGTCCTCGTCGATGTAGAACACGCGCTTCTTGAACGTGTGGCTGGTACCGGTACGGATGTTGGCTTCCACCACCCAGACGCGATGCAGCTCATAACGCGGCATGTCCTGGTTCAGATGGCGCGGCTTGACCAGATCCTTGTACTTCACGCGGCTGCCCGCGATCTTGTTGGAGTTGTAGGTGATGAACATCTCGCGCTTTCCCAGCAACTTCCAGTCATAGCGTTCGAGAACGCCGTTGAACATGTCGACCTGGTCGTAGAACGGGTGGCCGTCGGTACCCTCGTAAGGATTGTCGCAGCATACGGTCGGGGCGCGGCGAATGCGCTTGAGGCCGGGCGAATACAGCCGGGCCTGGCGGCCGCCAGCGCCGGTACCGGCCTTCTCGTGCACCAGGATGTAGGTGGCGGCCAGTCTCGGCGGCGCCACCGTGTTGGACAGATATTTGAGGAACTCACCCTCGTCCTTGATCAGCGGGATCGGTTTCTTGATCGAGGCGTAGCCGAAGGTCACGTCCTCCACAATCTTGGTGAGCTGGAAGCTGCCGTCCGGCTGCACGATCATCTGGTTGTTGTAACGCGTAGCATTTTCGCCACGCCACTTGAGCTTGTGATTCCAGATCGGCTCGGCGCCCGTTTTCGGAATCGGAAACGGGAAATCCAGCTTGCAGTTGTTGGGATTGTCCACACCGATCATTTCGCAGTTGACCGCGTTGACCTTGGTCGCTTTGTAGATCTCTTCCGGCCAGCCGACCACGCGATGGCTGGGGTAGACGTCCATCTTGTAGGACTCGTAGCTCTCCAGCAGTTTCTGATGGCCCTTGCTGAGCTTGTCCTTGTACTGCGCCATGTTCGCCTTGTTGATGGTGAACAGCGGCTTCTGCACATCGAGCTTGGGATTTGCCGGGTATTCACCCGCCAGCGGGCCACGCCGCGGCTCGGGCGCCCAAGCCGGGATGCTGCCGTCGGCGTTCGCTTCTTTCTCCGCGCCCACGGGTGTCAGCGTGGTGCCCAGCTTGTCCGCTTCTTCAGGCGAGACCTTTGCCGATATCGTCAGTGAAACGGTAAGCGCGATTGCCGTAAGGCAAGCACCCAATTTTTGAGTTCATCCGCTCCTCCTGAGCTTTAAGGCTGAGTCGCGCCGTGAGCGCGAGTCCAAGATGCCAACGGTTTTTGCAGCGCCGCGGACACTGGTGCAGTGGTGGCGGTAGGGATGCGTACCCTCATCGCGTACCCACGCAGCGCGCGAACGCCGCGCAAAAGCGCTGCGCGCAAACGATGAAGGCCGCTTGCGCGGCCTTCATCGTTTTCAAGAAAATTGGTCGGGGCGAGAGGGTGAGAGACCGATCGCCGCAGGCGAGCGAGAGCCACGGTGTGGCTCTCGTGTCGAGAGACAGATGGTGTGAGGGGAATGCGGGATAACAGTGGATTGGCTGGGAAAACGTGGGATAACGGTATATAGTGGGATGGTCCCGATACCGGAGTGAGTCCATGTCCCGAACATCAGCAGTGTATGAGCTGCCTGTCAGGCTGCAGCGCCGTCTCGACACGAAGTTACGCGAAGGGGGCTACGGGAAATACATCCAGCTCGCGCAGTGGCTAAAGGAAGAAGGCTTCGACATCTCCAAATCTACCTTGCACAGGCACGGTTCTGCGCTCAAAGCCAGAGACAGCCTTGGCGAGGAATTGAAGGGCTCTTTGTCTGGTGTGGATCACGACACCGCGAAAGACGCTGCGGCCTTGCTCATCGAACTTGGCTCGATGCGCGTGCGGGAGAGCGCCATTCTCGCCCGCCTCCAGGAGCTTGGAATAACGGGATGGAAACAGCCCGGCGAGTGAAGGAGGCAAGGACACATGGTTTGAGCGACTCCGGGCAGCGCCAGCCCGAATGGACACATGGTTTGATGGTGCGTTAGCTGCCGGTGACGTCATCGTCCCTGCGGCGGATCACTACATTGCTGTTGCCCACGACGTTGCCGTTGCCGGTGATGTTTATGCTCGACACCGGCAGCTTGCGGACTTTGTGTTGCTTGGGCTGCGCCGGTTTCGCGTGGCTGAGCAGCTCCTTGATCTTTTGCTTCAGGTCATCAGAAGAGGCCATAAAACCTCCGTAAACGCTGGGCTTCGACGCGGTGGGCTTCGGCGTATTTGAACGCGCAGATTGACGCCACTACAGCCACACCGAACGCGATAAGGCCGCCCTTGGCGGGTAGCCAACTCCCGGCGAGCCAGAGCAAGCCGAGGCCCGTGGCAAAAATGCCGTAGGACCAACGCTCCAGCGAGCTGGCCGTGGTGCAGAGCTGTGCCACGCGTGTCTGCGCCTCCTGTCGCGCGCGCGACCAGGCGGAATCCATCAGCACCGTGTTGTGATTGCCCACGATGTTGTTGTCACCGTTGATGTTCACATTACTCATGCGGCGCTCCTGACCAGGCGAAGAATGGTGCTGCGTTGTGGCTTGGTGCCACTGTCGCGGGTGAGTTCGTAGAGGGCCAGGATCAGATCGGCCTTCTTGTCTGGAGCGAGGTGCAGGTGCTGCTCTGATAGGAATTCTTCCAGCGCCTCCTCTATAGCTACGATCACTGTTTTGAGCTGTTCTGCGTCCAGCGCCCCCGGCGGAATGGCGTACAAATCCTTGAGCAGCATGGGCGGCTTGCCGACGAGCAGCCAGTGAGCGCTGATCCCGGCGCGAACGTAGCCCGCCAGGGAGTCGGCGCCCGGTTGTCGATGGTCCCCTTCATATTTCTGTTGCGTGCTTAGCGGGATGCCAGCGGCTGCAGCGAGCGCCGGCTGCGTTAAGCCCATCGCCTCTCTTGCGGCTCTCAGCCGATCACCTATCGATGTCGCACTTTCGGGAAGGAAGCGCTCATTGTCGTGCGCACTTTCGTTTGAGCTGCGCACTTTCACTTATTCTTCTGATTATGTTCAAAAATTCGCTCTATATGCGGTATTTTTGAACGCGCGAAAAGTGCGCACGGAGGGTAATAATTCTCAAATGGGATTTGACACATTCCCAATAGGGAATTATGTTCATTCCCACTATGCGAACTGACAACGCCCTCCGAAGCATCCTGAAAGACCCGCGCAAGCGGCGTTCTTGGGTCCTCTATCAGCTCCAGTTGGAGGGTCGGAATCTGTCCGATCTGGCGGCCGAAAATGGCGTGACTCGCCAGTGCATCTACCACGCATTTCGGGTGCCTTACCCGCGCATGGAGATGCTGGTGGCCACTGCCGTCGGTCTGACGCCGCAGCAGCTGTTTTCCGAGCGCTACGACGCCGATGGCCTGCCCATCCGGCGCAAGGGCCGTCCGCCGATAAAAGTCTCTTGTCATGGTGGCAAGGATAAGCCCCGCCGCCAGGCGAGTGATATCCAAGCCAAGGCGGCCGCCTAGACATGCGCCGCGATGTGCACACGGCGGACTTGTTTGAGGTGCCGCGCCCGGCGAATCCGCTGCCGGGTACGCATGACTACCGGGCGCAGGTGAGCGGCCTGGTGGCTGACGTGCTCAAGGCCGCATCCAGCGACCGTTTTGCGGTCGCCGGGCAGATGGCGCGGCTCACCGGCAAGGACATCAGCAAGCACATGCTGGACGCCTACACCAGCGAGGCGAGGGAAGAATTCAACCTGCCGTTTTACCTGGTGCCGGCACTGGAAGTGGCGGCCGGCACGCACCTGCTCACGGCCTGGCTGGCGGACGTGCGCGGTGGGCGCTTGCTGATTGGGCGCGAGGCGCTGAATGCCGAATTGGGACGGTTGGAGAAGCTGAGAGAGGACACCGGGTGCCGCATCCGCGACCTGAAGCGGCGCATGGGGGAAGGCGAATGAGCACCCGCCCGACTACTCGCGCCGCTGGAATTTCAAGGGGTCAGGTGAGCCGGGCGGCCAGAGCCGCAATGGCGCGGGCAAGGCTTGAACAGCAACAAGCGCTTTGCGCAGTCTCTGGTGCTTCAGGGTTGGCAGCATTTTGCGCCCAGGTTCGTGCAGCAGTTGATGCAGGTAACGCTGGAGGTGGCCCAGGCTGCCCAGAATCTGCCACGCCACCAGCTTCACCAGCGCTGATTCCAGCACCGGCATGTCGGCCACGGTGCGTGCCCGCTGACGCGGCGACATGTGGAGAAAGCCCTTCGCCGTTGGCGCCATCTGATCGGCCACGCGGTCCCACTGAGACCGGGTCATGGACATGATCCATTCACTCAGCTCCCGGCGCTCTTCGTCGGTGATGGTCTGTTGCAGGTCGAAGGCCAGCGACTCGGCCACATCGTGGGGTTCTGTTTTCATGGCGGCGTGGGGGTGCTCATGAGCGCCGACATGATGTCACCCGACACCCACACCCTGGCCCAGATCGCCGAGGCGATGGGCATCACCAAGCACGGCGCCGAGGTGCGCGCCGCCCGCGAATCCTGGCCCTACACCGAGCGCCCCGTACGCGGTGGGCGGCAGCGTCTGTACGCCCTGGCGGACCTGCCCGGCGATGTGCGCCGCGCCTTGGCGGCGCGCACTGCGCCACGGCCCGCGCCGCGCCCGGTGGCGCCGGCACAGGACAAGCTGCGGGCGTTGACCCAGCTCAGCGGCTGGCGGCGCGAAAAAGCGGACTGCGGGGC
>JBQTJH010000216.1:0-5503 GCA_052387335.1 Panacagrimonas sp. | reverse complement strand
CTCGGGGGCATCTTCTCATCTAAAACCACCACAATCGGGAGTTTCGAAACAGGCTGAGCAATGGCGGCTTTTTGCGTCAAGTGGCAGCGAAAAACGCGACGCCAGGGACGGTTGCCCTCGATACAGGGGAATTCCCACTTCCCATGACCGGCGGCGCGGCTACACTGTCGTATTAATTTGGCGAACTGCGCCTTTCGCGCCCTCAAGAAACATGTCCTCCGGTGGTCCTTTTGATCTGGTCGATGACTCGCCCGCAGCCGATTCCGGTGCCGAGGCGGAGATCTCGCATGAGCGCATCGTGCCGCAGCCCTGGCTGCGCCTGTTCTCGCATCGCATCAAGACGTGGTTTCGCGGTCGGCCGGATCGTCGCCCCATCGGTGCCGCGCGCCTGAGCTTCGACTACGCTGGCCAACGGCTGGCGCCGGTGGAATCGCGCTTCCGGCGCGGTTCGATGCAGGAGCCGGAAGCTTTCCGCAACAGCCCGGCGGAACTCGACGCGCTGGAACGCTTGTCCGAAATGCACATGACCGCATCCGGTGAAGTGGACGGTGTGTACTTCGAGGCCGACCCGGCGCTACGCGGCAGCGTGTTCGTGCTGGAGCGCGGTCGCGGCGTGCTGGCTACGCCGGATCACTGGCTGCATCTATTGCCACGCTTGTCAGCCGCAGGATTTCGCCTGGAGTTTTCGCCGGATTTCCCGGTGGAGTTGCTGGCAGCACCCAATCAATGGCGCATGGAGATTGCGGCGCGCAGTCACGGCAAGTGGTTCGACGTGGGTCTGGTCATTGATGTGGGTGATCAGAGCATCGAGCTGCTGCCGATCCTGCGAAAGCTGCTCAGCGACAAGAATTTTCCGCGTGTGCCTGCCGCCAACGAACCGCCGGACGCGGTATGGCTTGCGCCACTGGACGAGCGTCGTCATGTGCCCTTGCCGCTGGAGCGGCTGCGCGAATTGCTGCGCGTGCTCGAAGCCACCATCGCCTCGCAGGCCAGTGGGGATCGCTTGCGGTTGAAGCGTTCGCAGGCCGATCTGCTGGACGAGTTCGAGTCGATCCCAGATCTGAGCTGGCAGGGGCGCGAACGTATCGACGCCGAGCGCCTGCGCCTGCGCGAGCTGGCCAACACCACGCGCAGTTCGCGTCAACCCGCAGACGGCTTCATCGCCACCTTGCGCGCCTATCAACAGGAAGGTCTGGCCTGGCTCGGCTTTCTCGGCGAGGCCGGGCTCGGTGGCGTGCTGGCCGACGACATGGGCCTGGGCAAGACCGTGCAGGTACTGGCGCATATCTGGACCGAGCGTTGCGAAGGGCGCTTGAAGCGGCCAGTGCTGATCGTGGCGCCCACCACGCTGGTCGCCAATTGGCGCAACGAAGCGCGTCGCTTCGCGCCGCAGCTGCGCACCTTGGTGCTGCACGGTCCGGATCGCGAGCGCGGCTTCGAGCACATCGAAGAATTCGATCTGGTCATCAGCACCTATCCGCTGCTGTCGCGTGATCGTACGGCGCTCAAGCGCCATCACTTCGGCCTGCTGGTGCTGGATGAATCGCAGTTCATCAAAAACAGCCGCACGCAGGCCGCCAAGGTGGTACGTGAGCTGAAAGCGGACCGACGCCTGGCGATGACGGGCACGCCGCTGGAAAACCATCTGGGCGAGCTATGGGCGCAGTTCGACGCGGTGGAACCTGGGCTGCTCGGCGACGAATCGGTGTTCACCCGGTTCTGGCGCGAACCCATTGAAGAGCAGGCCGACAGCGCCGCGCTGCAAAGGCTCAATCGCCGCGTCGCGCCGCTGATGCTGCGTCGGCGCAAGGAAGACGTGCTCAAAGACCTGCCGCCGAAGACTGAAATCCTGCGACCGGTAGAGCTGGACGCAGCACAGGCCGCACTCTACGAAACCATTCGTCTGGCCCAACACGCACGTGTGCGTGAAGCGGTGGAGATTCACGGCGCAGGGCAGAGCGGCGTCGTGGTGCTGGACGCACTGCTGCGTCTGCGTCAGGTCTGCTGCGATCCGCGCCTGCTCAAACTTGAGGGTCTGGAAGCGCAGATCGCAGCAACGCCCTCAGCCAAGCTCGAACGCCTGCTGCAAATGCTCGAAGGCCTGGTTGCCGCCAAGCGTCGGGTGTTGGTGTTTTCACAGTTCACCTCGATGCTGGAGTTGATCCGCGCCGGTCTGGACGAGCATGGCATTCCGCATCTGCTGCTGACCGGCCAGACGCAGAATCGTGCCGACATCGTCGAGCAGTTTCAGTCCGGCGATATTCCGGTGTTTCTGATCAGCCTCAAGGCCGGTGGTGTCGGCCTCAACCTCACTGCCGCGGATACGGTGATCCACTACGACCCCTGGTGGAATCCCGCAGCGGAAGATCAGGCGACGGACCGTGCGTATCGCATCGGCCAGGACAAGCCGGTGTTCGTCTACAAGCTGATCTGCTCAGGCACGGTGGAAGAACGCATCCGCGGGCTGCAGGCACGCAAGTCCGCGCTGGCCGACGCCGTACTGGAAGGCGGCACCAGTGCCAGCCTGCATTTTGATCAGGACGAGATTGACGAGCTGTTTGCGCCGTTGGCGCCGTAAGCGAATCACCGCTCGCGATTGCCGCTACTTTCGCGAGGCCAATACGCCTGGACGCAAAAGACGTCCACCGCGCATGACGTAGGGGATCCGTCTTCTCTGCAAAACACCCTGCAAGGAAGAATCAGGGTGGCGTATGGATTCATTCCACGGCCCGGTCCGAGACATAAGGATTGCTCTGCCGCTCCTGTCCGAACGTGGACATCGGCCCGTGGCCCGGCACGAACTGAATCTGGTCGCCCAGCGGGAACAGGCGCTCGCGGATAGAGCGCACCAGGTCGGCGTGATTACCGCGCGGAAAGTCGGTGCGGCCGATGGAGCCCTGGAACAAGACGTCGCCGACGAATGCGAGCTGCGCTTGCGGCTGGTACAGCACGACGTGACCGGGTGTATGGCCGGGGCAGTGCAGCACTTCGAATTGCAGGCTCCCCAGTTGTAGTTGATCACCCTGTTGCAGCCAGCGCGTGGGGGTGAAGCTGCGTGCCGGCGGAAACCCGAATTGCTCGGCCGCCTCAGGCAGCCCGTCGATCCAGAACTGATCGTCAGGATGCGGACCGTGGATCGGCAGTTGCAGGCTGTCGGCCAGTTCGGCCACGCCGCTGGCGTGATCCAGATGACCATGGGTGACCCAGAGCTGTTCCAGCTTCAGACCATGATGCGCCACGCGCTCAAGCAGGCGCTCCACCTCACCGCCGGCATCAATCAGCACGGCTTGTTTGGTATGGGCATCCCAGACCAGCGAGCAGTTTTGTTGGAACGGGGTGACAGGAATGATTTCGCAGCGCAAGGCGGTGGACATGAGGCGAGTGCAGGGCGGTGGCGGGCCGGCATTATCGCTGCCATCCGAGCAGGCTTGCGGCGACACAGGCAGAATGCGCGCCCCTTGAAGTTTGCGCATCCGCGCCCTGTCCTGTGCTCAGTTTCAACCAACTCACCCTGCGCCGCGGCGCGCGTGTCCTGATTCAGGACGCCAGTCTTCAGATTCACGCCGGCCAGAGGGTCGGGCTGGTGGGTCGCAACGGCACCGGCAAGTCCAGCCTGTTCGCGTTGATGCAATACCAGCTGGCGCCGGACAAGGGCGAGTTCACGCGGCCGCGCAACTGGGCGGTGGCCACGGTGGCTCAGGAAACTCCCGCGCTCCCGATCCAGGCGCTGGAATACGCGCTGGATGGCGATTTCGAATTGCGTGAACTGGAGGCCGCCTTGGTCAAGGCCGAGGACGCGCACGACGGCGACAAGATCGCGAATCTGCACGAGCTCCTGTACCAGATCGATGGCTATACCGCGCGGGCTCGTGCCGCGACCCTGCTCGACGGCCTGGGCTTCACCCAGGAGATGCAGTCCAAGACCGTAGCTGAGTTCTCCGGTGGCTGGCGCATGCGCCTGAATCTGGCTCGCGCCCTGATGTGTCGCTCCGACCTGCTGCTGCTGGACGAACCGACCAACCATCTGGACATGGACGCGGTGCTGTGGGTGCAGGACTGGCTGGCGCGCTATCCCGGCACCTTGGTGCTGATTTCCCATGACCGTGAATTTCTCGACGCGGTGTGCACGCACACGCTGCACCTGCAGGCGGAGAAGCTCACGCTCTACGCCGGCAATTACTCTGCGTTCGAACGCCTGCGCGCCGAGCGTCTGAGCCAGCAGGCCTCGACCCGCGCGGCGCAAGAGCGTCAGGTGGCGCACCTGCAGAAATTTGTGGACCGCTTCAAGGCGCAGGCGACCAAGGCGCGGCAGGCGCAGTCGCGCATGAAGATGATCGAGCGCATCCAGCTGGTGGCGCCGGTGATCGCGGATAACGAGTTCACGTTTTCCTTCCGCAAGCCGCTCAAGCTGCCGTCGCCGCTGGTGCGCCTGAACAAAGTCAGCATCGGCTATGGCGATAAGCCACAGCTCACGGGTGTGAATCTGGGCATCGAGCCCGGCGAACGCATTGGACTGCTGGGCCCCAACGGCGCCGGCAAGAGCACGTTCATCAAGCTCATCGCCGGCAAGCTAAACGCCATGGCGGGGCAGATGATTGCCCATCCGGACCTGGTGGTGGGGTATTTCGACCAGCACCAGCTGGAGCAGTTGGACCCGCAGGCTTCGCCGATCCTGCATCTCAGGCGCATGGACCCGCAGGCCAAGGATCAGGAGCTGCGCGATTACTTGGGCAGTTTCAACTTCCGTGGTGATCGTGCGTTTGAAGCCATCGCGCCGTTTTCCGGCGGCGAGAAGGCACGCCTGGCGCTGGCCCTGGTGGTGTATCCCAAGCCCAACCTGCTGCTGCTCGACGAGCCCACCAACCATCTGGATCTGGACATGCGCCAGGCCCTGGAACTAGCGCTCAACGACTACGACGGCGCAGTGGTGCTGGTCACGCATGACCGTCATCTGGTGTCCAGCGTCTGCGACCGGCTGTGGCGCGTGGCTGATCATGCGGTGCAGACCTTCGACGGCGATCTGGACGACTACGCGCGCTGGCTCAATGAGCGCGGACGCAAAGCCGCATCGACCCCGGCGCCCGTCGCCGCGCCGGTGGTGAAAGTGCAGCGGGCCGCAGCGGCACCGGCCACCGCCTTGCCGCGCGAAGAGATCAAGCGACTGCGCGATCTGGTGCGCAAGAGCGAGTCGCGCCAGGCGCGCATCGAAGAATTGCTTGGCCGCCTGGAAAAGAAACTGGCCGACCCGGCGCTGTACGAAAACGGCGGCGCGGCCGAAGCGGCCAAGTTGATGAAGGAACAGTCTGAACTGCGTGCCGAGTTGGCTAGCGTCGAAGAGACCTGGCTAGAGGCATCCGCCCAGTTGGAAGGGCAGAGCGTCTGAACCGTCCGCTGGCTCGCCCTGCGGCGGGCGAGGGTGTTCACGATTTACCACCAACGAAACGTGTCGCAAGACACCCGGCGCTGCAGCCACGGCGCCGAAATCCCATCCGCGCGACAATAC
>JBQTJH010000215.1:0-23570 GCA_052387335.1 Panacagrimonas sp. | reverse complement strand
GCCGATCAGGATCGGCTGACCGGTGACATAGACTTCGTGATGTTCGTCGCGCGCATCGGCCGCCAGCTTCTGCACGAAATCGAACACCACGCCGTAGTCGACCTGATGCTCGATGAACGTCGCCGTGATCAAGGTCGCCGTATCGTCATTGGAAATCAGGAACACGCGCGTGTTGGGCGACTTGGCCACGCGTTCCTTGAACAGCGCAATCTCCTCCGGCGTCTTGGGCGCGATATCGCCCATCAGGGGCCGCATATCGATGCCGAACGGCGTCGCTTCGGTGTAGCGCGCCTTCTCGGTGGTGACGGACAGGATCAGGTCGTGATCGACACCGGGCGTGAGGTCGATATCGCGGGTGAATTTCCACACCTTGGCGATGGTGTCGGCGTTGTAGATCGTTTTTTCGTACCCGGCGCCTTCGGCGGCGGCTCCACCATCCTTGCGCTTGATCATCACCGCCACGGTCAGCGGATTACCGAAATTAGGGTGATCCTTGAAGGCCTGGACGAAGGGATCATCAGATGGCAGCAGGTCCGAGAAGATGGTCTCCAGCTCCACCCTGGGTAGACCGCCCATGAAGAAAAGGGTAACGACAACAAAAAACGCCCAGGTCGCTTTGCGGTGCGTGAGCACCCAGCGCGCCAGCCGGAATCTCAATGGGTACATGGTCTGCGATCTTCTGCCCGGCACCGTTCCAGCCCATTCGGATGGGTCGGCGCATTTGGTTATTTTTCCGGCGCAAGCGCCGACGCTCCGGACGGAGTATGCCAGCCTGATTACAGGTCTCGGTTGAGGGTGCCCCCCAAGCGCCGAATGTCCAAAGCGCCGACGCATATATCCAAACGTTTGCGCCGCATGTTTGTCGCCGTTCAGTCACATGGCCTTCCTAGATTGTTCAGGTCGCCGCCCTGTCACTACACCGCCTGATGAACCGCCTCGGTTTACCTGCTTCGCGTTTGATCCGTGGTCACGGGCTGTTCGCGCTGGTGTTTGTGTGCTGGCTCACGGCCACGCTCGGCGCGTTCCTGGGCGGCGATCTGGTGGTCTGGTCGGCCGGCCTGCTGTATGTCAGCTACGACAGCTGGTTGCTCGGGTTTGTCGCCTGGAAAACCCGCAACATGCAGCGCGCGGAAGAATCAAGCGTGCCAGCCGATCTGCCGCTCGCCGTGCTGGTGCCCGGACGCAACGAAGCCAGCGTGCTGGCCCAGTGTCTGGATGCGGTGCTGAGCCAGTGTCGGGACGGCGACGAACTGTGGATGGTTGACGACGGCTCGTCTGACACCACCGCCGTGCTCCTGAACCAGCGCTACGGTGTGCCGCTCAATCCCAGCCTGGGTTGCGTACAGTCCCAGCAACACGCCCCGCTGCGCGTGCTGCGCAAAGCGCACAGCGGCAAGGCCGACTCCCTCAACCGCGCCTGGCCACTGGCCCAGGCACCGGTGATCCTCACTCTGGACGCGGACACGGTATTGCACCCAGGCGCCTTGGACGCGATCCGCACCGCCTTCGCTGCCGAGCCGGAACTGGCTGCGGCCTGCGGTACCCTGACGCCACGCTGCTCGTCGGCACCCTTGGCGTGGATGTTCGAGGGCTTTCAGCGTTTTGAATACCTGCGCGCCTTTCTCGCACGCGCCGCCTGGGAACGCATTGATGCGCTGCTGCTGGTTTCGGGCGCGTTTGCGGCCTATCGCAAAGATGTGCTGCAACATCTGCAAGGGTACGACGCCAAGAGCCTGGTGGAGGATTACGAGCTGATCCATCGCCTGCATCGATACTCGTACGATCATGCTCTGAACTGGCGCGTGCGCGTGCTCGGCAATGCGCAGGCCACCACGGACGCGCCGGCCAGCCTCGGACAGTTCTTGCGCCAGCGCGAGCGCTGGTTCGCCGGCTTTCTGGAAACCCAGTTCAGCAACGGCGATATGGTCGGCAATCCCCGCTACGGTCAGCTGGGACGGCTGATGCTGCCGATCAAGGCGCTGGACACCTTGCAACCCGTGTTCGGAATCACCGCCTTTATCCTGCTGATCTGGCTGCTGCTGAACTGGAATGCGGTAGCGCAGACCGTGCTACTGGTGATCGGTGTCAAGCTGTTCCTGGATTTCTGTTACCACCTGTGGGCGATTGACCGTTACCACCGCTGGCTGGGCCAGCGACCGAGTCCGCGGTTCTGGTGGGCCTCCTTGCTTGCCAGCCTGGCCGAGCCGTTCTCCTTCCAATTGATACGCCACGCCGGCGCCGTACGCGGCTGGCTGAATTTCCTCAGCGGCCGGGTGGACTGGTCGCCGCAACGTAAAACCGGAGTGGTGTCGTGAACCAGATATCGCGCGGCACTCTGCTGATTGCAACGATGCTGTGGAGTTCGCTCTGTGGCGCGACCAGCTTCGAAGACGGACAGCGGCTGAAGCGCGAACAGAAGCTTGCCGAAGCCGAGCGCGTGTTCGCGCACCTATCGCAGCAGCATCCGGAGGACCGCGAGGTTCTTGCTGAGCTGGCGACGGTGCAGGGATGGCAAGGCAAGCACGCTGAATCCGCCGCCACCTGGCGTCGCGCCCTGGTTCTGGCACCAGACTCAGTCGACCTGCGTCTGGGGCTGGCGCGCGTGCTGTACTGGAGCGGCGAGCGTCGCCAGGCTCTGTCCGAGCTCGACATTGTGCTCGGCCAGGATCCGGTTCATTACGATGCGCTGTTGCTCAGAGGTGATGTATTGCTGGCGCAGGATGATCGAGCCGGTGCACGCGCGGCCTTCGAACGCGCGCGCGGAGGCAGTCCGGGCAATGATGATCGTGATCTGTCGCTATTGCTGGCGAGAACTGAGGCGCCGCGACGCAGCCGACTCGACATGGGTTACGCCGACGACCGTTATGACAGCGCGCGCGGCGATGAGTCCAGCACCTATCTGCAAGCCGGAACGGCGCTGACCCCGAAACTTAGCGCCTACGCGCGCTGGGACCGTCTGGATCAGTTCGACTCCATCGACAATCAGTACGTCGCCGGCGCGTACTGGAACGCAGCCCCGAGGTGGCTGCTATTCGCCGAAGCCGGCGGTACTCCAGACGCCGATTTCCGCCCACGATTCCAGGCGCAAGGCGCAGTTGAGTGGCTGCGCACAGGCTTCGTGCAGCCCTTGTTGGCGTATCGCTACTTCGGATACGCCTTTGGCGAGGTCCACACCCTGACCCCGGGCATACGCCTGCCGGGTCTCGGTATCGGCGACCTGGAGCTGCGCTATGCGGCGAGTCGCAACACGGACGAATCTCGCACCGGCGTGGCGTCAGCACGGTACTCATGGACCCGCGGACGCTACTCGCCCTACCTGGCCATCTATGACGGCGAAGAAGCGCTTCCGCCGCAGCCGCAGGCGAGTTTCACCACCTACTCTGCCGGCTGCGTCTTGAGTCTGGACGGTCGCTGGTCGGCCCGCCTCGATTACGCCTACGAGGATAGGCCGGATTTCTATGTCCACCACACGGCGGCGCTCGGGCTGACGTATCGGTTCTAGCGCTGGCGTCGCCGAGCGCGAGCAACAGGCAAGCAATAGGCAAAAAAAGAGCGCCAAGAAGGCGCTCTTTCCGGGTCGGACCCGTAACCTCAACGTGCTGCGGTACTCAGTGGAACTGCTCTTCTTCCGTCGAACCGGTCAGCGCCTTGACCGAGGACGAGCCGCCCTGGATCACGGTGGTGACGTCGTCGAAGTACCCGGTACCGACTTCCTGCTGGTGCGACACGAAGGTGTAGCCCTGCTCGCGCGCGGCGAATTCCGGCTCCTGCACCATGTTGACGTAATGCTTCATGCCCTCGCCCTTGGCGTAGGCCTGGGCGAACTGGAAGGTGTTGTACCAGTTGATGTGGATGCCAGCCAGGGTGATGAACTGGTACTTGTAGCCAAGGTCGCTGAGGTCCTGCTGGAACTTGGCGATCTGCGCGTCGTTGAGGTTCTTCTTCCAGTTGAAGCTCGGCGAGCAGTTGTAGCTGAGCAGCTTGCCCGGGCAGGCCTTGTGCACGGCCTGCGCGAATTCACGCGCAAAACCAATGTCCGGCACGCCGGTTTCGCACCACACCAGATCCGCATACGGCGCGTAGGCGACGCCACGGCTGATGGCCTGCTCCAGACCGTTCTTCACGCGGTAGAACCCTTCCTGCGTGCGCTCGCCAGTGAGGAAGGGCTTGTCGTTCGGGTGGTAATCCGAGGTGATCAGGTTGGCGGCCTCGGCATCGGTACGCGCGAGCACGATGGTCGGCACGCCGAGCACGTCGGCAGCGAAGCGCGCCGCGATCAGCTTCTCCACCGCTTCCTGGGTCGGCACGAGCACCTTGCCGCCCATGTGGCCGCACTTCTTGGCCGCAGCGAGCTGGTCTTCGAAGTGAACGCCGGCAGCACCCGAGACGATCATGTTCTTCATCAGCTCGAAGGCGTTGAGCACGCCGCCGAAGCCGGCTTCCGCGTCAGCGACGACGGGCAGGAAGTAGTCGATGAAGCCCTTGTCGCCGGGGCCGATGCCACGCGACCACTGAATCTCGTCGGCGCGGGTGAAGGTGTTGTTGATGCGACGGACCATCGTCGGCACCGAGTCGTACGCATAGAGCGACTGGTCGGGGTACATGGTCTCGCTGGTGTTGCCGTCGGCGGCAACCTGCCAACAGGACAGGTACACGGCTTCCAGGCCGGCCTTGGCCTGCTGCATCGCCTGGCCGGCGGTGATCGCGCCAAAGGCGTTGACATAGCCCTTCTTGGCTTCGCCGTTCACAAGCTTCCACAGCTTCTCGGCACCGCGCTTGGCGAGCGTGTGGTCGATGGCGACGCTGCCGCGCAGGCGCACCACGTCTGCAGCGGAATACCCGCGCTTGACCAGCTTCCAGCGGGGGTTGGTCGCCCAGTCGTGCTAAAGGGCCTTGATCTGCTCTTCGCGAGTACTCATTGCTGCTTTACCTCGGTGGGTGAATTGAAACGGTTAGGAGTGAGGCGTAAGGAGTGAGGAAAAGCGGCTTTACCTCGCAGCGCCGCAGGCGTGTCCTCACGCCTCACCCCTCACGGATGTCAGTCCAAATACTCGTAGCTGGGCAAGGTAAGAAAATCAGCAACCTTCTTGGCCGTGGACATGCGCGCCACCAGACCGGCGGCTTCGATCATGCGGCTGGCATTGAAGCGCTCGGCGCCGAGCTGCTGCTTGATCGCCGCCAGCTCTTCGTCGATGAACTGGTTGACCAACGAGGGTGTGACCTTGCGACCGTCGCTCAGCGTCACGCCGTACTTCTGCCACTGCCAGATCTGCGTGCGGCTGATTTCGGCGGTGGCGGCGTCTTCCATCAGGTTGTGCAGCGGCACGCAGCCGTTACCGCGCAACCAGGCCTCGGTGTACTGCACCGAGACGTTGATGTTGTTGCGCAGGCCGGCTTCGGTCATGGCACCTTCCGGCTTCACCAGCAGGTCTTTAGCCTTGATCTTGTAGTCGAACTTCTTGCCGACCTGGTTCGGTTCAGGCATGTGTTCATCGAACACCTTCATCGCCACCGGCACGAGACCTGGATGCGCGACCCAGGTGCCGTCGTGGCCGTTCTTCACTTCGCGCAGCTTGTCGGCCGTGACCTTGGCGAACACCACCTCGTTCTGCGCCGCATCCTTGGTCGGGATGAACGCGGCCATGCCGCCCATCGCGTGCGCGCCGCGCTTGTGCGTGGTCTCGCACAGCAGCTTGGAGTAGCTGTCGAGGAAGTGACGATCCATGCCCACGGCCAGACGATCCGGCACCAGCCAGTCGCCCTTGGCGTTGAGCGTCTTGATGCAGGAGAAGATGTAGTCCCAACGGCCACAGTTGAGGCCGACGATGTGATCCTTGAGTTCGAACAGGATCTCGTCCATTTCGAACGCGGCCCACAAGGTCTCGATCAGCACCGTGACCTTGATCGTCTTCTGCGGGATGCCCAGTTCCTTCTGCGCGTCCACAAAAATGTTGTTCCAGAGTCGTGCCTCGTAGTGACTCTGCATCTTAGGCAGATAGAAATACGGGCCACTGCCCTTCTTCAACAGCGTTTTGGCGTTATGGAAGAAGTACAGACCGAAATCCACGATGCCGCCGGGAGCCGGGGCACCGTCGACCAGAATGTGCTTCTCGTTGAGGTGCCAGCCGCGCGGACGCACGATCAGGGTCGCGATGTCCTTGTTGAGCTTGTATTCCTTGCCGGCCTCATTGGTGAAGCTGATCTTGCGGCTGACGGCGTCGCGCAGATTGATCTGCCCGTCCATCATCAGCTCCCAGGTCGGCGAGGCCGAATCCTCGAAGTCCGCCATGAAGCATTTCGCACCGGAATTGAGCGCGTTGATGATCATCTTGCGATCGACCGGGCCGGTGATTTCCACGCGGCGGTCCTGCAGGTCGGCCGGCGTGCCGGCGATCTTCCACTTGCCTTCGCGGACCTTGACGGTTTCCTTGAGAAAACCCGGCATCTTGCCGGCGTCAATCCAGGCCTGGCGCTCGGCGCGGTAATGCAGCAGCGCGTCGCGCTTGGGACGATGCTTGCGAACCAGTTTGGCGACGAAGGCTAGTGCCTCAGGGGTGAGGATTTTCTTGTACGCGGGTGACATCGCGCCGAGCACTTCAACGCCTTTCACAACACTCATCCGAAAGCTCCTGCCTGTTCTTGGGTCTCGACCCACGCACCGTTCCTCTGGCTGCGGCCAATCGAAACGGGGGCTTGCAAGGGGCGCGAATTCTAGCCAAACCCCCCTGTCGTCGCAATGCAACATTTCCGCCAGGCGCGCGCCGTGCCCATCACAGCAGCGGCGACGCGGCGCTTCTGGCAGGCTCGGCAGACCACCGGGAATCGCACACCATGACAAGCAGCTACTTCGCCACCACCCTGCTTCCGCTGGCCCTGTTCGTCATCATGACCGGGCTGGGCCTGTCCTTGACCTTGGCGGATTTCCGCCGGGTGGCGCTGTATCCGCGCGGTGCGGTCATCGGCATGGCCAATCTGCTGCTGCTGTCGCCTTTGCTGGCCTTCCTGGCGGCTCTGGCCTTTGATCTGCCGCCCGAACTGGCCGTCGGCATGGTGTTGCTGGGGGCCGCACCGGGGGGCACCACAGCGAACCTGCTCACTCATCTGGCTCGCGGCGACACCGCCCTGTCGGTAAGCATGACCGCCATCAGCAGCCTGGTGTCGGTGTTCACCACGCCGCTGTTTCTGGGCATTGCGACCTGGTACTTCCTGGGCGCGCAGTCGGAGGCCGAGCTGAACATGGGCGGCATCGTGCTGCGCGTGATCTTCATCACCCTGGTGCCCTTGAGTCTAGGCATGGTCGTACGTGCCTGGCTGCCTGGTTTCGCGCTCGGGGCCGAACCTTGGGTCAAGCGCGCGGCATTGGTGTTCTTCGTGATCGTGGTGGGCGGCGCCATGTACGAAGCCCGCAACGAGGCCCTGGGGATGCTGTTCGCCGTGGGCGCCGCAACCCTGAGCCTGAATCTGTCGGCGATGAGCCTGAGCTGGTTCATCGCCCGTCGCGCGCGCTTGGACCTGCGCCAGTCCACCGCGATTGCAATTGAACTGGGCGTCCACAACACCACCCTGACTATGGCAGTGGGCGCCATGATCGCGCCGGTGTACATGATTCCGGGCGCGGTCTACGGCATTCAGATGATCATCACGGCCAGCCTATTCGTCTGGCTGATCCAGCGCCGCAACGCAAACGTAGCGGCGTAGAGAGGCGAAAAAGCCCGCTTACGGATGAATGGGTGTATCGCTGACCAGGATGCCGTCTGCATCCGCGTAAAGCCACGCACCGGACTTGAACTCGACACCAGCAAATTTCACCGGCCGATCAGCGTGAGCCGAGTGCAGGCCCTTCTCGCTCTTGCGTGGATGGGTGCCAAGAGCCTTGAGCCCGAAATCCTGTTGGGAAATTTCTTCCGAATCGCGAATCAGGCCGTAGACCACCACGCCCGCCCAGCTGTTCTTCACCGCCAGCTGGCCAAGATTGCCGCCGAACAGCGCGCAGCGCGTCGAGCCACCGCCGTCCACCACCAGCACGCGGTTCTCGCCCGGGGTTTCGAGCGTGGCGCGCACCAGCGCGTTGTCCTCGAACACCTTGAGCGTCTTGATCTGCCCATGGAAGGCGGTGCGCCCACCGTAGTCGCCAAAGATCGGCTCGCAGGTCTGGGCTTCAGGATGAGTATCGGACAGATCGGTGGTGGCGAAGGACATGGTCTGAGATTCAGCGCAGAGAGGAACGACGTTCAAAAACCAGGGGCAGCAGCGCGGTGAGCACCGCCCAGAAGCTCAAGCCGATGAACGCAAGCAAGGTCCATCCCGGCAGGCTCAGCCCCAACCATGCCGCGTCGATCTTGGCGCAATTACCGTCGCCCTTGAGCACCATCTGCACCACTTCCATCACCGGCAGCATGCCGAGCAGATAGTCCAACGTCGGGCCACAGGCCGGAACCTGATCGGCCGGCAGACTTTGCAGCCAGACATGCCGACCCGCGATGAGCGCGCCGATCATGGCGGCGAAATCAGCCAGGCCCGCGTAGACCCAGCGGCCCCAGCCCGAGGGGTTATGCAAAGTCCCCAGAAGAAACGCCACACCAGCACCCGCCATGGCCACGCGCTGGAAGATACACATGGGGCAAGGCTCGAAGCCCTTGAAGTGCTGCAGATAGAGCGCGAAGGCCAGGCCGCCGATACAGGCGAGAAATCCCAGCACACTGAGCTGACGATAAGACGGCATTGGAACCTTCGAGCAATTGAACGGCGCGGCGCTTGATTATCCCGCAAGCCTTTGCGCGCTGTGAACCCATGGCCTCACTCGCTGACCCGCCGGTACACGGTGTGCGGCACATCCGAGCTGTAGGTGCTGACATCCTCGAGATGAATCTCGTCCGGACCGATCACCTTACCGGTGATCCCGCCCGAGCCCTCGATAATCAATCGCGTACCTTCGATCTTGTACATGCCGCTGTCGCCGTAATAGCTGCTCCACTTCTGACCCCAGGAGGTGAAGCTGTAGTAGCGGCCGGGGTCTTTGACGTCCTCGAAACGGCCTTCGAGCGTAGGCCCGCAGGCCGTGAGCAGCAACGCCACACCTAATAGGCTTGCGCGTGTCTGAACTTGCAGCATGGTCAATCTCTCCCCTTTTGTCCCGCTAGTAGGGTCGATTATTCCACCTGCCGCAGTTCAAATCGCATTGGCGCCTGCGACAGCTACCAACGCGCAAGCGCAAGGCGCCTATTTGGCGCTCTTCATCACGTCAGGCGGGGGTTCGCGACGCGGGCGCTTGGGCGTGGGGCCGTCGGAAAAACTGTTGAACACATGATCCGGCGACGAGGTGTTGTGCTGCGACGGCGACAGCCGACCGATCCAGGCGTCCGTCGCCACCGCCCGATCAAATTTCATGACGTTGTCTTCGCGCCAGCCCTTGGCGTTCTTCTCGCGCACCGCAATGCGCGCCGCGTCGTTGTTGAATTCGGTGACGTACATCGACCGCAGCATGCCGAACGCGCCGTTCTTGATCGGCTTGTCGAACGCCACATCCAGCGCCATCTGGTTCTCATTCAGGGTCACGAGCTTGAGCACGCCCTTGCCGCCGCGCGCGAAGTCCATGGTGAAGCCGCGTGCGGCCGGGTCGAAGCTCACCTCCCTGAACTTCACAATCGGCCGACCTTCAACTTCGATGGGCCCGAGCAGGAAAGAACTGCCATAGCCGGTGTGACGCAGCGGCCGCGGTGCCAGCGGCCGCGCGCGCCAGTAGCCATCCTGCGGGTAGAGCACCAGCACCTCTTCGGCACCGTCATTGCGCAACTGCCAGACCTGCAGCATGTGCAGGTCTTTTTCCACGCGATCACCAATGCGCACCGTGGCGGTGGCTGGACGCCAGAAACTGGGGAACGTGTAGCCGATCACCCACAGATCGGGTTCTTCGTAGATCGTGACCTTGCGCGGCGGACGCGTGACGACATGCACCGGGTCGGCGCTCATATCGCAGGCGGTCCAGTCGGCCTCCCAGTTGTCGCGTGGCGCGCTGGTCAGATACACCGGATGCGCGACTTCGATACGGAAGCTGCGCACCTCGGGGCTCGCAAACGAGATCGCGACGTTGTCTTTCTCCGCGCAGAGCACGGGCTCGCTTTGATTCGTGATCTCGACGGCGAGGCCTTCGAGCGACGCGGCACGCGCCAGACTATGCGCAAGAACAAAGACCAACACCGCACCTGCAAGCACGCGTCGTTTCATAAGGTTCTTCGGAAATCGAGGGTGAGTTCGAGACCAGCGATTCAAGGCGTTGCCGGTGCGGTCTGCATCGAGGGCGTGGTGGCGGCCGGTTCTGGCGGAGAGCCAGAGCACAGAGCGGCAACGATGTCGGCCAAGCTCTGGTCGCCTGCATACCCACAATGACCATCATCGCGCACGCATTGCACGATCTTGCGCGCTCCACTGTCGCACTTGACCGAGTAATTGATGGCGCCGTGCTTGTCGGCCTCGCCAAGCGGCGTGATCGAGGGCGCGGCCTGGACCGCAAGCGCAGCGCCGACGAGCAGCAGCGCCACTGAGAATTTGATCGTACTCATGCCGTCACCACCGGAATCTTGCCAATCATGGCCTGCCATTTTTTTGGCCCGGTCTCGTGAACGGACTCACCCAGCGCATCGACGGCAACCGTGACCGGCATGTCCTGCACGGTGAATTCGTAGATCGCCTCCATGCCCAGGTCCGCGAATCCGACGACCTTGGCGTCTTTGATCGCCTTGCTCACCAGATAGGCCGCGCCGCCCACCGCCATCAGGTAGGCCGCCTTGTGCTTCTTGATCGCCGCGATGCCGCTCGGCCCGCGCTCGGACTTGCCGATCATGCAGATCAGCCCGGTCTGCGCGAGCATCATCTCGGTGAACTTATCCATGCGCGTGGCCGTGGTCGGGCCGGCGGGGCCGACGACTTCGTCGCGTACCGGGTCGACCGGGCCGACGTAGTAGATGGTGCGATTGGTGAACTCTACCGGCAGCTTCTCGCCCTTGGCCAGCATGTCCTGGATGCGCTTGTGCGCGGCATCACGGCCCGTGAGCATTTTCCCGTTCAGCAGCAAGGTCTGGCCCGGCTTCCAGCTTGCGACTTCCGCCGGCGTGAGCGTATCCAGATTCACGCGGGTGGAGGTCTTCAGATCGGCCTTCCACGTGACCTGCGGCCAGTCCTCCAGCTTCGGTGCTTCGAGCTTCGCCGGGCCGGAGCCGTCGAGTTCGAAATGAACGTGCCGCGTTGCAGCGCAGTTCGGAATCATCGCCACCGGCAGGCTTGCGGCGTGCGTCGGGTAGTCGATGATCTTCACGTCGAGCACGGTGGTCAGGCCACCCAGACCCTGCGCGCCGATGCCGAGCGCATTGACCTTCTCCAGCAGCTCCAGGCGCAGCTCTTCGATCTTGGTCAGCGTCTCGCCGCGCGCCTGCTTGGCTTTCACGAGGTGAATGTCCACCGGCGCCATGATCGCTTCCTTGGCCATCACCGTCGCCTTCTCCGGCGTACCGCCGATGCCGATGCCCAGGATGCCCGGCGGACACCAGCCGGCGCCCATCGTCGGCACGGTCTTGAGCACCCAGTCCACGATCGAGTCGCTGGGGTTCAGGCACACCATCTTCGATTTATTCTCGCTGCCGCCACCCTTGGCCGCGCAGGTGATTTCGACGTGATCGCCCGGCACGATCTCGTAGTGGATCACGGCCGGCGTGTTGTCCTTGGTGTTCTTGCGCATGAACGCAGGATCGCTGAGCACCGACGCGCGCAGCATGTTGTCCGGATTCAGGTAGGCGCGGCGCACACCCTCATCCACCATCTCCTGCACGCTCAGAGTTGAATCCCAGCGGACGTTCATGCCCACCTTCATGAACACCACGCAGATGCCTGTGTCCTGGCAGATCGGTCGCTTGCCCTCCGCGCTCATGCGCGAGTTGGTCAGGATCTGCGCGATGGAATCCTTGGCCGCCGGTGATTCCTCCCGCTCATAGGCCTCGCCCAGCGCCTGGATGTAGTCCAGCGGGTGGTAGTAGCTGATGTACTGGAAGGCGTCGGCGATGGACTGGATCAAATCGTCCTGGCGGATCGTGCTCATGGCTGGGGCCGGGTGATGTCGAGTCGCTAATTATCGGCGAAGACCGCGCCTCGGTGGCGGGACCAGAGAAAAGCTGACGAAGTCATCAACTTGAGCAGTCCTGTCCGGGAAATGTCGACTAGCTCACGTTCTGTCGGTCGAGATTGATCCAGCCGGCCACAAACGCTGATGAAAGCCGTGCTGGCGCTGCTTTTAGTCGCAGGCCCCAACTTAACGTTCATTCAGGGACGGGACGATACCCACCGGTACCGACCGTATGTCGACGATGTCAATGCACTCGCGACGTTACGAACAAGAGCGGAATCAGCCATGAAACCAGCACCTGCATATTTGATCACCGGCGCCACTGGCTTTTTGGGTCGACGCCTGCTGCGCCGCCTGCTGCAATCCGGCGGTCAAGTCATCGTGCTGGCACGCGGCAAACGCGGCGCCGAGTCGCGTGGGGGATCGGTCGCGCAGCGCGTCGCAGACCTGCTACGTGACCTGGGATGTGAAGATCAACAATCACAAGTCGCCGTTATCGAGGCCGACCTGACCGATCTCAAGCCCGAGTCGCTCGCAGCCCAGATCAAGGTCTGCCTCCAGCAGTTCGGCGCAAGCCGCTTGCTGGCGATCAATGTGGCGGCCTCTCTGAAAATGGATTTTGCGGGTCAAAAGCGTGCCCGCCGCGAGGCCACGCGTCAGCTCAATCGGAGCACCAATGTGCAGGGTCTGGACCGTCTGCTCGAAACCCTGGACCGGGTGGACAGCGGCTTGCCGTCGGAACCGCCGATGCTGCAAGGCCTGGTGCACTTCAGCACCTGCTACGCCCACGGCCAGCGCCAGGGCTTGATTGCAGAAGAGCCTCTGAGCCCGGACGTACGGACCGAGAACTCCTATGAGGCGTCCAAGCGCGACGGCGAGTTCCACGTGACCTGCTGGCAGGCGACGCGCGGCCGGATGATTCCGGTCACCATTATTCGCCCCAGCATCGTCACCGGACCCGACACGACGGATGGTTACCTCGCCTGGCTCGACGTGCTGTCGGAACCTGTGCATCTGGACCGCATGTCCGGCTGGCTGCGTCGGGTGATTGGTATCCAGGCTGCGAGCGCGCGCATGATCGACGTCGCGCTCAACACCGTGCGCAGACTGCGCCTGCCCTTTGTGCCGCTGCTCGGCAACGAAGATGGCGTACTCGATCTGATCGACGCCGACGACGTGGAAAAATTTTCCTGGCTGGTGATCGAACGGCATCGAGATCAAGCCCTGCCCGCCACGCTGAGCTATCTGCACCTGTCCAACCCCGAAGCGCCGACGCTGCGCCAAGTCGTGGACATGACGGTGAGCGCCTTCGGTCACCCCGACATGGCACCGCGGCTGGTGCTGATTCAGGGCTTCTGGCTATTCGCTGGCCTGCTCGGCCTGCTCAGCGCGATCCCGGTACTGGGCAACTCCGTGCGTGCCCTGTACACGCGCACCAGCATGCTGCGGCCATACCTCATGCGCCCCGCCGGCACGCGCTTCACCACGGTTGCCACTGAGCAGTTCTTCAAGCAAATGGGGGTGAGCTACGAGTTGCGTCGCATCGACACCAACTATGTGCGCCATCTGATTCACGACCCGCTGTCACCGGCGCCGATGGCGCAAGGACCGGACACGCGCTGGCCGCACAACGTTGATCAAGCCGCAGCCTGAATTTTCAGCCCCACTCAGCTTTTCACAGGAGCTCGCCATGGATATTTACAGCATCGAAGCCAAGGTCCAAGACATCATCGCCAAGTCGGCACCGTCGGCCCTGCGCGCCGAGGGCCAATGGCGCGACAAATCACTGCCGCAGCTGGACATCGACTCCCTAGCCTTCGCGGAAATCAACTTCAGCCTTGAAGAAGCCTTCGACATCGAGATTCCGATGGAGAGTCTTGACCCGAAGATGACCGAAATGACGGCTGGGCAAGCCTGTCGATCATTGGCAGGCGTGATCCAGACGCTGCTCGAGGCCAAGACTCGTAAGGCCGCCTGATCGACACGGGACGACCAAGGCCCATGCAAGCGATCTGGGTCACTGGCGCCGGCGTCGTATCCGGGCTGGGTGTCGGCATGCCTGCATTTGGTCAGGCGCTGATGCGCGGGGAATCCGGTGTGCGCGAGCACAGCATTAGGATTCCGGGCAGCCAGGACCTGGACAGCTGCTGGGCATCGAAACTGCCCGACGACTTTGCCTGCGAAAGTGCGCCGCGCTCCTTACAGCCGTTCATGGAGCGCAACACCCATTTCGCGCTCGAAGCCGCCGATCAAGCCCTGAAGCAGTCGGGTCTGCTGGCACGTCACGCCGCTAGACGCGGTCGCGGGCTGATCCTCTGCGGTGTCGGCATGGCCGGGCAGCACACCACGGCCGAGGCTTACGAGAATCTTATGGTTGCCGGCAATCGGCGCACCCATCCCTTCACCGTGCCGCGTTGCATGCCGTCTGCGCCGAACAGCTTGATCGCGATGGCTTATGGTTTGGATGCACCGGGCTTTGCGGTGAGTTCGGCGTGCGCGACATCGAATCACGCCATTGGCCTGGCAACTCTGCTGCTGCGTTCGGGCCAGTTTGACTGGGCCATCGTCGGCGGCACTGAAGCAGGGATCACCTACGCCGGCCTGCTGTCCTGGCGCGCGATGAAGGTCACCAGCAAAAGCTGGAGCGCCCCGTTTTCCGAGGGCCCGCTGGGGCTGGCCATTGGAGAAGGCTCAGCCATGTTTGTGCTCGAAACCGAGGCTTATGCGCGCCAGGGCGATGCCACACCCATCGGCACCGTCCGCGGCTTCGGCATGAGCTCGGACGGCGCGCACATGACACAGATGGACCAGGACAAGGCGGCAGACGCGATCCGCCAGGCGATCCACGACGCCGGCTTGCAGCCTGAGCAGATCGATCACATCAACGCCCACGGCACCGGCACCGAACTCAACGACCGCTGCGAGAGCGAAGTGATCCATCGCGTCTATGGCGCACGCGCAGAACACATCCCAGTGGTATCGACCAAGGCCGCGCATGGCCACGCCATCGGCGCAACATCCGCACTCGAAATGGCCGCTTGTCTGGTTGCCCTGGAACAGCAGTGCGTCCCGCCGACCGTCAATTTCACCCGACTGCGCGAAGGCACGCGCTTGAACGTGGTGCATGGCCAGGCCGAGCCGATGCCGCTGCAGGCCGTGGTCTCTCATGCCTTTGGGTTCGGCGGTCTGAACGCGGTGCTGGTACTGGGTCACGCCGGACTCGTCGCTTGAACGGCATGCACGCTGCCTTCCCACCTCACGCACCAGGATTCGATCCATGAACACGACCCTCACTTCAAGGCGCAGCCGAATCTGGATGATGGCGGGATTGCTGGTGGTGATCGCGGCCTTCGGCGCCGGCTTGACGCGCATCTACAAACAACCCTCCATCGAGGCTCTGGTCCCCAAGGACAGCTCGGCCTTGAGCCTGCGTTCCACCGTGCGTTCCACCTTTGGCCTGCGCGACCCGCTGGTGGTCGCGCTGATCGCCGAAAATCCCAACGACATGCTGACCGCCGATGCGCTCACCGCGGTCAGCCGAGCCACCGAGGCGCTGCGACAGGTTGCGCAGATCGACCCCGACCAGGTTTTCAGCATTGCGACCGAGCAGTGGGTCCGGACCGAGGGCGATGAACTGCGCGTTGAACCCCTGCTGCCGGCCTTACCGCTGCCACCGGACGCCGAACAGCAGCTCAAACGGGCGCTGGACGCGGCGCCCGACTACCGCGGCACCCTGATCGCGCAGGATTACTCCGCTGCCTTGATCGCCGCCGAACTGCGTGATGGCGTTAATCCGGCCGATACCTACGAAGCCGTTCTCGAGCAGATGAACGCGCTGGATCTGCCTCAAGGCATCACGGTTCACATTGCCGGTGAGGCAACCAGTTCCGGGTTCCTGTCGCGTTACATCGACCGCGATGCCACCGTGCTGACGCCGGCAGCGGCGGCTCTCATGCTGGTGATGCTCGGTCTGTTCCTGCACAGCTGGCGCGGTCTGGCCGCCGGCGCCCTGGTGATGTTGGGCACCCTGGCAACTACAGTGGGACTGATGGGCTGGTTGGGATCGCCGCTCTATGTGATCACAAGTTGTCTGCCAGCCGTGCTCTTGTGTATCTCGATTGCCGATGTAGTGCATTACGGCGAGCGCGTTGCGCGCCTGCGATCTGAAGGTAAGGCCGCTACCGAAGCCATCAGCGAGGCCTTGCATGATCTGTATCGGCCGATGCTACTGACCTCGATGACTACGGCCGCAGGCTTCGTCGGCATGGCGCTGACCGCCGCCTTGCCGCCGCTGGTTGACTATGGTTGGTACGCCGCCTTCGGTGTGACCGTCGCCTGGATCTTTACCGTCGTTGGCGTCCCCTTGCTGTTTCAGCTCATCGGCACGCCATCAACCACCGTGGCACGCAGTCCGCGACGACTGGCACTGAGCATCCCGACGCGTTGGACTGATTTTCTGGCCGAGTATCCGCTGCTGGTTCTGAGCCTGGTTGGTTTGTTGACGGCGCTGGGTGTTTCGCTGGCCACCCGTGTCGAATTCAACGAAGAGCGCATTCGCAACTTCGCCCAGGATTCAACCGTGTTCATGGCGGATCGTGCACTCAACGAGCGCTTTGCCGGTGTCAATTTTCTCGACGTGTACATCCACGCCGAACCGGGGACATCGTTGCTGACACCAGATCAGCTTGCCCGCGTGGCCGGATTGCAGACTTGGATGGAAACCGAAGGGGGGTTTGCGGCGACGCATTCGGTGGTCGATCTATTACGCAACATCACACGCGCCATCAATCCTGACCGCGCGCAGACGCTACCGGTGAGCGCCGAAGAAGCCGAGCAATTCCTGCTGCTGTATGAAATCTCCGGCCCACCCGGCGATCTGCGTCAGGAAATCACCAGCGACCGCAGTCAGCTTCATTTGCGCGGTCATTTGAAAACCGCCAACTACCAGACCAACAAGCCCGTCGTCGAGGCTCTGCAGGCGGAGCTGGATCAACGCTTTGCCGGCTCAGGTCTGAACGCTGAAATCACCGGCAGCGTTCATGTCACGCATTCGTTCTTCGGCCCTTATCTTCCCAGCACGCTGACTGGAATTTCGGCCAGCGCGGCGATGGTGTTTCTGATCTGCGCATTGCTGCAACGTTCGCTGCTGCAGGGCCTGCTGTGCATCGTACCGGTCGGCGCCGCGGTGCTCGGAGTGTTCGGCTTCATGGGCGCACTCGGTATCTGGCTGAACGTGGCGACCTCGATGTTTGCCTCGATCGGCATCGGACTTGGCGTGGACTTCGCGATCCACACCTTGCACTCGATACGCAGCGGTCTGAGTCGTGGTCATGCCGGTGCGGCACTGACGCGCTTTGTCTACGCCGACGTCGGCCGGCCACTGGCGGCCAATGCGTTGATCCTGGCGCTGGGCTTTTCGATCACCCTCTTGTCGAGCATTCCCCCTCTACGCAGCTTTGGCCTGCTGGTTGCCGCGACCATATGCGCGTCCTATCTGGCGGCGATCCTGATCCTGCCCTCTCTATATGCATTGGCCACGCGTCATCGCGTTGCGCAGCTGCAACCCGCCACCAGCGAAGGCGTCACGCGATGAGGGCGCTACTTTGGCTGATGATGTCGCTGCTAACGCTTCCAGGTCTTAGCGTCGCTGCTTCGGATCCTGCTTCGATTGCGATGATGGAAGCGGTGGGACGGCACGCCGATATTGGCCGACAGCAAGCTCGGCTGCGCTTTGTGCTGACGCCAAAATCCGGCGCGGCGCAGGTGCGTGAGTCGGTCGCGTATCGCGGGGCGGATGATGAGGTGCGCAAACTCGCCATCGTGTTCGAATCGCCCGCCGCCATCCGCGGCAGCGGCTTCCTGACCTGGGATGCACGTGATCCCGCACTGGCAGACGATCAATGGCTGTATCTGCCCGCATTGCGCAGAACGCGGCGCATCCCCGGACGCGAGCGCGGCAGCTACTTCCTGGGCACCGACATGAGCTACGACGACATCCGCAGCTTCGGGCGTATCCAGGTTGCGGAGTATCGACTGTCACCACAGGTGAAGGTGCCGGGTCAGCCGCACCTGACCGAGATCAGCGGCGAGCCGGTCGACGCAGCGACGGCAAAGGATTTGGGATATTCGCGTGTCCTTTGGCGGATTGATACGCAGCGTGCGCTGATTGTTCAATCCACGCACTGGGACTTGCAGGGGCAGGTGCTGAAAACGGTGACTTACGACGACTTCCTGCAACTTGGCATGCAATGGACACCGCGCAGTATCGTGGTGAACAACCTCAAGACCGGTCATCGCACCGAGCTGTATTTCTCCGATATTGCCAACGACGCCATATTCGACATGGCGCAACTCACACCCGCTGGGCTGGAGCGCAGCCGATGAGGCAAGGTCTGGCGGCTTTGCTCTTGTCCGGATTTGGGAGCGCTCATGCAGCGGAGGGTTTTGCCAACGTGTCGGCCTATGGCGCCTACGGTTCTGCGTCACCGACTGCGCAGAGTCAGCGTCTACAAAGTCTGCTGGAAGGCGAGCTGGCGCTGACCAAACGCCTGAGGCTACGCGGACAAGCTCGTTTGGAGATTGAGGCAGAAGACGAGCTTGAACCCGGTCGCCCGAATCAAGACTCGCGTTCCGAGGCCAGCCGTCGCTGGCTGATCGGCGATCGCGGGGTTGCGGAACTGGAAGAATTTTTCGTCGACGCACGCCTGGAGCGCTGGGATCTGCGCGTGGGCAAGCAGCAGACCGTGTGGGGCACCTCCGATGGGCTCAAGGTCCTGGATATCGTCAACCCCCAAAGTTTTCGCGAGTTCATTCTTGACGACTACGAGCGCTCGCGCATTCCGCTGTGGTCGATGTCTGCCGTACGCGCGTTTGGGGACCGCTCTGCATTCGAGCTGATCGTGATTCCCGATCTGAGTTTTCACGATGTGCCCGAAGCCGGCGCCTTGTTCGAAATCACCTCGCCCCAGCTCACCCCACAAGGCTCGCCGCAAAGTATCGACAGCCTCGGCTTGCTCGCCGACCGAATCAGTGCAGTGCTGCTCGGCTCACAGCCGGAGTTGGCGGCCGCGCTCGACCCGCTGGGGCCGTTGTTGCAGCCCTTGAGTGGACTGGCCGCTCCCTTGTTGCGTCCTGCCGTGCTGGACCTGCTGAGTCCCAGACTGGTCGACCGCACGCAGCGGCCGAGCACCTCTCTGAACCACACCGAGTACGGCCTGCGCCTGCGCGGCGATCTGGGCGAGTTCGAAGCGGCACTGTGTGTGCTGCGTCATTTCAACGATACGCCCGGTGTCCGCGTCGAGGTGCTGGCTGATCGGGTGGACGTGCAGCGCCATTACATCCAGACCACCTCCTGGGGCGCGCAGCTGAGCCGGCCTGTCGGCGCCGCCTTGCTGCGTTTCGAAGGCGTCTACGGCACGCGCGCGCCCATTCCTGCCCTGGATTTTCAGGACGACGGTCGATCCATTGTTGCGCCAAGTTATGGTCTGGTGGCCGGCATCGATTTGCCAGTGCGCGACGCTGGCCTGCTGTCTTTTCAAATCGGCGAGAGCGGTCTGATGCTGGGCCCTGACAATCAAGACGTGCCGGATCGCAATCCTTTCGCCACTGCGCTGTGGCGTGACGAGATTCTGGTCAATCGCCTGAGCGGCGAAGTCTTCAGTGCAGTTTCTCTTGAGCGGGGCGACGTGATGCTGCGCGCACGCCTGATGTGGATGGTCGATGATCGGCTGATGCTGCGTTTCGGCCTCGATGGCTTTGAGGGCGACGACATGGGCACCTTTGGCCAGTTCGATCAGCGTGATCGGATGAGCGTCGAACTCGTCTGGTCAGTCTGAGCCCACCCTGGCACTGCCGGGTGCAGGCGTCGGCGAATCGCAGATGATCAGCCGGTGTCCTTGTCGGATCAGCCGTCCCTGCTGCTCAAAATCACGCAAGGCGATGCCGACCACATCACGCGAGCAGCCGGCGAGTTTGCCCAGCTCCTCACGCGTCACCCGCACCACACTGCCCTGCGCCGCCCGTGGCGCATCTGAGCGCTCGGCCAGTTCGCTCAGTACCAGCCACACACGATCCGGTACATGCAGGTTCTGCATGGTTGCCAGACGTCGATTGACCACGCGTAGACGCGCGGCGAGCTGCCCAGCCAGTTCCAACCACAGGCTGGAATGCTGCTGCGCCAGCTCCAGAAATCGGGCATAGCTCAGCTCCAGCAGCAGGCATTCGCTGCGCGCACGAACACCTGCACTGCGCGCACCCACGTCGGCGAACAGACCCATCTCACCGAAGAAATCACCGGGAAACATATAGGCGAGCAACAGTTCCTGACCCGAAGCGTCCACGCTTTCCACCGCTACATGGCCGGACAGGATCAGGTACAGGGTCTCTGGCTTGGTTCCAGCGGCCAGCACCACTTGGTCGCGAGCGAGGTTGCGGCGTCGACCGGCGTTGAACAACGCTCTGAACGCCGGATCGTTCGCAATACGTTCGCTGATCGTGGGTTTCACCTGGATCCTCAATTCTTGCTGTTATCCCCAACGTGCGGCTCCTGCACCGAATATGCCGAGTCTGTGCGGCCATCCGCAAATAAACCTACCGGCAAATGCGAGCTGGCTCTCAATCCGGGATGGAGTCGCGCGCGCCGGAGTGCTGATATCACGTCCAGGCAGCGGCACAGCGCAACGTAATCCAGCTCGGGGCTCCCATGAACGAACACACCGCAGTTCTGATGACCGGCGTGACCGGATTTCTTGGAGGCCGCTTGCTAAGGCGCCTGCTCGAGCAGGATCAATCGGTGATCGTGTTGTGCCGCGGACGCCGCGGCAAGGACGAACGGGCGGCCTCGGCGCACACGCGTGTCGAAGTATTGTTGAAGTCTATGGGCTGCGAAAATCGGCGATCACAGGTGTATGTGATCGAGGCCGATCTCGCTGGCATCGCCGTGGATTCGCTCAGCACCGCGCTGCGTATCGGCATGCAGGCACTCAAGGTCGAGCGCCTGTTGCTGGTCAATGTCGCGGCCTCGCTAAAGATGGATTTTCCCGGACAGGAGACTGAGCGTCGCCAGGCCATCGCGGCGCTCAATCACAGCACCAATGTCGTCGGGCTGACGCGCGTACTGGCCGCGCTCGACGCGGTGGCAGCGAGCCCTCAGATGTCGTCCAAACTGATTTCCGGTGTGGTGCACTTCAGCACTTGCTACGCCCATGGACGTCGAGTCGGCGTGCTGCCGGAAGCCGCCCTGTCCGATGCATTCGACACCGAGAACAGCTACGAGCGCAGCAAGCGCGAGGGTGAGGCGGTGTTGCAAGGCTGGCAGACGCAGCGCCCGGTCCGCGTGCCGGTCACCGTGATTCGTCCAAGTATCGTCACCGGACCTGACACCGACGACGGGTATGCGGCCTGGCTGGACGTGCTGGGCGAGTCGGTAAATCAAAACCGGCTCTCGGGCTGGCTGAGGCGCCTGCTAGGCGCCCTGCCGCCGCAGATGCGCTTGATCGATCTGATGATCCATAGCCTGCGTCGCGCCTGCGTCCCGTTCGTCCCGCTGCTTGGCAATGCCCAGGGCGTGCTGGACTTCATCGACGGCGACGATGTGGAGCGCTACAGCATGGAAGTACTGCGCCATCACTTGCATGAGCGCCTCCCCGCCGCCGTCCAGTATTTACAACTGGCTAATCCCGAGGCGCCAACGCTGCGTGAGGTCGCGGACATGACGGTCGAAGCATTTGGCTACGGCGCGCTGGGACGACGCATCAAGATCATCCGCGGTTTTTGGCTGTTCAACCTGATGTTGCGTCTGTTCGCCGCGCTACCGGTCGCAGGCGTGGCGATGAAGAAGATCTACCTGCGGACGAGCATGCTGCGGCCCTATCTGTTGCGTCCGCAAGGCACCTGCTTCGCCACCGAACAGACCGCTGCCTACTTCGCCGAGCGCGGCGTGGTGTACCAACCGCGTCGTATCGACACTCAGTACGTGCGCAGTCTGATCAAGCCGCTTCCGGTCACAGCCCCTATAAGCGAGACGAACGCTATCGCCGGTCCCGTTTCGGCGCGCATGTCCATGGTCGGGTCGGTCGTCTTGACCTCGGATTCGAGCGGCGCACCGTAGCGTCGGCGTTTCGGCTTAAGGTATCGGCTTCAGGTCTCAGGCGAGCCTTGATCGAACGCTCCGGGCACGTCGGTGTCCGAGGCCAGGGTCGATGCCGGGAAGATGATCGAGTGTCCGCTCAGGCTGATGCGTCCGGTCTTGGCCATATCCAGCAGCACCATACCAGCGAGTTCCCGACTGCAGCCGGCGAGCTTGCCCAGGTCCTTGCGTGACAGCCGGATAACGCGATCCCCGGAAACCTCGTCGGGAATGGCATGGCGCGCCATTTCGGCGATGACCAGCCAGATGCGATCCACCACGTGCAGCACCGGCATAGCGGCGAGCCGATGGTTGGTGGTGCGCAGACGTTGCGCGAGCTGTCCGGCCAATTCAAGCCACATGCTGGGGAACCGTCGCGTCAGCTCGACAAAGGGCTTGTAATCAATTTCCAGCACCGCGGAATCGCCCGCGGCCTTGATCATGGCGCTACGCGCTTCGATACCCGGAAACAAACACATTTCGCCGAAAAAATCGCCAGGATGCAGGTAGGCCAGCAACAGTTCCGCGTCGCGCGGTCCGGTATAGCGCACCGCCATCAGGCCCGATACCAGCAGATACAGATGACTGGCGCGACTGCCCTCTTCAATCAGGACCTCGTTCCGCGACACGTAGCGCCGACGCGCCAGTGCGAACAGCTCGGAAAAAGCAGGATCACGGCTGACACGTTCGAATTTGCTGTTCATTCGACAAGTCTCAAACGATGGCTGCGCGCACTTCATATACCCGCACCGGATCCGGCAGATGTTTAACCGGGATCTCGGCCTTGGGCACGCTGACAATCGCCATTTCGACCTGCTTGGCCGTGTGTTGGCAGATCAGGATTTTTCCAGGCTCGCAGAACGACTGGATGTGTACCGCAAGATTGGCCTGAACCCCCACCGCCGAATACGGCTTTCGGCCTTCGGAGCCGAAATCTCCCACACAGACCATGCCGGTGCTGATGCCGATGCGCGTACGGAATGGGCGCTCCAGCCCACGTCGGAACCAAACCTCCTGCAACTCCGCCATCCGCGTCTGCATGTCCAGGGCCATGCGTACAGCACGCAGCGCGTGATCTCGCTCATCCGTCACCTGCGGCGCACCGAACAGCATGATAATGCCGTCACCCGCCACGTGACTGACGGTGGCGGCATATCGGTCTGCAATGACAATCATCTCGGACAGGTATTCATCCAGGCTGCTGGCCAGCTCCTCGGCATCTAGCTCGTCGGAGGCATGTGTGAAGCCCTCGATGTCAGACGAGAAAATCGGCAGCCTGCGCCGCACGGGCCGAACCATCTCCTGCTCCTGCCCGGAGGTCAGCTGCTCCAC
>JBQTJH010000214.1:0-8049 GCA_052387335.1 Panacagrimonas sp. | reverse complement strand
CGGGCAGACAAACAAAGCCCGCGGGGCGGGCTTTGGGGCGCGAATCATAGGCAAGCCCCCGTCAAAGCTCAATAGGACGGTCACTTGGCGCGCACGGCTCAGTGATAGCGAAGGGCCTCGATGGGTTCCAGTCGCGCCGCCTTGCGGGCCGGATACCAGCCAAAGAACACGCCCACCGAGGCCGACACCGCGAAGGCGGCCAGCACCGAGGCCGGACTGATCACCACGCCAAAGCCGGTGAAGTGCTGCGCCACCAGCGCCCCGCCGATTCCGAACAGGATGCCGGCGACGCCGCCGAGCAGGGCCAGCACCACCGATTCGAGCAGGAACTGCAGCAGCACGTGGCGTGGCCGCGCACCGATGGCCACGCGAATGCCGATCTCGCGGGTGCGCTCGGTGACGCTGACCAGCATGATGTTCATGATGCCGATCCCGCCCACGATCAGGGAGATTGAGGCAATCGCTCCCAGCAGCAGCGACATGATGCGCGCCATGCTGGCGGCGGTCTCGGCCACGGCCGTGAGATTGCGCACGGTGAAATCCGGCTCCTGACCCGGGCCGATGCGATGCCGCTCGTTCATCAGGCTGTTCAGATCCAGTTCGGTCTGCGGCATCAGCGCCTCGGAATCGGCCTGCACCATGATCATGCGCAGCCCGCCGGCGAAGCGCGATCCGAACAGCTTGCGCTGCGCGGTAGTCACCGGCACCAGCACCACATCGTCCTGGTCGCGTCCGTCCAGGCTCTGTCCCTTGGACCCGAGCACGCCCAGGATCTGATACGGACTGCCGTTGATGCGCAGGGTGCGACCGACCGGGTCTTCCGGGCCGAACAACTGGCTGGCCACCACCTGCCCGATCAGCGCCACCCGCGCGGCCGAGCGCACGTCCGACTCGCTGAACACAGTGCCCGCAGTCAGCGGCCAGTCGCGTACCTCCAGATAACTCGGCCAGGTGCCGTAGATGCTGGTGGACCAGTTGTAAGAGCCATACACGACCTGGGCGCTGCCAAACGCCAGCGGCGCGACGGCGCGCACGGTCGGCAGATCGGTCATGCCCTCGGCGTCGCCCAGGGTCAGCGTGGGCGCCTGGCCGCCGCCGAGCCGCGCGCCGCCGGTGGACGCGCTACCGGAGGAGACGATGAACAGATTGCTGCCCATCGAAGAGATCTGGTCATTGATCATCTTCTGCGCGCCGCTGCCCACGGCCAGCATGATGATCACTGCCGCGACGCCGATGACCATGCCCAGGGCGGTCAGAAAGGTACGCAGACGGTTGGAGGCCAGCGCCTTGAGCGCCTCGGCCAGCATGGGCCCGATCATGCTGCGACCTCGGCCAGCGCGCGCGGGAACTGCGTGCTGTCCTCTGCCACGCGCCCGTCATGAAAGCGGATCACGCGGGTGGCGTACGCGGCCACATCCGGCTCGTGCGTGACCAGCACCAGGCTGATGCCCTGCTCGCGGTTGAGTTGCGAAAACAGGCCCATGATCTCGTCGCTGGTGTGGCTGTCGAGATTGCCGGTGGGTTCGTCGGCCAGAATCAATCGCGGCCGATTCACCAGCGCGCGCGCAATCGCAACGCGCTGCTGCTGCCCGCCGGAGATGCGCGAAGGCAGAGAGCCGGCCAGACGTTCAAGCCCGACCCGCTGCAGCATCTCACGCGCACGCGCGCGCCGATCTGCACGCGCGACGCCGGCATAGACCAGCGGCAGCGCGACATTGTCTTCCACGCTCGTCCTTTGCAGCAGATTGAAGCCCTGAAACACGAAGCCCAGCTCGCGGTTGCGCACGCTGGCAAGCGCTTCCTGCGGCAGGCGCGCCACATCACGACCTGCCAGTTCGTAGCGGCCCTCGGTCGGCGAATCCAGACAGCCGAGCAGATTCATGAACGTGGATTTGCCGGAGCCGGAAGGCCCCATCACGGCGACGAACTCGCCCTCGTGGATATCCAGACTCACGTCGGCCAGCGCGCGGAACGCGCCGGCCGCGGTCAGATAGTCCTTGCTCAGTCCGCGCACGCGGATCAGCGGCGTGTCCATCAGAATCTCATGCGCATCGACGGACCCCGCTGCGGCGCCTGCGCCAGCGGATCGCTGACCACCAGCGTATCGCCTTCATTTAAGGTGCCAGGCTGCAGCGGCTCGACCGCGGTGAAACGCCCATCACTGGCCAGGCTACGCAGCTTCACCGCCTCGGGTTCGGATTGGCCCGCACGCAGCACATAAACCCTTGGCTCGCGTGATCCACCGGCGCCACGCGCACCGCGCCCACCGCCCGCTGCTGGCTTGGATGTCGCGGCGACTTTAGCGTCGGTATTCGGCCGATAGCGCAGCGCTGCATTGGGTACGCGCAGACTGCCCTGCGTGCGGCTCAGGATCACGTTGACATAGGCGGTCATGCCCGGCAGCAAGGTCAGATCGTCGTTGCTGACGTCGATCACGACGTCGTAGGTCACCACATTCTGCGTGGTCGTGGGATTGAGCCTGACCTGACGCACGGTGCCCTTGAAGCTGCTATCGGGGAATGCATCGACGGTGAAACGCGCCAGCTGTCCCGGCTGGATGCGACCGATGTCGGCTTCCGCAAATGTCGTGTGGATCAGCATCTGCTTGAGGTCACCGGCAATCTTGAACAGCTCCGGCGTCTGGAAGCTGGCCGCCACGGTCTGACCTTCTTCCACCGTGCGCGCCACCACGACACCCGAAACCGGCGACCGGATCACCGAATTACGCACGTCCACCGCCGCATCCTCGACCTGGGCACGCGCCTGTTCAACCTGCGCACGCGCCGATTTCAGCGCCTGCTCAGCCTGGTCCAGATCCTGGCGCGCGACATAGCCCTTCTCGAACAAATCTTTCGAGCGCGCTGCATTGGCCTTGGCCAGATCCAGGCTGGCCTGCGCAGCGTCCAGCGCCGCACGGGTCTGGCGTACCCGCGCCTCATAGGCAGCGGGATCGAGTTCCAGCAAGACCTGACCCTGTTCGACAGTGTCGTTGAAGTCGGCATACACCTTCACCGCGGTACCCGACACCTGTGTACCGACGCTGACCAGGATCACCGGATTGAGCGTGCCGTTGGCCGACACGGTCTCCAAGATCTCGCCGCGGCTGACGCTGTCGGTCAGATAGCTGGAGCTAGCGTCCTTGGCTCGGCTGACCCAGGCATAGACCGCACCGCCGATGACCAGCAGCAGCAAAGCAATAAGAAATAGTCTGGAGCGCTTGAGCGTATTCATGGTGTGGAGGTGAGAGTCGCGGGAGCCAGATCCGCGTAAGGGTCGGCCGCAGGATCGAGCGCGCCGGTCGCCTGCGCCAGCTGCGTGCGCGCCGCGGCCCAGTTGCTGCGCGCCAGAATTAGTTGGCGGCGCGCGTCGGCGGCGCTGCTCTGCGCATTGATCAGATCCAGCAGGGTGCCGACGCCAGCTTCGTAGCGTCCGCGCGCGAGGCGCTCGGATTCCTCGGCCGCCGCAACCAACGACTGCGCGGTGAGCACGGACTGCGTCTGCGTGGTCAGGTCGCTATGCGCCTGATAGACATCCAGACTCACCTGATTGCGCAGACGCGCCAGATCGGCGCGACTGGCTTCCAGCTGCGCCTCTGCGGCGCGGACACGATAGGTATTTTCAAAGCCCGAAAAGATGGGGATGGATACCGACAAGCCAACCGAGCTGCTGTCGCGCTCACGCTCGCCGGTGCGCGAATAGCTTTGACCCGCAGTGGCGGACAAGGTCGGCAATCCAGCGGAGCGCGCCGAGGTGATATCGCTCTCTGCCGCGCGCACGCTGGCCTGCGCGGCCAACAGGTCCGGTCGCGCCTCGATGGCTGCGCTCACCAGCGGATCCAGTCGTTCGATGTAGTCCGCGGGTGGCGTCACCATCGGTGCCGGCTCCAGACTCAGCGCGGTGTTGGCCGGCAGTCCCATGGCATTGGCCAGCGTACCCAGGGCCGTGCGCAAGCCGCCCTGCGCCTGCACCCGCGCCAGCTGGGTCTGCGCGAACGCGGTCTGCGCCTGCAAACGATCTGCGCGCGTCGCGGTGCCGACCTGCTCGCGCGTGGTCGCTGCATCCAAGCTGGACTGCGCCGCGCGCTCGGCCTGCAAGGCCGCGTCCACACTGCCCTGCGCCGAGACCCAGCCGTAGTAGCTGGTGACGGCGCCAAGATAAACGCCATGAAGACTGGCGTTGCGCGTGGCGCGCGCCGCATCAAGCAATGCGCGTGCGCCGTCCAGCGCCGCACCGCGACCGCCGAAGTCGAACAGCAGATAACTCAGCGTCGCCGAGGCCGAATAGCGCGTGTCACTGCTAGAGCCGCCGGAACTGGGATCGCCAGTGGCCAGATCGAGTGTTGAAGAACTGGTTGCCGTGCCGGCCAGCGTGTGCGTCACCGAACCCGAAGCCGACAGGCTGGGCAGATAGGCCGAGCGCGCACTGCCCACGGCGGCAGCGCGTGCACGCGCTGCCGCCCAGGACGAAGCGGTCTGCGGATTGCGGCAGAGCGCGGTGTCGATCACGTCGGCCAGATTCAAGTTCCGCGCCGGCAAGCTATCCGGACAAGGGCGGCCGGTTTCCTGCAAGGACGGGATCTTCGCCAGGTCGCCAAACGGATCAGAGACGGACGCTGCCGTGGCAGGACCAAGAACGCCTGCCCAGATCAAGGGCAGATACAGCAAGCGGGTGACTGGGTTCACGAGGAGCAGGAATCGGTGAATTCGCGACTATTGAAGCAGGAAGCTGTAACCCGCATGTGTCCCGTCTCAGCAGATTTGTAACAAAGCCTTGCACCGAGGCCGCTGCAAGATGCCGATACACAAGCCCGCGGCGGCAAGGCTCTAATAGCGGCATGGACACACCCGACCACATCCTGATCGTCGACGACGACGCCGAGATCCGCCGCCTGCTCGAGGAATACCTGGGCGCCAACGGCTATCGCGTCAGCGCCGTACGCGACGGCCGCGCCATGTGGGCCAGCCTGGACAAGGCCAAGCCCGACCTGATCGTGCTCGACTTGATGTTGCCTGGCGAAGACGGGCTGGTGCTGTGTCGTAACTTGCGCTCACGCAGCGAGATTCCGGTGATCATCCTGTCGGCACGCGGCGAAGAGACCGAACGCATCGTCGGGCTGGAAATGGGCGCCGACGATTACCTGGCCAAGCCGTTCGCGCCACGCGAGCTGCTGGCACGCATCAAGGTAGTGCTGCGGCGTACGCGCGCGCTGCCAGAGAATCTTCAGGCCGACGACGCGCGCAGCTTTCACTTCGCCGGCTGGAGTCTGGACACCACGCGTCGCAGCCTGCTGGCGCCCGACGGCGTGGTCACACCGCTGTCGGGCGCGGAATATCGGCTGCTGCATATTTTTTTGTCGCATCCGCAGCGTGTGCTCACGCGCGATCAACTGATGGACATGATGAAGGGTCGCGAAAGCGAGGCCTTCGACCGCAGCATCGACGTGCAGGTCAGCCGTCTACGCCGACGCCTGCGTGAAGACGCGCGCGAGCCGGCGCTGATCAAGACTGTGCGCGCCGAAGGCTATGTGTTCGCCTGCGACGTACAGCTCAATTCATGAGACTGGCGCCGCGCAGCCTGTTCGCCCGCATGGTCCTGGTGGTGGTGGGTGGCCTGATCGTGGCGCAGGTGCTGAGTACCCTGCTGCTGTTCGACGAGCGCTCGCGATGGTTCATGCAGGGTCGTATCAATCGCAGCGTGCATCGGATGGCGGACGCCATCCAAGTGCTGGATCGGCTGCCTCCGGTGCTGCGCGCGCAGGTCGCCGAGGGCTTTGTCGCGCCGGAGTTTCAGCTCGGAGTGCGGGACCAGCGCCCCGGGCTGCCGCCGTCGAGTCCGGAATTGGCCGAGGCCGCGCGCAATCTGCTGATTGATCTGACCACTAAGCTCAATGCGCGCAGACTGATCGATGTGACCATCGCCTTCACGGACAGCGCCGTCGTACAGAGACCGGCCTGGTATCCGCCGTTCGAGATCGCAGTGCCGGAAACTCGCATTGATGCGGTCATCGCCAGCCCCGATCACGCGCACTGGTATGTACTGCGCTGGACCTTGCCCGCGGACACGCGCGGCCTGCCGGATCGCGTGCTGTGGGACATGGCGCTGCGCCTGGTGGTGTTGCTGATCCTGCTGCTGGTTGCGGTGCGCTGGGTCACGCGACCGCTATCGGTGCTGGCACAGGCGGCTGATCGCCTCGGACGCAATCTCGATGAGCCACCAATCTCCGAGCACGGCCCGGCGGAGGTCAGCAAGGCGGCGCAGGCCTTCAACCAGATGCAGACGCGCCTGCGCGACCTGCTGCGGCAGAAGGCGCAGATGCTGGCGGCGGTGTCGCACGATCTGAAAACACCGGTGACGCGCCTGCGCCTGCGCGCGGAATTGCTGGACAGTGCGGAGCTGCGCGAGAAAATCGGACGTGATCTGGACGAGATGGAATCCATGGTCAGCGCCACGCTGGATCTGATGCGCGGCAGCGGCGCAGTGGAACCGCTGCAGCGCACCGATCTGCTGGCCCTGGTCGAGAGCCTGCAATCCGATTACGAGGACACCGGGCGTGACGTGGCGGTGGAGGCCGAACGCCTTGAACCGGTCGAGCTACGGCCGCAGGCGATCCGTCGCTGCCTGGCCAACCTGATCGACAACGGCCTCAAGTACGGCGAGCGCGTGCGCATCCGCGTGCAGGACGCGTCGGACTGGGTCCAGGTGGATGTTGAAGACGAAGGGCCTGGGATTGCCAGCGAAGAACTGGAACGCGTGTTCGAGCCGTTCTATCGCATCGAGGCCTCGCGCAACCGCGAAACCGGCGGCAGCGGACTGGGCCTGTCCATTGCGCGCGCCATCGCCACCGAGCATGCCGGGCACCTGATACTGAGCAATCTGCCCGAGCGTGGCCTGCGCGCGCGGCTGCGCCTACCGCGGCGTTGAGGCGGAATTGATCGTCCACGGCCGCGCCACAAGTTCGGCGGCCTGCGCCTCGGTAACGGGACGGGAGAAGTAATAGCCCTGCGCATATTCAAACCCCATGTCGCGCACGGCCATCGCCTGTTCTGCCGTTTCCACACCTTCTGCGACCACGTTCATGCCGAGCTTCTGAGTCAGCTCGCCAATAGCCGCCACGATCTTGTGACTGACCTGATCCGCGCCGATGCGCTGGATGAAAGACTGATCGATCTTGAGAGTATCCACCGGCAGGCGGTGCAGATAGCTCAGCGAAGAATAGCCGGTGCCGAAATCGTCGATGGCGATACGGAAGCCCGCATCACGCTGGCGCGCCAGCACCGCGGTGGCGGCCTCGAAGTCGTCCATCAGAAAACTCTCGGTCACTTCCAGCTTGATCCGATGCGGTGCCACATCGGCGGCTTTTGCGGCCTGGTGGAGCGTGGTGTCGATGTCGGCATCCTTGAGCTGGCGGCTGGATAGATTGATCGCCAAGAAGCTGTCGTCCTGCGCGGCCAGTCGTGTCAGCGCCGCACAACTCCGCTGCATCACCCAGGCGCCAAACGCAATGATCTGTCCGGATTCCTCCGCCAAGGGAATGAAGGCCGCGGGCGAGACAAAACCGCGGGTCGGACTGTGCCAGCGGATCAGCGCTTCAAAACCAGCAGTGCGCAGGTCGCGCAGACGGATGATGGGCTGATACAGCAGCTGAAATTCGCCGCGCTCGATGGCCAGACTCAGATCATGTTCGATCTGCAGTCGGTCCAAGGCAGCGCGACGATCATCATCATCTGGCGCCAGCGGACGCTGACTGCCGGGCGCCAGGACGTCGCGATAGCGCGCAAGCAGGACGCGCAGCAGCAAACGTAGCAAGGGATCGGCTGCGCCCAGACGCTCGTTCAAATGCTCGAAGGTCACTACACGCAGGCGCAGATCGGTGACGGCGCGGGCCGCCGCCGAGCGCGGGCGCCCATCGATCAGTGCCATCTCGCCCACCAGCTCGCCGGCTCCGAGCTGGGCTAGGGTCTGTTGACATATGAATAGTCGCTGCGTTGCGAGTCCAAAATCCCGCCAGGCAAGGCGCGGCCGGCGAAGCTTGGTGATTCCAAGCGAGCC
>JBQTJH010000213.1:0-1709 GCA_052387335.1 Panacagrimonas sp. | reverse complement strand
CCGTAGGGCGGCCCGAGGCCGCCGTACGGTCTGCGGATGCGCTTGATAGATGTGGCGAAGTCGCGTTCCAGCGCCGTGTCCTGCTCGCCGGCATAGCGCAGGCGCAGATATGCATCGAGGATGCGATGCAGCGGCTCGCCGAGCTGCGGTTCGCGATCCACCACACGCAACACAAAATCCCGGGGCCCCTCGTCGGCTCTTTGTTCGAAGCCCAGGCTGCGCATGCGCTTCAAGGCCTGCCGCCACAGCAGCAGTGCACGTTCGGTGACGGGCGGCGGCGCGGCGCGGCGCAGCGCTGTCAGGCCAACCAGCGCCAGCACCAAGCTGACGCCGATGGTCAGTGCCAGGATCATGCTGCGCAGATCCGCCAGACCAAACCAGGACAGACACTGCATCTGCATTTCGGGACCATAGGCGAGTACCCATTCGTTCCAGCGCGCGTTGACCCAATCCCAGCGTGCTTCAAAGAAGAATTTCGCGCGCTCGTAACTGCCGAAGAATCCTGGATTGATCTCGGGTCCTCGCAGGATGTCCTGCACGCTGCGCTCGATGCGCTCGGGTGCAACCGAGGACGTGGGGTCGATACGAACCCAGCCACGATCCTGCAGCCACACTTCGGCCCACGCGTGTGCATCGGACTGCCGCACCACGTAGTAGTTGCCGATGTTGTTCGCCTCCATGCCCTGATAGCCGGTCACCACGCGAGCGGGAATCCCGGCCGCGCGCATCAGCACGACGAAGGCGCTGGCGTAGTGTTCGCAATAGCCGCGGCGGGTTTCGAACAGGAACTCATCGGCCGCGTGCCAGCCCAACGCCGGCGGCTGCAGGGTGTAGAAGAAATCCTGTTCGCGGAACATGCCCAGCGCCTGCGCAACCACCGCGCCATCGTCCAATCCCTGGCTGCGCCACTGCGCTGCGAGTTGCTGCGTGCGTGGATTGCTGCGCGCGGGCAGGGCGGTGTCGCGTGCGCGCGCGTCGTCGGACAGCTGCGGCTCAAATTGATAACGGGTGTGCGAAACGCCGCTGAGGCGGCGACGTTCGGTCAGGGGTTTTTCCAGCACCAGAGCGCCGGTGCGATCCAGTCGCGCTTGTGCGGGCAGACGCGTCGGGTCGGGCATGTCCAGCGCCAGCAGCCAGCGACTGCGCATCGGTTCCAGGGTCAGCTCGTAGTCCACGCGTCCACCCAGCAGTTGCACCTGCGGCGCGTCGCGACTGAGTAAATCCTCTGGCGACTGCGTCCAGCTGCGGCCGTTGAACTGACGAAACACCGGCCCGCGCCAGTACAGATCGGTCTCGGCCGGTGGCGGGCCGTTGAAGCTGACGCGGAAGGCGACCTCGTCCGACAAGGTCAGGCTGGCGATATCGCCGGGCGACATGGAGTCCGACAAGCCTGATCGCGCCGGTCCGGCGTCGCTGGGCAGACCCCACAGCGGTCCGGGAATGCGCGGAAACAGGATGAAGAACAGCAGCATCAGCGGCAGCGCCTGGCTGATCATGCCCGCGCTCAGGCGCAGCGATTGACGTATCGCAAGCGGCTCTCCGGTATGGTTGACGTCGATCAGCAGCGCGGTGATCGCGGTCACACTGAGCAGCAGGTAGACGATGGTCCACAGCTCCTGCGAGAACAGGAAGTGGGTGACCAGAAGAAAGTACATCAGGAACACCACCACCATGACGTCGCGGCGCGAGCGCATCTCGGTGAGCTTGAG
>JBQTJH010000212.1:0-6307 GCA_052387335.1 Panacagrimonas sp. | reverse complement strand
CAGGCGCGGCTCCAACAGCGCCCAATCCTTGTCCGAAAGATCATGCCGCCGGTGCGATTCCGCCATCTCGTGCCCCATCGTTGCGCTGAAAGCTATTTCATCATATCTCGTGACGGCATAGCCTAGGTACCGGCTTCGCGCCGCTTCGCCTTCTGCGTCAAGCTATGCGCGGCAGTCATACGAGTCTGGAGTTGCATGCGCATGGTGGACGAGGTCCGGTTTCCCAGTTCGGCGGCCGCGGCGCGCGCCCTGGCGCAGGCGCTTGCGGAGGATCTGCGCCGCGGGATCGCGCGGCGGCGTAGCGCCTCGCTGGTGCTGTCGGGCGGGCGCGAGTTCATCGCACTCTTCAAAGCCTTGCGCAAGCAGGAGCTGGATTGGTCCAAGGTCTGGATCACCTTGGCCGATGAGCGCTGGGTTGCGCCGGAATCCGAAGAGAGCCATGAGCATCGTGTGCGCGAGCACCTGTTGACAGGAGCCGCCGCAGCGGCGCGCTTCGTGCCGCTGCGTACGGCGGACCCCAATCCGATAGCGGCCGTGTCGGAGATCAGCGAGCGCTTGCAAGCGATGCCGCGGCCCTTCGACGCGGTGGTACTCGGCATGGGCAGCGATGGGCATACCGCCGCGCTGTTCCCGGGCATGCCGGCCTTGGACGCCATGCTCAACCCGCGCTGGATGCTGCAGGTCGCCACGGCCACGGCGCCGACCTTGCCGCGTGAGCGCGTCACCTTGACCTTGCGCAGCCTGATCGATACCCAACGCATCTACGTGCTGGTGTCTGGTCGCAGCAAGCTGAGTGTCTATGAGGCTGCGCGCGACGGCGCGACGCCCTTTCCGGTGGGTGCGATCCTTCGCCAGAAATTCGTGCCGGTGAGCGCGCTATTGATCGCACCCTAGATTTTGCGAATCCACCACACGGACTGGCACACCGACGTCTGGTGCGCGCCCTAGGTGACGCCGCGGCGCATCAGCCCGCATTCTTTCGATAGATCCCCGTAGTCTGGGGCCGACATTCCGGAGCGCGTGAGATGAATCTGGCGCAATTGCTGGTGCGAGCCGCCCGCACCTTCCCTGACCGACCTGCGCTGTATCACGGCGAAACCCTGCTCTGCGATTACCGCGAGTTGGGCGAGCGCGCCGCGCGTGTGGGGGCGTATCTGCACGGTGGGCTGGGCCTGCAGCCGGGCGCGCGCGTCGCGCTGTTCATGACCAATGTGCCGGAGTACTTGGAATTGCTCTACGGCGCCTGGTACGCCGGCCTGGTGGTGGTGCCGATCAACGCCAAGCTGCATCCGCGTGAAGTGCGCTACATCCTGGATAACGCGCAGGCCAGCGCCCTGTTTGTATCCGAAGATCTGGCCGCAGATCTGCTGCCGTTGCTCACGGATATGCCCGACATGAAGCAGGCGCTGGTGCTGGGCAGCACGGCGTTTGCGCAGATGTATTCATCCGCGCCGATGCAGGCGCTGGACCGCGCGGCTGGCGACCTGGCCTGGCTGTTCTATACCTCGGGCACCACTGGCTGGCCCAAGGGTGTGATGCTGTCGCATCGCAATCTCTACACCATGCTGTCCTGTCATTTCATGGACGTGTGTCCGACTACACACGGCGACTGCGTGATCTACGCTGCGCCGATGTCGCACGGCGCGGGGATGGGCAATTTTCCGCACCTGTTGATCGGTGGGCGGCATGTGGTGGCGCGGTCGCCTAGCTTCGACGCGGCAGAGATCGTGGCGCTGGCCGCGCATCACCGCAACGCCTTCATCTTTGCCGCGCCCACCATGGTCAAGCGCCTGGCCGAACACGTCGAGGCCAGCGGTGCCGACCCCTCTGGCTTCAAGGCGATCCTGTACGGCGGTGGGCCGATGTATCTGGAAGACATCCGTCACGCGCTGCGCGTGATGGGCGATCGCTTCGTGCAAATCTTCGGGCAGGGCGAGACGCCCATGACCATCTCGGTGCTGTCGTCCTATCACCTCGGGGACCGCGATCATCCGCGCTATCTGGAACGCATCGCTTCGGTCGGCGTCGCGCAATCGCGGGTCGAGGTTCGCGTGACCGACGAGGAGGGTCGCGATCTGCCGGTCGGCGAGGTCGGCGAGATCCTGGTGCGCGGCGATACCGTCATGCTCGGCTACTGGCGCAATCCGGAGGCCACGGACAAGGCCATCCGCGACGGCTGGTTGTTCACCGGCGACATGGGCTGCTTCGATGCGGACGGATTTCTCACGCTCAAGGATCGGTCCAAGGACATGATCATCAGCGGCGGCTCCAACATCTATCCGCGCGTGATTGAAGAAGTCTTGCTGCAGCACCCGGCGGTGCGCGAGGTGTCCGTGGTCGGGCGCAAGCATGCGGAGTGGGGCGAGGAAGTCGTCGCCTTCGTCGCCGCAAAGCCCGGGATGCAGGTGACCGCAGCTGAACTCGACGCGCTGTGCCTGGACCACATCGCACGCTTCAAGCGACCCAAGCTCTACCGCATGTTGCCCAGCCTGCCCAAGAGCCACTACGGCAAGATTCTCAAGACCGCCCTGCGTGAACTGCTGGAGCGCGAGGACACCGCCACCCAGGCGCGCTGATTCACGCCCACGCTGCGCTGTGCGGGCCGGAATGGACGACAATCAGGATTCCGTCGTCGGATCCCGTCGTCGAGACGTAGAGCCGGACTACCGGCCGATCAGGAGGACGCATAAAACCTGAGCTTTCCGCAGCGAATTGCCCTGGGCGAGCGCCGAGTCATGACCGCGCCGCGGGATAACACCCCGTCTACCGCTCGGGCCCTGCGCGAGGCGCTGGCCGAGCTGCAGGTCATTTTCGACAAGGCCTTCGTTGGCGTCTGCTACACGCGGGATCGCGTGATCGTGCGCTGAAATCGTCGCTTCGAGGAAATGTTCGGCTATGCGCCGGGCAGCTTGCGCGGGCATGACGTCTTCATGCTCTATCCCTCGCGCGAGGCGTACGAGCGTATCGGCCGCGAGGGCTACAGCGACCTGGCCACGCATGACACCTATACCGACGAGCGCATGATGCGCCGCGCCGATGGCGAGATCTTCTGGTGTCAGGTATCGGGACGCGCGCTGGATCACGACCGTCCGGCGCAGGACGGCATCCGGATTTTCCAGGACATTACCGAACGCAAGCTCGCCGCCGAGGAACTCAAGCGCGCCAACGAGCGCCTCGAAAGTCGCGTGCAGGAACGCACGGCCGATCTGCGTCGCGCCTATGAGGCGCTGCGCGAGGAAATGGCCATCCGCCACGAAACCGAAGAGGAGCTGCGCGCAAGCCAGGACAAATATCGTGCGCTGTTCGAGAGCTTCCCGATCGGTGTGTCGATTACCGACGAGAACGGCAAGGTTCTGGAGATCAATCGACGTTGGTCGCGCATCAGCTCGCTGGCTACGGTCGCGCGCTTCACCAGCGATCTGGAACTTCGCCAGATCAAGGCACAGCTGATTCAGGCCAATGGTGAGGCGGTGCAGCCGCAAGACCTGCCGAGCTTGCTTGCAGGCCATACGCGAACAGCGCGTGGTGCCGGATGTGGAATTGGGCGTGCGCTACGGCAGCACGCGCACGCGCTGGTTTCGGGTCACGGCCGCACCGATTCCGGTCAAGGGCTACGGCGCCATGGTGGCGTGTACCGAGATCACCGAATCCAAGCGCATGGAAGAGCGCGAGTGCACGCAACAGGCCGAACTGGCACGCGTGTCGCGCCTCAACACCATGGGCGAGATGGCCGCAGCGCTTGCACACGAACTCGGCCAGCCGTTAGCGGCCACACTCAATTATCTGCACGGCTGCCAGTTGCGGCTGGTCGGCGGCGACTACGACCGCGAGCTGTTCGATTCAGCAATGAGGAAGAGCCCACCGTCTTCGTGGTGGATGGCGAGGCGTCCGTGCGTAGTTCGCTGCAGTGGCTGCTGGAGCCGATCCGGCTCAAGGTGGAAACTTTCGAATCAGCCGAGGCGTTTCTGGACAAGGTCGCAGCCGACCGATCAGGCTGCATCGTGCTCGATGTGCGCATGCCCGGCCTGAGTGGGCCCGAGCTGATGGACAAGCTCAACCAGATGCACGTGGCCATGCCGATTATTTTCCTGTCGGCCCATGGTGATGTGCCGCTGGCGGTGCGCACCATGAAGGGGGGCGCTGGATTTTCTGCAGAAGCCGTACAACAACCAGCAGTTTCTGGAGCGTGTGCGTCACGCCCTGGACCTGGATCAGAAAAGCCGTGTTCAACGCCGACAGCAGGGTGATACCGCCAGCCGCATCGACGGCCTCAGCGGTCGCGAGCGCGAGATCCTGGATCTGGTCATTGAAGGGCAGAGCAACAAGGTGATCGGTCGTGCGCTGGGCATCAGCTACAAGACCGTTGAAGCGCATCGCGCCCGCTTGATGCGCAAGATGGGCGTCGCCAGCTTTGCCGAGCTGATGCAGGTGGTGTTGGCGTTTCGCGGCAACGCCTAGTCTTTTTTTGCGAAGGCAGACACTGGGTAAAGCCATCCACGCTGCATCAGCTTCATCCAACAAAAAGCCCGGCACAGGGCCGGGCTTCTGGTGCAACGCTTGCTTGAATCAGGCAGCCGCTTCGATGGCCTTGCGGATCTTCTTCATCGCGGCCGATTCGATCTGGCGTATGCGCTCCGCCGACACGCCGTACTCGTCGCCCAGTTCCTGCAGACCCGCCTTCTCACCCTCGGCCAGCCAGCGGCGCATCAGGATGTCGCGTGAGCGCGCATCAAGATCGGTGATCGCATCACGCATGATGTTCTCGCGCTGCTCGTGCCAGTCAGCATCCTCGATGCGACGGATGGCCGGATCTTCGACGGCGAGGTAGTCCTCAGGCACATAGCTGTCCTCGTCGTCATCCGACGCAGCGCTGAAGGAGACGTCGGCGCCTCCCAAGCGACCCTCCATCTGCAAGACCTCTTCGGGCTTGACGTTCAGATCGCGCGCAATGGCTTCGACTTCGGTCTGGTTCATCCAGCCCAGACGCTGCTTGGCCGAACGCAGATTGAAGAACAGCTTGCGCTGCGCCTTGGTCGTGGCGATCTTCACGATGCGCCAGTTCTTGAGCACAAACTCGTGGATCTCAGCCTTGATCCAGTGCACCGCGAAGCTGATCAGGCGTACGCCCACGTCCGGGTCGAAGCGCTTGACCGCCTTCATCAGTCCCACATTACCTTCCTGGATCAGGTCGGCGAGCTGCAGGCCATAACCCATGTAGCCGCGCGCGATGTGCACGACAAAGCGCAGGTTGGACAGCACCAGTTCCTGGGCGGCGTTGAGATCCTGGTCATCGCGCAGACGACGGGCCAGAACCTGCTCGGCCTCCGGCTCCAGGACCGGGATGCGGCTGACAGAATGTATGTAGGCGTCCAGACTGCCCGCCATCGGTACCGGCAGGGCTACAGGACGTAGCGCAATCGCGGTAGAGGTGGTCATTCGAAGCTCCCTGTAAATCGTGCCGAAGATGTTAGCACTCGTGAATTATGAGTGCTAAAGGGTCCGAGAGTTCCTTGACTGCGCTCAAAAAAATTTAAATATGATCATTGCCTTGAGCTATCGACCGGGGCACGGATCCCCAACCTGCCGTCCCCGTTCAGCCTTGGACCTGCCGTGTGAAAAACGATTCCAAACCTGATTCGCCCCTGCGTCCGCCCTCCCTGCGTTTGCTGCTGGGCGAGGCCCGGGTGCCGCTGGAGGTGCTGCGCTTCCTGGCTGCGACTCGGCGGCTGCGGGATCTGCCGCGGGGTGACGGCCATCCGGTGATGCTGGTGCCCGGCTTTGGCGCCGACGACTGGATGATGAGTGGGCTGCGTGGTGCCTTGTGCAAGCTCGGCTATCAGGCGGTCGGTTGGGAGCAGGGCCGCAATCTAGGGATGCGACCCGATATTCGTCTCAAGCTCGCGCGTCGCCTGGATGCTCTGCACGCGCGTCGTCAGTCGCCGGTCACGCTCATCGGTTGGAGTCTTGGCGGTGTGTTCGTGCGTGAGCTGGCGCGGGCACGGCCGCAGCAGGTGCGTCGCGTCATCACCTTGGGCAGTCCCATCAACGGTGATCCCGAAGCCAACAACATGATGCCGCTGTTTCGTCTGGCTAATCGCGGGCGCGCGCCGAAGACTGATCGAGAAGCCTTTGAGCGACGCAAGCATGCACCGCCGGTGCCATGCACAGCGATCTACACGCGCGAGGACGGCATCGTCGCCTGGCAAGCCAGCCTGGAAGAACCTGCGCCGAATACGGAAAACATAGAGGTTCGCGGCACACACTTCGGTCTAGTGACGAATCTAGAAGTGTTGCGCGCGGTAGCCGA
>JBQTJH010000211.1:0-20601 GCA_052387335.1 Panacagrimonas sp. | reverse complement strand
TGCAGCCGGGACAGGTCGACACGCCGACCAGCCAGATCGACATTGCCCCCACCGTGCTCGGCCTGCTCGGCTTCGGTTATCAAGCGCCATTCTTTGGCCAGGACGTGATGCGTTGGCCTGCGGGCGAACCGCGCACCTTGCTGTTTAATCACAACCACGACGTGGCGCTGCTGCAGGGCGATCGCCTGTGCCTGCTCGGCCTGCGCAAGACCGCGCACTGCCAGCGCTATGAGCGCCTGCCGGGCGCGCCGGGCGAGGCAACGACGCGATTTACCGCGGTGCCCGACGACCCGGCGCTGATCGAGCTGGCCACAGCCTGGTACCAGACGGCCTACGAGCAGTTCACGCAGCGGCGCTACCGCTGAGGCCGGCCCATGAACGCGCCGCCCCGCTTATCGCTGCTGCTTTTCGGTGTGCTGCTCCTTCCCGCGGCGCAAGCGCAGGCCGGTACAGGCTCGATCAGCGCGATCAAATTCCGCGGCAACGAGGTGACGCGCGACGAGGTGATGCGGCGCGAGATCGGCATCGCGGTTGGCGAGGCGGCCGACGATACGCACATCGAGCACAGCCGCCAGGCGATCCAGGACCTGGGCCTGTTCCGTAAGGTCGAGGCTTTGCAGGAGCCGGACGGCGAGAACACGCGCGTCGTGTTCACGGTCAAGGAGAAGTGGTACTTGCTGGTCTATCCGCGCCTGTCGGCGAACACCGACGGACAGAACGCGCTCGGCGGCGAGCTGCGTTGGAACAACCTGTTCGGCCGCAACCACCGCCTGCGCGCCGTGGCCAGCAGCGCCGATAACCGCGACGAGGGCCGCGGCCGTGAGATGAAACTGCGGGCGAGCTACAGCGCGCCGTTCGTGTTTGGGTCCGAGTACGGAATCGACCTTGCGGGTGCCAGTTCCACCACGCCGGTGGAAGGCGAGGGCGCGAGTTACGACGAGTCAGTCACCGAGCTGGAACTGATCGGCACGCGCCACTACGGGCTGTATGACGCCGCCAGCCAGGGCTGGAACCTGGGCACCGGCATCAAGTGGCGCAACGAGGACACGCGAGGCGAATTCGCGCCCGAGCCCTGGGGCGATACCTACGCCTGGGTACTGCGCGCCGGGTATCGCGATGTGCGCGACCACCTCTACAGCGAGACCGGTACCCGCTTCGAAGCGAGCTATGAAATCGCCGACCAGAACGCTGGGTCGGAGTACAGCTATTCCAATCTCAAGGCCGAGATCCAGCGCTCGATGGCGCTCGGCAGCGTGCCGCACCAGACGCTGGAGCTGAGCTTCGCGACCGGCTCGTTCAACAACGGACCGTTCGGTCGCAGCGATTACTCGCTCGGCGGCACCAACGGCCTGCGCGGCTATGACCGCGACCGCTTCGAAGGCGACTTCTACTACCTATTCACCGCCGCCTACCTACGCCCCGTGCACTGGGACTGGCTGCGCTTTGTAGCGACCTTCGAGGCGGGCAATGTCTTCGCCGAGGCCGATGCCCTGAACACCGAGGTGCACACCAGTGTGGAACTTGGCGTGCGCGTGCGCGTGCCGCGGCTGGTGAATTTCGAGTTCGAGCTGGGCTATGCGTTTCCAATCGACGACGACAGCGGACGCATCTACGGCAGTCGCAATGGTTTTTGAGCGGACCAAGCCCCTGCAAAATTTGTCGACAGGTCTTGCGCGGCATGCAGTCTGGCGGCGGCTCGGATAGCGCAAGCTTGACTAGAAAATCACTCATCTCAGTCACTTGAAAGATGGCACCGGGCCGTCCGAACTGGCCCGCGACTTGCCCCTCTGATCTCAGGCGGCGCGTGTCGCGCCAAGCCCGACGACATCGGAGGTCGCATGTTCAGCACCGCGGGCTTGCCCGTTACCGAAGCGCGAAGCGAGGACGCGGCGCCGTCCACGTGTGATGCGCTGCGGCTCGAAGAATTGAGCGGAGCGGCGCGCGGCGAGATCGAGCGCTTCATCGCCGCGCGCTTCCGCGACGTGTATGGCGCACAGGTCCACCATTTCATGCCGCGCCTGTTCGGGCTGCGTGACGCGGACGGCGCGCTGATCGCAGCGTTCGGTCTGCGCAATGCGGCGAGCGGCCCGCTGTTTCTGGAGCAGTATCTCGACGCCGCGGTGGAGCAGATCGTCGCGCGACAGTTCGGTGCATGCGCCTCACGCGACGAGATTGTCGAGGTTGGCAACCTGGCCGGTGCCACGCCGGGCGCACTGCGCCTGCTGATTCCCTCGCTCACGCAAAGCTTTCAGCGGGAAGGCACGCGGTGGATTGCATTCACCGGTGCTGCGCAGCTATGTAAGGGATTCACGCGCCTGGGCCTGCCGCTGCACCTGATCGCAACGGCGAATCCGCAGCGCTTGCCGGAACACGAGCGCGCGCTCTGGGGCAGCTACTACCACCGCGCGCCGGCCGTGATGCTCGGCGATGTCGACCTGGGGTATCGCAAGCTGCATCGGCTGTCGCGTTCGCCGGCCAGCCTCGACGCGCGACTCGCGCCGCTCGCCCGCATAGGTGTGCCGTGAGCAAGGTGCTCGCTGCCATCGCCGCGCACGCACAGCGCAAGCCGCAGGCTACGGCGCTGAGCGACGGCCGCACTACGCTCGGTTACGCGGCGCTGCGTGATCAGGTGCAGGCGCTCGCGGCAGACCTCAAGCGCACCGGCGCGCACACCGTGGCGGTGCTCGCCGACAATGGGCTGGCCTGGGCGCTGATCGACCTGGCCACGCTCGCCGCGGGTCTGCGCGCGGTGCCACTGCCGCCGTTCTTCTCGCCGGCGCAGCTTGCGCACGCCATCCGCAGCGGCGCGGTGGACCTGCTGATCGCGGATGCGCGCCTGCCGCTGGCCGCCTTCGGCATCCGTGACACCTTTGCGCTGGAACACCTGCCGGCGGGTTGCGGGCTGGTCGCGGCGCGTCTGCCGGCCAGCGATGCAGCGCGCGCGGCGATCCACACCGGCACGCAGAAGATCACCTACACCTCCGGCACCACCGGCGAACCCAAGGGCGTATGCCTCGCGCTCGACGCGATGGAACAGGTCGCCGCCTCACTGGCCGAGGCCAGCGGCGCGCGACTCGGTGACACGCACTTGAGCGCGCTGCCGCTGTCGACCCTGCTGGAAAACATTGGTGGTCTGTATGCGCCGCTGCTGGTCGGTGCTTGCGCGCAGCTGCGCCCGCTGGCCGAAGTGGGCCTCGAAGGCGCAACGCGCATCGACGGGGCCAAGCTGCTCGCTGCGCTGCGCGATACACGCGCGGGTAGCGCGATCCTGGTGCCGCAGATGCTGCGCGCGCTGGTCGACGAGATGGACGCCACGCGCGAGCGTCTGCCCGCACTGCGCTTCCTGGCGGTGGGCGGCGCGCCGACCGCACCGGGCCTGCTGCATCGCGCGCAGCAACTCGGCCTTTCGGTGTACGAAGGTTATGGTTTGTCCGAGTGCGCGTCGGTGGTGGCGCTGAACCGCGCGGGCGCACAGCGCATCGGCGCCGTCGGCCGTCCGCTGCCACACCTGCGCCTGTCGTTCGGAACCGACGGCGAGGTGCGCGTACACGGCCCGCACTTTCTCGGTTATGTCGGCGCGCCGCGCCTGCCTGCCGATGCCGCGCTTGAAACCGGTGATCTCGGCCATCTCGACGCCGACGGCTACCTGGTGCTGACCGGGCGCAAGAAGAACCTGTTCGTCACCGCCTTCGGCCGCAATGTCGCGCCGGAGTGGGTGGAGCGCGAGCTGTGCGAAGAACCGGTCATCGCGCAGGCCGCGGTGTTCGGCGAAGCGAGACCGTTCAACGCCGCGGTGATCGTGGGGCGCGGCGCAACTGAGCAGATCGATGCAGCGCTCGCCCGGGTCAACGCACGCTTGCCGGACTACGCGCGCATTGCGCGATGGATTGCAGCAGATGCGCCGTTCGCTACCGACAACCAGCAGCTCACGGCCAACGGACGCCTGCGCCGCGAGCGCATCGCCGCCGTCTACGGCGCGCGGCTTGACACCCTTTACCCCGCAAAACCTCAGGAGGTTTGCATCCCATGACGTTTCATCAAGTGCTGGAGCGCGAAACGCAGCAGGCGCGCGCCGGATTTCTCTCGCTGCCGCTGTTCGCCGATGCAATGGCCGGCCGGGTCAGCGTGCCGCTGTACACCGCGTTCCTGACCGAGGCCTATCACCACGTGAAGCACACCGTGCCGCTGATGATGGCCTGCGGCGCGCGGCTGACTGACGACTACGAGTGGCTGCGCGAAAAGCTCGTTCACTACATCGAGGACGAGGTCGGCCACCAGGAGTGGATCCTCAACGACATCGCGGCCTGCGGCGGCGATGCCGAAGCGGTGCGTCGCGGCCGTCCCGCCCACGCCACCGAGGTGATGGTGGCCTACGCATACGACACCGTGCAGCGCGGCAACCCGGTGGGTTTCTTCGGCATGGTGCACGTGCTGGAAGGCGCGAGCACCGCGCTGGCGACGAACGCCGCCGGCCAGATTGCTCAGGCACTCAAGCTGCCGAAGAAGGCCTTCAGCTATCTCAACTCGCACGGCGCGCTGGACATTGGCCACGTGCAGTTCTTCAACGACTTGGTCGACGGCTTCGACAAGCCCAGCGACAGCGCCGCGATCGTCCACGCCTCGCGCAGCTTCAGCCGCCTCTACGGCGACATCTTCCGCCACTTGCACCAGGAGCACGCCTCATGCGCCTCGAACATTCCCGTTGCCTGCTGACCGGCGCGAGCGGCGGCATCGGCCGCGAAGTCGCGCTGGCGCTGTCGCGCCGCGGTGTGCGGCTGGTGTTGTCCGGCCGACGTCTGGAACCGCTGCGTGATCTGGCCACCGAGATCGCGCTGTGCGGCGGCAGCGCGGAGGTCGTCGTCGGTGATCTGCTCGCACCCGGTGGTGCGGAGCGCGTGGTGCACGACGCGTTGCAACTCGGCCCTCGCTTGAACCTGGCCGTGAACTGCGCGGGTGTCAGCCATTTCGGCGACTTCGACGACACGCCGGCAGACGTGATGGAAGGCCTGCTGCGCACCAACGTGCTGGCACCCATGCGCCTGATCCAGGCCGCGCTGCCGGCGCTGCGCGCGCAGCCGCCGGCGCTGATCGTCAACGTCGGCTCGATCTTTGGCTCCATCGGCTTCCCCTGCTTCGCTACATATTCGGCGACCAAGTTCGCGCTGCGCGGCTTCTCGGAGGCGTTGCGGCGCGAGCTGGCCGGGTCGAAGGTGGATGTCCTGTACTTCGCGCCACGCTACACACGCACCGCGCTCAACGCCGGCGCGGTGGAACGCATGGCGCGTGCCGTGTACATGAACCAGGACGAGCCGGCGGCGGTGGCCGCCGCGCTGGTGTCAGCCATCGAGTGCAATCGCCGCGAACGCTATCTCGGCTGGCCGGAAAAGCTGTTCGTTCGTCTCAATGCGCTGTTCCCGCGCCTGGTCGACGGCGCACTGGTCAAGCAGGCCGGGCAGATGCGGCCCTACGCGCTCGAGCGCGTTGCCTGATCCCTTTCCAATTCTGAGGACACTCCCATGTTGAACCTTGCTTTCAATACCGCTCTTTCCATTGCACTGTTGTGGCTGTGTGCTTTTGGCGGCGCCCGCGCGGCTGGTCTGCCGGACGATCTGGCCGCGCTGCAGCATGACTGGGCCAAGGCCTACTACGCGGTGCCTACGACGCAGAAGAACGCTGCATTCGAGGCGCTCGAGCAACAGGCCGCCGCGCTTGTGAACAGCAACGCAGGGCGCGCTGAACCGCTGGTGTGGCAGGCGATCGTGCTGTCCAGCCACGCGAAGTTCGAAGGCGGGCTAGGCGCCTTGGCCAGGGTCAAGCACGCGCGCGAACTGCTGCATACGGCCGAGAAGCTGGACGCGAACGCGCTCGACGGCTCGATCTACACCTCGCTGGGGAGCCTCTATGCCAATGTGCCGGGCTGGCCGCTGGCCTTCGGTGACAAACGCAAAGCCCGTCAGTATCTGGACAAAGCGCTGGCGTTGAACCCCGACGGCATCGATCCCAACTTCTTCCTGGCCGAGCTGTTGATCAAGCAGGAAGATAAGGCGGGCGCGCGTGCCTATTTGCTCAAGGCGCTGGCGGCGCCGCCGCGACCCGGGCGCGAAGATGCCGATGCCGGACGTCGCGCTGAAGCACGTGCGGTGCTGGCGGCGCTGGATCGCTCCTGAAACTGCAGCAGGCCTTGCGAGCGATGGCGCGCGATTCAGACCGGAGCCTCCGGCTCGTCACTCGCGTCGGTCTGCGGTGCGGCCTTGGCTTCTGGCGGTTGTGCCTTGCGCATCCAGTAGTTCGGATCCTTGAACTCCTGCGGCAGCGTCCATTCGCTCAGATCGTAGCCGGCCTGCTTCATGGCATAGGCCAGCTTTTCCAACTGGCGTTCGTTGCCGCGCGTGCCCTGCTGTGTGCCTGGGCGCGCGATCATGACGTTGAACTGTTCAAGGAAACGACCGCGATCAGACAGCAGATTGCTGCTCGGCGGTTTTGACTGCGCCCATTTCTGTGCCTGCATCAGGTCCTGCATGTTCACCACTACGGCGCCGGCGCCGTCCATGATGATGCAGGCGATGTCGATCTGACGGATCACGCGGCCGCGGCCGGTAGCAGAGTCGAACAGGGTTTTTGCTGCGATGGCCATGTGATTCAGCTGACGTGGTAGTCGCGATACCAGCGCAGGAACTGGGTCAGGCCCTGCTCCAGCGATGTGGACGGCGCAAAGCCCACGGCGTCCCGCAGGTCGCTGACCTCGGCATAGGTACTGGCGACGTCGCCCGCCTGCATCGGCAGCAGACGCGTCACCGCCCTGACGCCAAGCAGACGTTCCAGCGTGGCAATGAAGTCCAGCAGCGACACCGGACGGTGGTTGCCGATGTTGTACAGGCGGTAGGGCGCCGCGCTGCTGGCGGGATCGGGCGTCGTTGCGTTCCACGCGGCGTTGCGCAACGCCGGCTGATTCAGCAAGCGCAGCACTGCATCCACCACGTCATCGATATACGTGAAATCGCGCTGCATCTGTCCATGATTGAACACCTCGATGGGTTCTCCGGCGAGCATCGCGCGGGTGAACTTGTAATACGCCATGTCCGGCCGCCCCCAGGGGCCGTAGACGGTGAAGAAGCGCAGGCCAGTACAGGGCAGGCCGTACAGGTGCGCGTAGGCGTGCGCCATCAACTCGTTGGATTTCTTGGTGGCGGCGTAGAGCGAGACCGGGTGATCGACGTTGTCGCGCACCGACCACGGCAGGCGCGCATTGGCGCCGTAGACCGAAGACGAGGAGGCGTAGATCAGATGCGGCACTCGCTGCTGCCGGCAGCCTTCCAGTACCTGGCTGAAGCCGACCAGATTGCTGCTGATATAGGCCTGCGGATTCTGCAGCGAATAACGCACACCAGCCTGCGCACCCAGATGCACGACCGCATCAAAGCGCGTCTGCGCAAACACGCGGGCTATGCCGTCGATATCGGCGAGATCGATCTGGGCGAAGCCGAACCTGTGCTGTGAACGCAGCTGCGCCAGACGCGCGTGCTTGAGCTGCGGGTCGTAGTAGTCGTTGAGATTGTCCAGGCCCAGCACATCGTGGCCCTCGCGCAGCAGGCGCGCCGCAAGGTGAAAGCCAATGAAGCCGGCCACGCCGGTAACCAGGATCTGCGCCATATCCGCCATTATGCCGCGCGTGATGTAACGCTCTGGCGCAGCCGCTGCGGACGACATGAAATAATGCGCGCCTCTCTCCATGCGCCACCGCGATTCGTCCGGCCGGATCAATGACGTGATGACGGTCCTGCCCCTGTTCGCCACCCTGGCTGCCCTGAGCTCTGGCCCCCTGCTGTACGCGCTGGCGCGTCCGCGCCCAGCCGTGCTCGCCTTTCTGGACGGGTTCGTGCTGGTGAGCATTGCCGGCCTGGTCTTGCTGGAGGTGGTGCCCGGCGCCTACGGCGACGGCGGCGCCTGGAGCCTGGGCTTCCTGGCGCTGGGGGCCATTGGTCCCAGCCTGGTCGAACACGGCCTGCATCAGGCGCGGCGCAAGGCCCATCTGGCGACTCTGGCGCTGGCCATCCTGGGCCTGCTGTTGCATAGCATTGGCGACGGTGTGGCGCTGGCTCCAGCACAGGGTGCCCAACACGGTCATGCGCACGATGCGCTGGCCGTCGCCGTGATCGTGCACAGCGTACCGGTGGGTCTGGTGGTGTGGTGGGTGATGGCGCCGGTTTTCGGGCCGCGATGGCCCAGCATCACACTGGTGCTGATGTGCTGCGGCACCGTGGCCGGCTACGTATTCGGGCTGGAATTGAACGAAGTGATCGGTGAACGCGGCTTTGCCTGGTTCCAGGCACTGGTTGCAGGCTCGATCCTGCACGTGGTGTTCGGCCGACCGCACCTGGAAGAAGATTCCGTGCATCGCGACGCGCCGCCGCCGTTCGAGGGCCTGGGCAATCTGACCGCGCTGGCGGGCCTGATTGCGCTCGACGTACTGGACCCGCATGCCGACGCGCTGATCGATTTTCTGCGCGCCGTATTGAATCTGGCCGTGGTGATCGTGCCAGTGCTGGTGCTGGCGCCGGTGCTGAGCGCGCTGGCCGAGCCCATGCCGAACCCGACGGGCGCGGTGCCCGGCAGTACGAGCCTGGGCCTGCGCCTTGTGCAGAATGCCCGCAGCCAGTTTCGCGTTGCACTGGACCGTAGCGCTGGCTGGACTCTGGCCATTATCAGCGCGCTGGCGTTGTTGCTGGCCAATTCGCCCAATCCCGTGGCGATCAGTGCGGGCTGGCCATGGTGGACCCTGGCGGTGGTGCTGGCGCTGCCGGTGGGGCGTTACGCCGCCTGGGCCTTACCTTTTCTGGCCTTGCCCTTCGCGGTATTTGGATCGGTTTGGGCGGCGGTGCTGTTCGTGACCTTGAGCTGTCTGCTGCGCTGCTGGATGGCGCCAACGCCCTCGACTGCAGCTACGCCTGATCGGCCGCTGCGGCTGGTGTTGATTCTGCTGCTGGGTCCGCTCCTGGGCGGTCTGGCCGGTGCCTGGCTGCTGGAATCACTGAGCCTGATGTTGGCGCTGTACCTGCTATCGCTGCTGCGTTGTGGTGGACGCCGTTGGGTGGCGCAGCCGTATGGCGAAGGGCAGGGGCACTCTCACTGATGGCGCGGCTTCCCGATATGCTGGGTCACGCGTTGCAGGTTCAGCACGGCCGCTGCAGGTCAGCTTTCGGGATGACCGCCGATGCTCGATCAAGCGCGTGTTTCCGGCCTGAACGCCGACCTGCGCAAAACTAGGGTCTGTTGACATATGTTTGATCGCTGCGACCAAACATATGTCAACAGGCCCTAGAAAGCATCCTTGCAGATCGCCCCTATGAACCACAGCGCGCTGTCCGCCCAGAATCTCACCCGTCTCGAGATCATCGCCTGGGTGCTGATGGGTGCGGCACTGCTGCTGGTACTGCAGCTCAGGCTCTTGCCGGCGCTGCTCGGCGGTCTGCTGGTATTTGAACTGGTGCGTGTGCTGACACCGCTGGTACGGCGCACCGAGATCAGTCGCGACTGGGCGCGCATCATCATCGTGGCTCTGATCGCCGCCCTGGTGGTGACCGGTCTGAGCCTGATGATCTTTGGCGCTATCGCTTTCTTCCGCAGCGACGCCGGCAATCTTTCCGCCTTGCTGACCAAGCTCGCCGAGATCATCGATCAGTCGCGCAGCCGCTTGCCGGTCTGGACCCTGGCCTACATCCCGGACACGGCCGAAGAGCTGCGCGAGTCGGTGACCCAGTGGCTGCGTGCGCACTCTGCCGATCTGCAGGGGGTGGGCAAGGACTTCGCCCGTGCGCTGGCGCACATCCTGATCGGCATGGTCGTGGGCGCGCTGCTGTCGCTGAGCGAGGTGATCACCGTCACCGTGCGTCGTCCGTTGGCCGAGGCCCTAGTGGAACGCACCGAGCGCCTGAGCCGCTCGTTTCGTCGCGTGGTGTTCGCACAGGTGTGGATTGCAGCATTCAACGCCTTCCTGACCGGGCTCTATCTGGCCGTGATGCTGCCGCTGATGGGCGTCAACCTGCCGCTGACCAAGACCCTGATCGCCGTGACCTTCCTGTGCGGCCTGCTGCCGGTGATTGGCAATCTGATTTCCAACACCGTGATCGTCATCGTCAGCCTGAGCCAGTCGCTGTTCATTGCGGTGGGCTCGCTGACCTATCTGGTGGTGATCCACAAGCTCGAATATTTTCTCAACGCTCGCATCATCGGCTCGCGTATTCGCGCCAAGGCTTGGGAGATGCTGGTGGCGATGCTGCTGATGGAGGCCGCATTCGGCATTGCCGGACTCATCGCCGCGCCCATCTACTACGCGTATCTGAAGGACGAGCTGCAGGACAAGGGGCTGGTCTGAGATCTCGTCAATAATCCGCAAGGGAGAACGCGCATGCTCAAGGTGCATCATCTGACCCACTCGCGCTAACAGCGCATCCTGTGGCTGATGGAAGAACTGGGGCTCGACTACGAGATCGTGGTCCACCCGCGCGACCCGGTCACGGTGCGCTCGCCGAGTCCGGCGCGATCATCGACTATGTGACCCGTCGCGTGGCCGGAGGGCGGCTGAGCATTCCCGAGCCGCATCCGGAATTCGCCGATTACTGCTTCTGGCTGCACTACGCCGAGGGCTCGGCGATGGGCCCGGTCGTGTTCGATCTGCTTGATGGCATGACCGTCAACGGCTGCGGCGAGGCGCTGCGCGGCATCTTCTTGAACGAGATCGCGCACAGCTTCGCGTACATGAGCGACGTGCTGTCGAAGCGGCCGCATTTCCTGGACAGCGGATTTTCCGCCGCTGACATCAACATGACCTGGGTGCTGGAACTCGCCGAGCCCTGCGGCCACCTCGAAGGTCGCGCGGTGCTGATCGACTACGTCCGGCGCATGCAGGCGCGGCCGGCGTACCGCCGCGTGATGGAGAAAGGCGGCGAACAGAACCTGCAGATATTCCGGCCCGCAAAGCCGCTGCCGCTGACGTAACCAGGCTCAGCGCAGCGCCGCCATCTTCAGCGCCAGCTCCATCGCCTGCTCGTAGTTGAGGCGTGGGTCGACCTGCGAACGGTAGGCGCGCTCGAGGTCTTTCTCGGTGAGATCGCGCGCGCCGCCGAGGCATTCGGTCACGTCTTCTCCGGTGAGTTCCAGATGCACGCCACCGAGTCGCGAGCCGCAGGCGGCGTGAAGCGCGAAGGCTTGAGTGACTTCCGACAGGATGTCGTCGAAGCGGCGCGTCTTCACGCCGCTGCCCAGGGTCTGCGTGTTGCCATGCATGGGATCGCAGATCCACAAGGCGCGCAGGCCGGCCTTGGCCACGCATTCGATCAGCCGCGGCAGGTGTTCGCCGATCTTCGTCGCGCCCATGCGGTGGATCAGCACCAGCTTGCCGGGTTCATTCGCAGGATTGAGCGCACGACACAGCCCGAGCAGCCAGTCCTCGGTGATGCTGGGTCCGATCTTCACGCCGACCGGGTTGGCGATACCGCGGCAATACTCCACGTGCGCGCCGTCGAGCGCCGCAGTGCGCATGCCGATCCACGGGAAGTGCGTCGAGAGGTTGTACCAGCCGGTCTTGCGCGGCACCTGGCGCGTCTGCGCCTGTTCGGCCCACAGCAGCAGCGCCTCGTGGCTGGTGAAGAAGTCGATGCGGTTGAACGCGTGCAGCTCGGTGCCGGCCAGGCGTTCCATGAAGCGCAGCGAATCGCCGATGCTGTCGACGCGCGCCTGGTATTCAGCGGCGAGCACCGAGTGCTGCACCCAGGCCAGATCCCAGTATTCCGGGTGATGCAGGTCGGCAAAGCCACCGTCGATGAGGCCGCGCACAAAATTGAGCGTCATCGCCGAGTGCTGGTGCCCGGCCAGCAGGCGCTGCGGGTCAGGGTTGCGCGCCTCCGCGGTGAATGCCGGCGCGTTGACCAAGTCACCGCGATAGGCGGGCAGGCTGAGGCCGTCCTTGGTCTCGGTGTCTGCGGAACGTGGCTTGGCGTACTGACCGGCAAAACGGCCCAGGCGTGTGACCTTGGTCTTCATGCCGTGCACCAGCACCAGCGACATCTGCAACAAGACCTTCAGGCGATTGGTGATGATGTCGGCACGACAATCCGCGAAAGACTCGGCGCAATCGCCACCCTGCAGCACGAAGCGCTCACCGGTCTCGGCTTCAGCAAGCTGAGCGCGCAAGGCATCCACTTCCCAGGAGGTGACCAGCGGGGGCAGATGACGCAGATGTTCCACCGCGCGGGCCAGCGCAGAGGCGTCCGGATACGTCGGCTGCTGCACCGCAGGCTTGTGCTGCCAGCAATCGGGTGTCCAGTTCATGCTGCCGTCCTGTTCGCTCACTGCGCGCTGGGGCGCACGCTCAATTGTGTGCCGCAGCGCTCTCTGAGATCAGCGCCGCAGGCGCGGGGCTTGAGCGCGCGGTTCAGGCAGATCCGCACCTCGCGCAGATTCTGACGGCTGCATTCAAACACGATGGCGTCGGCGGTCAAACCCGGGTTGGCCTGAATGAAGGCGTCTTCGAGGTCTGTTCCCTTGACGCGCCGCTTGCCAGCGGCAGCCAGCGCTTCACGCGGAATCTGGATGGCGCGTCCAGCGCGTTCGAGTTGAGCGAAATAGGCCTCGGGCGACAGGCCGCTGCAGCTGCCGTGCTTCTTCCATTGATAGAAGACCAAACCACGATCCGGCATCAGCGGCGCGAGCTGGTCTGCGGTGCGTTGCGGCACGCGGGTCTGTGTATCGCAGAATTCCGGATAGCCGCGTTCGTACTGCGGCCACAAACCGTGAACGATGAATTCTCGCGACTGCGCGCACTGTTTCGAGCCCGGTCTGGCGGCGTCGGACGCGCAGTATTCGGGCGACCAGGACAGAGCCAGCACGTAGTAATCGAACGCAGCGCTGCTGGACTGACACGCCGCCAATCCAAGAATGAGCAGCAGCACACGCGCGAGTCGCGGTGCTGCCCGCATGTTCAGGCCTTGGTGCCGCCGGCCAGGAACAGCCAGGTCTCGACCACCGTGTCCGGGTTGAGCGACATGCTCTCGATGCCCTCGTCGAGCAGCCACTTCGCCAGCTCCGGGTGATCGCTGGGGCCTTGTCCGCAAATACCGACGTACTTGCCGCGCTTGCGACAGGCGTCGATGGCCATGTGCAGCATGGCTTTGACCGCGTCGTTGCGCTCGTCGAACAGGTGCGCGATCAGACCCGAGTCGCGATCCAGACCCAAGGTCAACTGGGTCATGTCGTTGCTGCCGATGGAGAAGCCGTCGAAGTGATCGAGGAATTGATCGGCCAGCACGGCGTTGCTCGGAAGCTCGCACATCATGATCAGTTCAAGACCGTTGCTGCCGCGCGCCAGGCCGTTCTCTGCAAGGATTTCGTTCACCCGCTTGGCCTCGCCAATGGTGCGCACGAACGGAATCATGATCTTGATGTTGGTCAGACCCATCTCGTCGCGTACGAACTTGAGCGCCTCGCACTCCATGTCGAAGCAGGGACGGAACGAGGGCGCGATGTAGCGCGAGGCACCGCGGAAGCCGAGCATGGGATTCTCTTCATGCGGCTCGTACTTCTTGCCGCCGACGAGGTTGGCGTACTCGTTGGACTTGAAGTCGCTCATGCGCACGATCACCGGCTCGGGCGCGAACGCCGCGGCAATCATTGCAACCCCTTCTGCGAGTCGCTTGACGAAGTAGTCGCGCGGGCTGGCATAGGCCGAGATCATCGTGGTGATCTGGCGGCGCACGTCCGGCGGCTGGCGATCCAACTCCAGCAGCGCCTGCGGGTGGATGCCGATCTGGCGGTTGACGATGAATTCCAGTCGCGCCAAGCCCACGCCGCGATGCGGCAGGCTGGCGAAGTCGAAGGCCTGCTCCGGCGTGCCGACGTTCATCATGATCTTGACCGGAATATCCGGCATCTGGTCCAGCGCCACTTCATCGACCTGGAAGTCGATGTGGCCGTCGTAGATGTGGCCGGTGTCGCCCTCGGCGCAGGACACGGTGACGCTCTGGCCGTCCTTGAGAATCTCGGTGGCGTTGCCGCAACCCACAACGGCGGGAATGCCCAGTTCGCGCGCGATGATCGCGGCGTGACAGGTGCGGCCACCGCGATTGGTGACGATGGCGCTGGCGCGCTTCATCACCGGTTCCCAATCGGGATCGGTCATGTCGGTGACCAGCACGTCGCCGTTCTGCACCTTGGACATCTGGTCCAGACCCTTCATCAGTCGCACGGTGCCGGCACCGATCTTCTGGCCGATGGCGCGGCCCTCAGTCAGCACTTTGGATTTGCCCTTGAGCTTGTAGCGGCGCAGCACGTTGGCGGAAGCGCGGCTCTGCACGGTTTCCGGGCGCGCCTGCAGGATGTAGAGCTGGCCGTCGACGCCGTCCTTGCCCCACTCGATATCCATCGGCCGACCGTAATGGTCCTCGATGGTTTGCGCCTGCACCGCCAGCGCTTCGACATCAGCATCGCTCAAACAGAACTTGCCGCGCTCCTCGGTGACGACCGGCACGAATTCCACCGTGCGACCCAGCTTGCGCTCCTGCGAATACACCATCTTCTTGGCTTTTTCGCCCAGGCCGCGCTTGAGGATGGCCGGGCGCTTGGCTTTGAGCGCGGGCTTGTAGACGTAGAACTCGTCGGGGTTCACCGCGCCCTGCACCACGGCTTCGCCCAGACCATAGGAGGCGGTGATGAAGATGGCGTCGCGGAAGCCCGACTCGGTGTCCATGGTGAACATCACGCCGGAAGCCCCGCGATCCGAACGCACCATGCGCTGCACGCCGGCGGACAGCGCGACCTGATCATGTTCGAAGCCATGATGCACGCGGTAGGAAATCGCGCGGTCGTTGAACAAGGACGCGAACACTTCCTTGATCGCGTGCAGCACGTTGTCGATGCCGGTGACGTTGAGGAAGGTTTCCTGCTGACCGGCGAAGGAGGCGTCGGGAAGATCTTCGGCGGTGGCCGAAGAGCGCACCGCCACCGAGATTTCGGTGCCGGATTCTTCCACCAGCACGTTGTAGGCCTCGCGAATTTCCTTTTCCAGCTGGGCTGGGAAGGGCGCCTTGGCCACCGCGTCGCGGATGGTCTTGCCAGTCGCGGCCAAGGCCTTGACGTCCTCGATGTCCAGCGCCTTGAGCTGGGCGCTGATGCGCGCGTCCAGGCCCTCGTGCTTGAGAAATTCGCGATAGGCGTCAGCGGTGGTGGCAAAGCCGTTCGGCACCTTGACGCCGGACGCTGCGAGGTTGGAGATCATTTCGCCCAAGCTGGCGTTCTTGCCGCCGACGATTTCGACGTCGTGCATGCGAAGGCGCGAGTACCAAAGAACGTGTGCGCTCACTCGTTGGATTCCTGAATGGGTTGAGGGAACAGGCCGGGGGGGACCGCGGCGGGTGGCAATTCTAACCGGCGCAACTGCCGCCGTTCTTGTGGTCCCATGCTTTGGTCTGGATTCAGCCGGAAGAAACGCCGACACTGTCGCCATTGTCGGAACCTTGCTCGCAAGATGCTGGTGTTATTCGAATAAAAACCTGAAACCGCGGGAGAACAGGACTGCACAGATGGTTATTCCGCACGAGCTTCCCCTGATTGGTACCGTTTCGGTTGGCCTGGGCCTGGCCTTCGTGGCGGGCTTCGCGGCCATGCGCCTGGGTCTGCCGCCGCTGGTGGGTTACCTGCTGGCGGGCATCGTGGTGGGGCCGTTTACGCCGGGGTTCGTGGCCGATAGCAGCATCGCCGGCGAACTGGCCGAGATCGGCGTGATCCTGCTGATGTTTGGCGTCGGCACGCATTTTTCTGTGCGCGACCTGTGGGCGGTGCGGCGTATCGCGCTGCCAGGCGCGATCGTGCAGATCGCGGTCGCGACCGTGCTGGGCGCGGTCGCCGCAATGGCCTGGGGCTGGTCGCTGGGCGCTTCGCTGGTGTTTGGTCTGGCCTTGTCAGTCGCTAGCACCGTGGTGATGCTGCGCGCGCTGCAGGATCGCGGACTGGTGGACAGCATCAAGGGCCGCATTGCGGTCGGCTGGCTGGTGGTGGAAGACCTGGTCATGGTGCTGGCGCTGATCCTGCTGCCGGCATTCGCGGGATTTCTTGGCGGCACGCCGGGTCATGCGCCGGGTGTGAGCGACACCTTGGCCGTGACCGTGGCCTTGACCTTCCTCAAGATCGGCGTGTTTTTCGGGCTGATGTATGTGATTGGCTTGCGCCTGTTCCCGTGGATTTCGGCCCAGCTCACGCGCGCCGGTTCCGCAGAACTGGCGACGCTGTTCGTCACCGCCGTGGCGATCAGCCTGGCCTATGGTGCCGCCGCAGGCTTTGGCGTGTCGTTTGCGCTGGGCGCCTTCCTGGCCGGCGTGGTGGTCAACGAGGCCGGGCTGACCAACCGCTTCGCCAACCAGGTGCAGGTGCTGGAGCACGTGTTTGCCGTGCTGTTTTTCGTGTCGGTGGGCATGTTGTTCAACCCCGCCATCCTGTGGCAGGAACCGCTCAAGGTGTTGCTGGTGCTGTCCATCATCATGGTCGGCTAGACGCTGGCGGCGATGGGACTTGTGCTGTTGCTGCGCCACCCGCTGAACACCGCGTTGACGGTATCGGCCAGCCTGGCGCAGATCGGCGAGTTCTCCTTCATCCTGGCGGCGCTGGGCGTCGCGCTGGGTCTGCTGCCCGAACAGGGTCGCGATCTGATTTTGGCCGGTGCCATCCTGTCCATCACGCTCAATCCGGCGGTGTTTCGCGCAGCAGACTGGATCGATCAGTGGCGGATGCGTCGGATCAAACCACCGCTGCCGGCTGATGCACCACCGCCTGACAAGCCGCGTCACGTGGTGCTGGTCGGTTACGGCAGCGTGGGACGCATCGTTGGCAAGGATCTGGCGAAAGCCGGCGTCCCCTATCTGGTGGTCGAACAGAATCGCGATACGGTGGAGCGGCTGCGCAAACGCGGCATCGAAGTGATTTCCGGCGATGCCTCGATTGCCGATCTGATCAGCCAGGCGCGGCTGGAGCAGGCGCGCATGGTGGTGCTGGCCATTCCGAACTATCCGGAAGTGCAGCGCGTGTTCGACCTGGTCAAGGCTGCCAATCCCAACCTGGGGCTGGTGGTGCGCGCCGACAGCGAAGCCGAGGCCGAGTATTTCCGCCAGCAGGGCGCGCTGGACGTGTTGATCGCGGAGAACGAACTGGGGCACGCCATGGGTCGCCTCGCGCTCAGCGAAGCCGGCCAGGCGCTGCCAAGACCTCGCTTAAATCCTGGAACCTGATCATGCGCTCCGTATTTTTCTTGTCGGACGGCACCGGTATCACGGCCGAGACCTTGGGCAATACCGTGCTCACGCAGTTTGAAGGCGTTGAGTTCAAGAAAATCACGCTGCCCTTCATCAACACGGTGGAGAAGGCGCAGAGCACGGTGGACTACATCAACTTCGTTGCCGAAAGCGGTCCGCGGCCGCTGGTGTTTTCCACCACCGTGAATGACGAAGTGCGCAATGTGCTGCGCACCTGCAACGCGCGCTTCGCCGATCTGTTCGACACCTACATCCACGCCATCGAGGAAGAGCTGGGCCAGAAGTCCACCCACACTTCGGGCCGCGCGCACGGCGCTCACGATCGACGTCGCTACGACGCGCGCATCGAGGCGATGAATTTCGCCATGGAGCACGACGACGGCCAGTCCACCCGTGACATGCAGCGCGCGCAGGTGATCCTGATTGCGCCCTCGCGCTGCGGCAAGACGCCGACCACGCTGTACCTGGCGCTGCAGTACGGCATCTTCGCCACCAATTTCCCCATCACCGAAGACGATCTGGAAACGCAGAAGCTGCCGAACTCGCTGGAAGGCTATGCCGAACGCTGCTTCGGTCTGACCTATGATCCCGAGCGTCTGCACCAGATCCGCAGCGAGCGCCGCCCAGGTTCGAAGTACGCCTCGCTCGCGCAATGCTCCTACGAGCTGCGGCAGGCCGAGAGCTTGTATCGCCGCTACAGCATTCCCTTCGTGAGTTCGGCCACGCGCTCGATCGAGGAGATCGCCGCCACCGTGATTCAGGAAAAGGGTTTGGAGCGCTGAGGCTCGGCGCTGCATGTAACGAATTGTAAAACTTGAGTAACAGTGTCCGCGGTTCAGATGCGATTCACCGGCCGGCCCTAACTTGGGTCCCGCAACATCTCAACAACCGGAGCGTCGTGTCATGAAGAAATCAGTTCTGCTTTTGACGGGTGGTCTGCTGGCGGCCCTGGGCGCGCCGGCTTACGCAAGTGATCGCGGCGATGCCGCGCTGGGTAGTGCGCTGGGCGGTATCGTCGGTGCGGTGGTCGGCAATGGCTTTGGCGGCCAGAACGGATCGGTGGTGGGCGCCGTGGTTGGCGCAACGGCCGGTGCCTACATTGCCGTGGATGATCGCGATGATCGGCGGTACCGCTACGACGATCGCCGCTATCACGGTCATGCGGTGCACTATCGCGAGCCCAGCCGTGTGCATCACGTCTACCATCGCCAGCCGCAGCGGGTCGTGCACCACTACCAGCCGCGTCCGGTTCGCCACGTGCATCACGTGAAGCATCACAAGCCGTACAAGCACAAGCATGATCACGGCCGTCACCATGGTCATGATCGGCACCACGACCGTCGCGATGATCGACGCGGCCATCGTCGGGATCGCGACGATTGATCGCGAACCGTCAAACAAAAAGCCGGGCATTCGCCCGGCTTTTTTGTGCCCGATGGTTAGAGCCGATCAGGTCGCCGCGAAGAAATTGATCTTGTTGCCGTCCAGGTCGCGGAAATAGCCGATGTAGAAGGCCGGGCCACGCTGGCCGGGTGCACCTTCGTCGGTTGCGCCGAGTTCGAGAGCCTTCTTGTAGAGACGGTCCACGGTTTCCGGCTTGTCTACGCCCAGCGAAATCATCACGCCGTTGCCGATCGTGGCAGCTTTGCCGTCGAAGGGCGTGCACACCGCGAACATGGGCGCAGTCGGGCTCACGCCCCAGGCGATCATGCGGTCGAATTCCATGGCGCGGCCGGCGCCCATGGCGCCCAGCAGGCTGTCGTAGAACTTGCCGGCGCGCTGCAGATCGTTGGTGCCGATGGTGGTGTAGGCAATCATGTGAAGTCTCCTTTGAGGTTAGAGGGGTACGGCATGACGCGGTTTGAGACCGCCATGATGCACCGGTCGTTGCCATTCCTTATTACGAACAAGCGTACGGGGCCGCGCGCATGGCTGAGCGCAGAATGCGTGAAACATGAAACAGAAATGTGCCATGAGGACGGAGAGAGCTCATGTCGTGTGCAACAACGGTGAAGCCGGGCGGCTCGGCCTGCGCTTTGATTGCGGTGCTGCTGAGTCTGAGCGCAGGCTGCGACGGCGGTGCCAATAGTCCCAGTGCGTCTGGCCTGAACCCGGGCGTGCCCGTGACCGACCGGGCAGAAATCAGTTTCTCAGCATCGTGCCGCCGGGAAGTAGCGGTGTGCCCAATGGTGGCATCGGCGGACCGTTGCCGGGGCAGCCGCAGCTGAGCTACGCGCCGTACTACCGCGACCAGCTGGACATGTATGAAAGCCTGGCGCACGCGCAGACGCCGCCCAAGTCGGATACCTGCGATCCGCCGTCCAGCGTCGCCGAGCATCAGCGCAGCTCTGACCAGGCCTGCAACTACTTCAAGAACGCCGGTCTGATCCTGGCCGAGGCCGACGCCGTGTCTTCGCGCACCCTGACCGCGCCGAACGGCAAGACCGCGACCCTGCGGCGTGACGGCTGGGGCGTGCCGTATATCGATGCGCAGGATCGCGCGAGCGCTGAGTTCGGGCTGGGGTTTGCGGTGGCGGAGGACCGCCTGTGGCTATTCGACGTGCTGCGTTTCGCCGGGCGCGGACGCGCCTCGGAGAAGCTTGGGCCTTCGTCAACCACCTATGGGCTGGACCTGGAATTTGGTTCGGATTCGGCCTACAGCGAGGCCGAACTGAGCGGCATCGTCGAAAACGCCGTCGCCAAGCTGGGGCCGCTGGGCCCGATGTTTCTCAACGACGTGCAGATGTTCGTGGCCGGCATGAACGCCTACATCGACTTCCTGCAGACGCCGCAGGGGCTGGCGCGCATTCCGCTGGAATACGCCACGCTTGGTGTCGGGTTGGGTAGCCGCGCGACCTTCCCGCCGGCGGATTTCACCGTCAACGATATCGTGGCTAACGCCGTGCTGATCCAGTCCGCGCTCGGCTTGGGCGGCGGCGGTGAGGCGCGCAATGTGCAATTGCTGCAGGCCCTGGACCCCAGCATCACCGGCGGCGCCACCAGCCTGCCGCAAGCGGCCTGCGAGCTGTGGCGCGATCTGCGCCATGCCGATGCCGCTGATACGCCGCACTCCACCCAGCAGCGCTTTGCCACGCAGTCGCCGGCCACCTTGGACGAGAACTGCCCCATGAATCTGCCGGCCGGCGTGGCGATCTGGGACACCGGCAGCTTCCGTGGACATGTACTGGAAGCGCATGCGCCGGCTAGGGTCTGTTTTCCAAAAAAAGATAGCAGAGGGGGCAGATTAAAATTCGGAGCGCACTGGAAGCGCCCCGAAGGTTAAGAGGAGAGAATGAAGGACGCCAAA
>JBQTJH010000210.1:0-2648 GCA_052387335.1 Panacagrimonas sp. | reverse complement strand
GGTTATCCCGCTACATCGCCCCACTCAGGGGGTGGCCGGCATCCCTCGGAATGCCCGGCCGACATCGCTCGGAATGGGTGGCCGGCTTGCGTCGGAATCAGTGGCCGACTTGGCTCGGAATACGCAGCCATCCTGCTGTCCTGCCCGCCGCTGCCGGGTAACGTCGATCAGATCACCGGCGCCGAGGGCTAGGAGTCGGGCATCCATCTGGTTCAGAAGAAGCTGCTGCAGCGCATTGCACTGCTCACCTATGGCAAGCCGGCAAAGTTCATCGGTGCGGTAATCATCATAAGCGCGCCGCGTACAGCGCTGGCCAGGCCGTGATGTTCGGCTCCACGCCGCTGAACTTCGGCCATGTGATGGACTTCGAAGCCAAGCACTCCACGGTCTCGGTCTGGTTCAAGGACAACAAGCAGGAGACCGTGGACGCGGCCCTGGCTTACAAGTCGTTCATGGCCTCGATCCTCCTGCTGATCCCGGTCAACCTCGCCAACCTGATGCAGAACGCGGCGATGTTCCAGCTGGGCATCGGTCCGGATATCAACGCCACGATTGTTGCGGTGATGGGCGTCGGTGTGGGTATTGATTACGGCATCTATCTGTTGTCGCGCATCTGTGAGGAGTACCACGTCCACGAAGGTGATCTGGGCGCAGCGATCACCACCGCCCTGACCACCACCGGCAAGGCCATCATGTTCATGGCCGTGATCATGCTGATCAACATGGTGCTGTCGCTGATCGTGCTGCCCCTGGTGGTGTGGTTCTTCAAGCCCGGCTTCCTCAAGCGCACCGATCTGGCCGTCGGCGAGTACGTGGACTTGAATCAGTTCATGGACGACCCGGAGCCGGTACCGGCGAAATAAACTCGCCGCAAGGTACACGCGATGTAAAGAAACGCCCGGATCAACCCCTAGGCGTTCAGTTAATCTGTTGATGTTCGCGAGATCCCGGAGCAAGATGGCCCCCGTTACGCTTTGTATCGGGGGTTTTTTGTGGCTGCTGTTGGCGGACTGACCCGTCCGGAAAGAATTCCTCCCGCAGCGGACGGTATCCAAGTCAATTTCTGCAAGAACCCGGTCTGTGCCAACTACGGCGTAGAACCGCTTGCCGCGATCCGTCGAGGCGGTGCGGCAAAAGGCCCTCACGACGGCTATCGTGCGGTGAGTGTCGGAATGAACGTCCCGGGGCTCCTCTGCTTGCTCTGTAATGAGACCCCAACCGTCAAGAGCAACCTAGCGATCAGTGAAGAGCGCGACAGGATGCTCCGGGAGATGACTCGTACCCAGGCCTCCGGATGCCCCGATCCAGAGTGCGCGAACCACCTAGTTCCGGCTGAAGGCGCTGGCCTGAAAAGCTACCAACGGTTCGGAAAAACCAGCACAGGCTCGCTGCGCTTCCGCTGTAAAGCCTGCCGACATCTGTTTTCGATCCCGCAGATAGCGACGACACGTCAGCGAGCAGCTGACAAGAACGAAATGATCTTCAAGTTGCTGGTCAACAAATCGCCCATGCGTCGCATTTGCAAGGTAATGGAGATTGGCCCAGAAACTCTGTACCAACGAATCGGCTTCTTCTACGACCAGTGCATCGCGTTCGCGGCGAGCAAGGAAATTCGGTTGCTGCACGGAATGGCCATCCGGCGACTTAACGTCAGCATCGATCGACAGGATTACCTCATCAATTGGTCTTCACAGGCTGACCGGCGGAACGTGACACTGCATGCCGTAGCCAGCGCGGACAATGAATCTGGCTTCGTCTTCGGCATTCACTTGGATTTTGACCACACTATGGATGCTGACGCCGTTGAAGCAGACGCTGCCATCGTAGGCGACCAAAAGATCGCACATGCGTTTCGTCGCTACTCGCGGGTTTGGTTGCAAGCCGATTACCGAGATGCCGTACGGGGCGTCAAGGCCAGGAGGCGCGAGAGGCGTGCGAGCGTTAGATTGGTTGGCGTGGTCCGCGATGTTCAAGACGCGTATGTCGAAATCGAGGCGCGCAACGACGTAGAGGTTGGTGTACTTCCTGACATCCACACTCAACTTCCGAAACACGGCATGCAGGTTCACTCGGAATACACCCTTTACGGGCATTTCTTCTTTTTGGCGCGCTTGCTTCGCGGCGTCGAGAAAGTCCGCTTCTTTCTCGATCAGGAATCTGGCATCCGCGCCGCCTGCCTGGCAGCTTTTCAGAAACGGATTAAGGCGCGCGAGGTAGATGCGTTCTACGTTCGCATCAACAAAGATATGACTGTCAATGAGAAGCGCAAAGCAAAGACAATCTCAGAAGAGGCTTTGGAGAAAGCTCGCCATCGTTTTCCTTCACTGCCCGATGATCATCTGCAAGTGGAGCTGATCAAAGAGCGGCTTGTAGCAATGGCGCCGATCGGAAAATGGAGTGACCGCTGGTTACTGCATCCGATATCGACCATGAGCGAGCCGGACAAGGCAGTGTGCTATCTGACCGACTACGGCGACTATGCGCCGGACCGGCTTGCGTGGTTGTATAAACGAGCCAGCCTTCACGCCATTGACCGGTTTTTCATGCAGATTCGTCGGGGCATTAATCTTCTGGAGCGCCCAATAAAAACGGCCAGCAGCGAAGGGCGCACATGGCACGGTTATAGCCCCTATAGTCCTGCGGTCACG
>JBQTJH010000209.1:0-7104 GCA_052387335.1 Panacagrimonas sp. | reverse complement strand
TTCTTCATCCGCGATCGCAGTGTGTGTGGATTCAGGCCGAGAAGCAAACAAAGATCGCCGGGAATTCGTCGATGGCCGAGGCCACTAACGCTGGATCGACTTCGATACCGCGCAAGCCCTGCCCGCGTACACGCAGATCGGCCACCGGCTCGCCGCCGAAGGTGCGCGGATTCCGCACCTCGATGCTCGCACCCATCGCACGCAGGATCTCGATGACGCCGGTGCGGGTCGGGTTCACGCCGACGTCGCTGAGCAGCAGGTCTGAGCCCGGCACGATGGCGGCGGCGAGAAGAAAGAACGCAGCGGAGGAAATATCGGCCGGCACCGGAATCGCCGTGCCGGAGAGCTTCTGGCCGCTGCTCACGGCAGCGAGTCCGGAGCCGGTTTCCACGTGCACGCCGAAAGCCTGAAGCATGCGCTCGGTGTGATCGCGCGAGGTCTCGGGTTCACGCACGTCGGTGCGGCCCTCGGCGTACAGGCCGGCCAGCAGGATGCAGCTCTTGACCTGGGCGCTCGCGACCTTCGAGACGTGCGAGATCGCGTTGAGGCGTTCAACCGGGTGAATGTGCAGCGGCGCCTTGCCGTCGTTGGACTCGATATGCGCGCCCATGCGCGCCAGCGGATCCGTGACTCTGCGCATCGGGCGCTTCGACAGCGAGGCGTCGCCGATCAAGGTGGTCGGGAATTTCTGCGCGGCGAGCAGGCCGGACATCAACCGCATCGAGGTGCCGGAATTGCCCAGATCCAGCTCATGTGCCGGTGACTTCAAGCCGTGCAAGCCAACACCGTGCACGCGCAGGCTGGTGTCGTTGAGCCGATCGATGCGCACGCCCATGGCTTGAAAGGCTTTCATGGTGCACAGGCAATCCTCGCCATCGAGGAAACCACTGACTTCGGTGACGCCCTCGGCCAGCGAGCCGAGCATGACCGAGCGATGCGAGATCGATTTATCGCCCGGCACTCTCACCGTGCCGCGCGGCAGTCCGCCGGGCTGCACGGTCCAGTTCAGCGCACCGCCGCTCACTTGGTGTTCTCGTCGCGCGCCGTTTCCGCCACATACGGCTGGTGCAGGTGCACCGGATCGGTCTTGCGCTTACGCAGCTTGATGTTGAGCATCTCGACCACGATGGAAAAGGCCATCGCAAAGTAGATGTAGCCCTTCGGCACCTCGGTATCCACACCGCCGGCAATCAGCACCACGCCGATCAGGAACAGGAAGGAGAGCGCGAGCATCTTGATCGTCGGACGCTCGGTCACGAAACGTCCGATGGGCCCGGCGAACAGCATCATCAGGGTCACCGACGCCACCACCGCCGCGATCATGATCTCGATGTGATCGACCATGCCGACCGCGGTGATGATCGAGTCCAGCGAGAACACGATGTCGATCAGCATGATCTGGCCGATCACCGCCGCGAACGTCGGCGCGACCTTGGCCGATGCATGCCCCTCGTGGCCTTCGAGCAGTTCGTGAATCTCCATCGTCGCCTTGTAGATCAGGAACAGGCCGCCCAGGATCAGCACCAGGTCGCGACCGGAGATTTCGTGGCCCAGCACTGCGAACCAGGGCTCCTTGAGGCCGATGATCCAGCTCAGCACGAACAGCAGGCCGATGCGCATGAACATCGCCGCGCCCAGACCGATGCGCCGCGCCAGATCGCGCTGATGCGCCGGCAGCTTGTCGACCAGGATGGTGATGAAGACGATATTGTCGATGCCCAGAATCAGCTCGAGCATCGTCAGGGTGAGGAACGCGATCCACGCGTCCGGGCTGGCCAGCAGTTCGATCATGGTTTCAGGCTCTATTCAATCTGGGGTAAGTAACGTTCACGCGCAGCGCGCGCACGGGCAAAGCGCTGTTGCAGCTCTGCCCAATTTTCACTTCGCATCACGGCCAATAATTCCTGGAGTTCGCCAATCTGCTTTTCAAGCAGGCCCGCGACCTCATTGCGATTGGCACGCACGATGTCGTGCCACATCTCCGGGCTGGAGCTGGCGATTCGAGTGAAATCGCGGAAGCCGCCCCCAGCGTTCGGAAAAATATCCGCCGCGTTATCGAGGCGAGTGAGCATGTCGACGAAGGCGTAGGCCAGTACGTGCGGCAAGTGTGACGTCGCGGCAAAGACGGCGTCGTGACACTGCGCCTCCATCTCTACAACGCGCGCGCCTATGGCCTCCCACATCGCCCGAACGTCGGCGAGTGCTGCCGGGTCTTGTCCGTCGTGAGGCGTCAACACAACGCGATGATTGCGGAACAGATCGACCCGGGACGCCGCTACCCCGCTCTTCTCAGTCCCGGCGATGGGATGCGCCGCAACAAAGCGCGGCGGAATCTGGCCGAACACGCGCATGATGTCTTCGAGGACCGATACCTTGGTACTACCCACATCGGTCAGGATGGCGTTCTGCCCCATGCCAGCGCGGACCGCCAGCGCTGCTTCGGCAGTATGCAGTACCGGAACCGCAAGCACGATCACATCGGCAGCCTGCGCAGCCTCGACAGCCGACTCCATTGCAAGGTCTATCACGCCGAGTTCCAGCGCGCGGCGGCGTTGCTCGGGATCCGGATCAAACCCCGTGATGGTCGTCACGGCCTTGGCCGCGCGCAGCGCACGCGCCAGCGAGCCGCCGATCAGACCGAGCCCAATGACGGCAAGCCGGGTCACGCCTTGAGCGCTTGATCCAGCGCGGCGAGGAAGCGGTCGTTCTGCTGCGCGGAGCCCACCGTGACACGCAGGAACTCGGGCAGCCCATAAGACCCCATCGGCCGCACGATGATGCCGCGCTCCAGCAGGCCCTGATGGATGGACTTGGCATCGCGTCCGAATCCGACCGTGACGAAGTTGGCCTGCGAGGGCAGCACGGTGAGACCGCGCTGCTTCAACGCCGCATCCAGCCACCCGCGCTGCTCGGTGTTGAGTGCGATGGAGGTGTGCACGAAGTCCTGGTCGTCCAGCGCGGCTTCTGCCGCAATCAGCGCAAAGCTGTTGTTGTTGAACGGCTGGCGCACTCTGTTGAGCAGGTCCGCAACCGTCGGGTGCGACAGTGCGTAGCCGGCCCGCACCGATGCGATGCCGTAGATCTTGGAGAACGTGCGCGTGATGACCAGATTCGGAAACCGGTCCAGCCAGGGCCGCGCGTCCGTGCGCAGCGCCGGGTCCTGGTAATCCCAGTACGCCTCGTCCAGCGCCACGATCACCTGCGGCGGTACCTGTTCCAGAAAGCCGAGAATCTCTTGCGGCGTGTTCCAGGTGCCGGTCGGATTGTTCGGGTTGGCGATGAACACCAGGCTCACGTCGGCGCGCTGCTTCAGCGTCTTCGCGAACGCGGCGAGATCGTGGCCGTAAGGCATGGCGTGATCCGCCGGAAACGCCGGCACCACCGCACGCTCCGCGTTCTGCGCCTGCGCCGCGAGCGCGTACACCGCGAACGCGTAGTCCGAGAACATCACCGCGCGGCCGGGGCCGGCGTAGATGCGCGCGAGAAATTCCAGCAGGTCGTTACTGCCGTTGCCGAGCGTGATGCACGCGGCGTCAATGCCGTGATACGCAGCGAGCTTCTGCTTGAGGCGGAAGCCGCTGCCGTCCGGGTACAGCGCGAGGTTGTCGTGCGCGGCCTTGGCCAGCGCAGCGGCAACCTTGGGGCTCGCACCGAGCGGGTTCTCGTTCGAGGCCAGCTTGATCACGTCGGCCAGACCCAGCCGCCGTTGCAGCTCGTCGATCGGCATGCCGGGCGTGTAGGGCTCGATCCCGAGCACGCCGGGCAGGGCATTGCGGGTCAGTTCGTTGGGCAGCTTAGTCATGAAGTCGAGAGAAGCTCTTTTGCCACGGATTTTTACGGATACACACGGACCAAAACAAAAAACAGGATCGCTTTTCTCCGTGCAACTCCGTGTTCATCCGTGGCAAATGTTTTGAGGGTCAGCCATCACATCACCGCACGCGGATACGCGCCGAGTATCTTGAAGAACGCGGCATTGGCACGCACCTGGTCGAGCACGGCGCGGATGCGCTCGTCCGAGCTGTGTCCACCGAGGTCGATGAAGAAATAGAAGTCGGGCACCGGCGAGCCGCGCACCGGGCGCGACTCGATGCGCGTCATGTCGATCTGCGCGTCGGCCAGCGGCTTGAGCAGGGTGAACAGCGCGCCCGGCTGGTTGCGGTGCGCGGTGGCCACGAACGAGGTGATGTCCGCGCCCGTGACCGTGGGATCCTGCTTGCCGATGATCAGGAAGCGCGTGGTGTTGCCCGGATCGTCCTCGATGTTCGAGGCCAGGATATTCAGACCATACAAGCGTGCAGCCGGCAGGCCGGCAATCGCGGCGCCGCCCTTTTCGGCGGCGATCTTCGCCGCCTCGCCGTTGCTGGCGACCACTTCGCGCTCGGCCTTGGACAGACGCGAATCCAGCCACTTACGCGTCTGCGCGAAGGACTGCGGATGGGCGTAGACCGTGCCGACCGCCGCCAGGCTCGTTTCGCGCGACAGCAGATGGTGGTGCACCGGCAACATCACCTCGCCGCAGATGCGCAGTTTGGTGTGCACCAGCGCATCGAGCGTGTGCGTGACGACGCCGCCAATGGAATTCTCGACCGGCACGATGCCGTAATCCGCCGCGCCGGATTCCACGTCGCGGAAGATCTCGTCCACCGCCGCGAGCGGACGCGCGGTCACGGCGTCGCCGAAATGCTTGAGCGCCGCGGCCTGCGTGTAGGTGCCCTCGGGCCCGAGGTAGGCGACCGTGAGCGGCGATTCCAGCGACAGACAGGCCGACATGATTTCCCGCATCAGGCGCGCGATCACCTCATCGGTCAAAGGTCCGCCCTCAGGTGCGTGATTACGCTCAATGGCGCGGCGTAGTACCTCCGCTTCGCGCGCCGGCCGGTAGTGATCACCGGTATCGCCCTGCTTCTGCTTGATGCGCGCCACTTCCTGCGCGATGCGCGCGCGGCTCGAGATCAGGCGCTGGATCTGTTCGTCCAGGGCATCAATCTTTTCGCGGGCTTCGGAGAGCGTGTTCATCACCACAGGGTCTTGATGGGGTACTTGCGAATCATCGGATCTGGCGTCAGCAGCACGAGGTCATGCTCAATAGCTTGGCAGATGAGCATCCAGTCGAAAGGATCGCGGTGGACTGAAGGGAGTTTGGGTAGATGGAACGCGCATTGTTCCGCGAAGGGCAAGGCTTGCAAGCGATGTCCGGCTCGACCTTGAGTGAGGAACTCGTCCAGCGGCAGGGGCAGCGGCAACTTGCCGGCGCTGTGCTTCACGGCCACCTCCCACGCCGACACGCTGCTGACGAACAGCGTGTTCGCGGATTCCACGAGCAGGCTGCGAACCTGCGGCGACAGGTGTCGCGAATCCTCGATCAGCCACAAGAAGGTGCAGGTATCCAGCAGACACTGCATCTTTAGTCTTCGCCGAGCATCTTGCGCAGCAAATCGTCCGGCAAAGGATCAAAGAAGCTGTCCGGCACCGTGAATCTCCCCTTCATCAAACCGATCGGCCGCTTGCCCTTCGGCTGTTCGGGGGCCACCGGCCGGATTTCCGCGATGACCTTGTTGCGACGAGCCAGACGCACCGTTTCGCCAGCCTCGACCCGGTCGAGAATGCTGGACAGCTGCGCCTTCGCCTCGTGTACGTTCAGTGCGTCCATTGTTGGCCCCGCTAGTGGGTCATGTATATGGTCTAATTGTAATCCATCATCCGGCCGAAATCACTCGCACATTGAGCACGCCCTCGATGCGCGCGATCTCGTCCACCGCGGTCTGCGGCACCGCCGAGTCCACGTCCACCAACGTGTACGCGATGTCGCCGCGCGACTTGTTGAGCAGGTCGGCGATGTTGAGCTTGTGGTTGGCCAAGGTAGTGGAGATCTGACCGACCATGTTCGGCACGTTGGCGTTGGAGATGCACAGCCTCGTCTTGCCGGGGAGCAGCGGTAGCATGGCCTCCGGGAAATTCACCGAGTTGCTGATGTTGCCGCGCTCCAGAAACTCCTTGAGCTGGTCGGCGACCATCACCGCGCAGTTGTCTTCGGCCTCGTTGGTCGAGGCGCCGAGGTGCGGCGTGGCGATGACTCTCGGATTGCCCTTGAGCGCGTTGCTGGGAAAGTCGCAGACGTAGGCATGCAGACTGCCGGCGTCGAGCGCCTCGATCACGGCCTTCTCGTCGACGATGGCCTCGCGCGCAAAGTTCAGGATCACGCCCTGCTTTTTGAGCAGCTTGAGCCGGTCGGCATTGATGATGCCGCGCGTGGCCTCCAGCAGCGGCACATGGACCGAGACGCACTGCGAGCGCGCCATCAGGTCATCCACCGACAGCGCCTGACGCACGCGCGCATCCAGCTTCCACGCGTTGTTGACGGTCATGGCTGGGTCGAAGCCCCAGACCTCCATGCCCATCTCGACCGCGGCGTTGGCGACCTTAACGCCGATCGCGCCCAGGCCGATCACGCCCAGGCTGCGGCCCGGCAGCTCGAAGCCGACGAACTTCTTCTTGCCCGCCTCCACCGCCTCGTGCATGGCCTTGTCGTCGCCGTCGAGCTTGCGCACGAAGTCCAGCGCCGGCGCGATATTGCGCGCCGCCAGCAGCAAGCCGGCGAGCACCAGTTCTTTCACCGCATTCGCGTTCGCGCCCGGCGCGTTGAATACCGGCACGCCGCGCTTGCTCATGGCCGCGACGGGAATGTTGTTGGTACCGGCACCGGCACGGCCAATGGCCTTGACCGTGCCTGGAATGTCGAGCTTGTGCATGTCGGCCGAGCGCACCATCACGGCATCGGGATGCGCGATCTCTGAGGCGACTTCGTAGCGCTCGCGCGGCAGGCGCTCAAGGCCGAGGATGGAGATGTTGTTGAGGGTCTGGATTTTGAACATGGGTTCGATCTCGAAAATTTTTTGCCACGGATGACACGGAGTCTCACGGAGAACAGCGCGGACTCACTCCGTGTTCATCCGTGAACTCCGTGGCAAATGCTTTGCGGCTCAGCCCTTGGTCCGCACAAATTCCTTCATGTACTCGACCAAGGTCGCCACGCCCGACTCGGGCAGCGCGTTGTAGATCGACGCGCGCATACCGCCGACGGCGCGATGACCTTTGAGGCCA